>DXDE01000122.1 GCA_019115615.1 Candidatus Agathobaculum merdavium | reverse complement strand
GGGCAGGTTGCGGTCGATGGCGAACTTATCGTTGTTCTCACACAGGCCGCCGGTTACGTCATAGGTACGGTCATGCAGGGCGTTTTCCTTGCCGAGTACGGTGATGTGATGGTATGCGCCATACATCGCCGGACGCATCAGGTTGGCCGCGCACGCGTCCAGACCAGCGTATTCCTTGTAGGTGTGCTTGTGGTGGATGCACTTGGCAACCAGCGCGCCATACGGCCCGAGGATGAAGCGGCCCATCTCGGTGTAAATCGAGATATCGCCCATGCCGGCCGGAACCAGCACTTCTTCAAACGCGCGGCGCACGCCTTCGCCGATAGCCATGATATCGTTCGGCTCCTGCCAAGGCTTGTAGGGGATGCCCACGCCGCCGGACAGGTTGATGAACGCGATGTGCACGCCGGTTTCTTTGCGCACCTCGACCGCCAGCTTGAACAGGATGCGGGCGAGCGCCGGGTAATACTCGTTTGCAACCGTGTTGGAGGCGAGGAAAGCATGGATGCCGAAGTGCTTGACGCCCTTGGCCTTCATATACTTGAACGCTTCGATCAGCTGCTCGCGGGTCATGCCGTACTTGGCTTCCTGCGGGGTATCCATGATCTCGTTTTCCAGCACGAAATCGCCGCCCGGGTTGAAGCGGCAGGACATGGTCTCCTTCCACTCGCCGACCTTGTCGTAATAGTCAAGATGGGTGATATCGTCGAAGTTGACGATCGCATCGAGGTCGCTGGCCAGCTTGAAGTCCTCGTTCGGGGTAACATTGGAGGAGAACATAATGTCGTGGCCGGTGATGCCGCAGGCGCGGCTCAGCAGCAGCTCGGTGTAGCTCGAGCAGTCGCAGCCAAAGCCTTCCTCGTGCAGCAGCTGTACCAGACGCGGGTTGGGCGTTGCCTTGACCGCAAAATACTCCTTGAAGCCGGGGTTCCACGCAAACGCCGCCTTTACCTTGCGCGCGTTTTCACGGATGGCCTTCTCATCATAGATATGGAACGGGGTGGGGTAGGTCTTGGTGATCTCCTGCACCTGCTCCAGTGTCAAAAAGGGTTTCTTTTCCATGGGTTTGTTCGCCTTTCCTTTAGGGTTTACTCATCGGATTGCTTGCCGAGGATGCGCTCGAAGCGGCGGCGCATATCGTCCTCGATGCGTTGGGTTTCGATCTGGTCGATCTCCGCGATGCGGCCGTCCCGGATCACGACGACCATGCCTTCCGCCAGCATGGAGGGGGCGTCAGCGCGGGGGAAATTGACCATTTTGCCGTCGATTTCGACGACTACCATATCGCCTTCAAAGCGATCGACAATACCGTTTTGTTTCATGCAGCATTCTCCTTGCTTGATGACGAAGGGTTGAGCGGGAGAATGATCGTGCCGCTTTGCGCGGTGATACGCACGTCATCCACGCCCGCAAGGGACAGGTTTTCCAAAGTTTCCTCGTGCGGATGGCCGTAATCATTGTCCACACCGCAGGAAATGACTGCGGTAGACGGCTGCACCGTGCGCAGAAACTCAATGGACGAGGAAGAGGACGAGCCATGATGGCCGACCTTAAGGATATCGCAGCGCAGCGAGGGATAATGCGCCAGCAGAGACTGTTCGGCTTCGCTTTCTGCGTCCCCCATCAGCAGGACGTCCTGTTCGCCTGCACGGAACAGGCAGATCAGCGAGCGGTTGTTGAGATTATCGGCAGGCACGTCGTCCGCCGGGCCGAGGAAGGCCACGGATGCGCCCGAATCGAACACAAGCTCCTCGCCGGGAGTGGGCACCGAAACCGGCACATCCCGCTCCTCCAGCGCGTCAAGCATGCGCTCATAGGTGGCGGTGTTGGTCGTCTCCGCGCCGAGATAGAAGTGCTCGACCGGGAACGCCTCGATCACCTGCGCCATGCCGCCGATGTGGTCGGCATGCGGATGGGTGGCGATGGCGGCGTACAGTTCAGTTACGCCCAGCTCCTGCAGGTAGCTGACAAGACTTTCTGCGCTCTGCGCGGTGCCTGCGTCGACCAGCACGGCCTGCCCGCCCGAGAGCAGCAGCGCCGCGTCGCCCTGACCGACGTCGATGAAGTGGACGGCGGTATCCGCCGTCAGCTCCCGCGCGGGGAGAAGCTCGTCGGATACCTTGAACAGCCCGCCCAGCGCGAGCACGATTGCGGCAGTCAGCCACAGGATAGAGCGGAGTTTGCGTTTCATTTATTCCTCACAGGTGCGGTAGGAGTCAAACTGATCGGTGACTTCCTTGGACGGGGCGGGGGTCAGCAGGCTGACCACGATGATGGCGAGCAGGCCGCAGACAAAGCCGGGCACGATCTCGTACAGCTCGAACACGCCGCCGGACATCTGCGCCCAGACCAGATCGACCACGCCGCCGACGATGATGCCGGCGTACGCGCCGTACTTATTGGTGCGGCGCCAGAACAGCGAGCAAAGAACCAGCGGGCCGAATGCCGAGCCGAAGCCAGCCCAGGCATATTCGACCAGACCGAGCACGGTGCTGTTCTGGTTGGTCGCGATCAGCACGGCGATCAGCGCGACGACAATGACGCAGATGCGGGAGACCCACATCAGCTCGCCCGGCTTGGCGTTCGGGCGGATCTTGTTGTGATAGAAGTCCTCTGTGATGGCGGACGCGGTGACAAGCAGCTGGCTGTCCGCGGTGGACATGATGGCCGCGAGGATCGCGGACAGGAAGATGCCGGCGATGAACACCGGGAAGATACGGCTTACCATGTTGATGTAGATGGTTTCCTCGTTGCCCGCGGTGACCAGCAGGCCGTCGCCGAGGAACATACGGCCGGAAATACCGATCAGCACGGCGGCCGTCAGCGAGATCAATACCCAAGTGGTCGCAATGCGGCGGGATTTCTTGATCGCTTTCGGGGATTCGATGCCCATAAAGCGGACAAGGATGTGCGGCTGGCCGAAGTAGCCGAGGCCCCACGCCAGCAGCGAAATGATGCCTACCGCAGTATACGGCGTACCGGTCGCGCCGTCAACGAACATATTCAGGAAGTTCGGGTTGAAAGCCTCGACCTGCGCGAAAAAGTCGGACGGGCCGCCAAGCGAGCTGATCGCGATGCTCGGCACTGCGATGACGCAGAAGAACATCAGCATGCCCTGGAAAAAGTCGGTCCAGCAAACGGCAAAGAAGCCGCCGGCGAAGGTGTAAGAAATAACGACGACCGCGCCGATGACCAGCGAAACCATATACGGGATGCCGAACACCGAGGAGAACAGCTTGGCGCAGGACACAAAGCCGGACGCGGTATAAAACAGGAAAAATACCAGAATGAAAATTGCCGCAATGACCGAAATCATGCCGCTTTCATCATGGAAGCGGTTTTTGAAAAACTGCGGAAGCGTGATCGCGTCATCCGCGACCTTGGTATACTGGCGCAGGGGCTTGGCGACCAGCAGCCAGTTGAGATATGTACCGACGGCAAGGCCGATGGCGATCCAGCCGGCCGAAACGCCGGACAGATAGGCTGCGCCGGGCAGGCCCATCAGCAGCCAGCCGGACATGTCCGAAGCCTGTGCGCTCATCGAGGTGACCCACGAGCCGAGTTGGCGCCCGCCGAGGAAATACTCGCTGGTCGTGCGGCTTTTGCCCATGAAGTACATACCGACACAGATCATAAAGATCAGGTAGACGCCGAACGCGGCGATCGTGATGATGCTGTCAAAGTTCATGTGTAGTTACCCTCCCAAAATTCATGTATATTATACATGCAAACGGCGATTTTTGCAAGAACGCGGGGAGAGAATTGCGCATTTGCATAAAAATATCCGCTTTGCACAATTTTGTGTGCTTTATATACGTGTGTGCTGTCCGAATCGTCTGCCGGAGGCGCTGGGTGGTCCGGAAAACGCGGATATATAGGCCGCCTGCGGTACAGAATGTTCCGAAAAACAGTCAGAAAAAGGCAGCCGCATTCATGCGGCTGCCTTTTATGTGCCCTGCAATCTGCCTTACAGGCGCATGGCGCGGACAAGCTTGCTGTCCGGCTCGGGTACGAGCGAAAGCTGTTCGGCCAGTTCGCCGGCCAACTCGCGGAAGGACTGTTCGCTGCCCGCGACGTATTCCAGTTCGATCTCGCACAGCGGCGCGCTGTTGTCCCCGTGCCGCATCGTGCCTTGATCGAGCGCCAGTTCGCAGACCATGTCGCCCTGCTGGATCAGCACCGCGCAGCGGCGGAAATCGACTGTGCAGATCTCTTCGAGCGGGGCGGCGAGTGCCTGTGCGCACAGCGTCAGCGGCGCGCCCTGCTTAGGCAGGATGGCAAGCCCCTCGGTGATCGTCTGGGCAAGACATTCGTATTCCTCGTGCGCGCGCAGGCCGTCGGGCGTGTTTTCGTTGCGCAGCTTGAGACAGCAGACGCTGGTGTTGTTCTCTTTGCGCAGGCGCAGTGCAGCCTGCTGCTCACGCAGCAGCCCGTCCGCGGTATCAAAGTACCGCGACTGCATATGCACAATGCGGCTCTGGCTGCCGATACAGGAGGAGGCCCACAAAAGCGCCTGCCCCAGTATGTCTTCCGTCGCACGCCATTTGTACTCCTTCTCCATGGTTTTGTTCATTATCGCACCTGTCCGTTTCCATAAATGATAAATTTGGTGGTGGTCAGCTCGGTCAGACCCATCGGGCCGCGCGCGTGCAGCTTCTGGGTGGAGATGCCGATTTCCGCGCCGAAACCGAATTCAAAGCCGTCTGTAAAGCGGGTGGAGGCGTTGACATAGACCGCCGCGGCGTCCACCTCGTCGAGGAACCGCTGCGAGGCATCATAGTCGCGCGTGACGATGCACTCGGAGTGGCCGGTGTTGTAGGTGTTGATGTGGTCGATGGCCTCGTCGAGGCTGTCAACCACCTTGCAGGAGATCTCATAGCCGAGGTATTCGCGGCCGTAGTCCTCATCGGTCGCGGGCTGTACTGCGTCGCCGAGGATCTCCATTGTGCGCGGGCATCCGTGCAGCACGACGCCGTCGGGTGCAAGACCGGCTGCCGCCATCGGCAGGAAGTCCGCCGCCACGTCCTTATGCACCAGCAGGCTTTCTGCGGCGTTGCACACGCTCGGCCGCTGGCATTTAGCGTTGACGAGGATTTTCTGCGCCATGTCGAGGTCGGCTGACGCATCGACATAGACGTGGCAGTTGCCTGTGCCGGTTTCGATGACCGGGACGGTCGCGTTCTGCACAACCGCGCGGATCAGCCCCGCGCCGCCGCGCGGGATGAGCACATCCAGATAGCCGTTCATCTTCATCATCTGGTTGGCGCTGTCGCGCGAGGTATCCTCGACCAGATTGATCGCGTCCGCGGGAAGCCCTTCGGCCTCGAGCGCGCCGCGCATCAGGTTTGTCAGGCACATCGAGGAGTGGAACGCTTCTTTGCCGCCGCGCAGGATGCAGGCGGAACCTGCCTTGAAGCACAGCGCGGCTGCGTCCACCGTGACATTCGGGCGTGCCTCATAAATAATGCCGATCACGCCCATCGGCACGCGCTTGCGGCCGATGGCAAGACCGTTCGGGCGGCGGCTCATGCCGAGCACCTCACCGACCGGGTCTGGCAGGGCAGCGACCTGTCGGCAGCCCTCCGCGATGCCCTCGATGCGTTTCTTGTCCAGCATCAGGCGGTCAATCAGGCCGTCGGACAGACCGTTTGCGCGGCCGTTTTCGATGTCGATCTGATTGGCGGCGATGATCTCGTCCGCGTGGGCGGTCAGCGCGTCCGCAATGGCGCACAGGCCGCGGTTTTTATCGTTTGTGCCGAGCTTTGCCACCGCGTGCTTGACGCGGCGCGCCGCCTCGGCAATTTCTTGTAGTTGCCGCATGGGCTTTCACCTCGTTTGATATCAGAATAGGGGCGTTAGCCCAGCCAGCCGTGATAATAGGCCTGCACACCGAGAAACGCGCCGACAACCGCGCCGATAAATGCAGCGATGATTTGCGCTTTGGTAAACAGGCGCGTGCCCGTGCCGCAAAGGACATCGGTCAGACGATGGAAATGAAGTTTTGTCATCAGCGGTCCTCCTCCCGTGCAAACAGCGTGCCGACCGGCTTGCCGTCTACAATGTCATATAGAATATCATCCCTATCCCCGTTGGCGACCAGCATTGGGATGCCGGCGTCCATGCACAGTTCGGCGGCCGTAATCTTGGTGGCCATGCCGCCCGTGCCGTGCGCCGAACCCGCGCCGCCCGCCATGCGGCGGACCTTGGCGTCGATCTTGGGCACATGCCCGATCAGCTTGGCCTGTGGGTTTTTGCGGGGGTCGGAGTCATACAGCCCGTCAATATCCGAGAAAATGACGAGCAGGTCGGCCTCACACATGCGCGCCACGACCGCGCTGAGCGTGTCGTTATCGCCGAAGTTTTCGATGTGTTTCAGCTCGGCGGTTGCAACCGTATCGTTTTCGTTGACGATCGGCACAACGCCCATGCGCATGAGTGCGGTGAAGGTGTTGTGGATATTTTCGCGCTGGTCGTCGTCGATGATGTTTTCGCGTGTCAGCAGGATTTGCGCGACATTGATGCCGTATTCAAGGAACATTTTATCGTAAATGTGCATCAGTTCGCACTGGCCGACCGCAGCGGCGGCCTGCTTCATGGCCAGTTCGCGCGGGCGTCCACCCAATCCAAGCTTGGCCGCGCCCACGCCCACCGCGCCGGACGAAACCAGCACCATGTCGTACCCGCGGTTCTGCAGGTCGCCGATCGTGCGCACAAGGTGTTCGATGCGGCGGATGTTGAGCTTTCCGTTTTCGTATGTCAGCGTCGAGGTACCCACCTTGACGACGATGCGGCGGACCTCGTTGATATGCAGCATAATTCTCACCTGTTGTCTGCCCGGCCGTCCGGGCGGAATGATTCAGCCTTATTGTAGCACAGTAAAGCGCGACGTACAAGGAAAACAAAAATCTTTTACAAATCCGCGGGCGGTATCGCTTTGTACAAAAAAATACGTGCCGCAGTCGCATCTTTGCACAGATTTTTTGTTCCAAAAGGGGATGGGTTGTGGTATACTATATTTTATCAAATTATGCCTTTTCATCGACTTTTTTGCGAAAGGAAGGATTTGCATGGCAAACCGTGTGACCATACAGATCGCCGGACAGCAGTATACCATGCTGGCGGACGAAACGGTCGAATATATGAACGAGGTCGCCGAACTGGCGCAGCAGACGGTCGTCGAGTGCGGCGGCTCGACCGCGTTTGCGTCGACGCGCGCGCTGGCGCTGGCGACGGTCAACCTCGCCGATGAATACATCAAGGCGAAAACCGCGGCCGAAGCGGCTGAGGCCAAGTGCCGCGCGCTTGAGGCGGAAAACACCGCCCTGCGGCAGCAGGTCAACCGCAACAGCGCAAACCATCCGGGGAACCGTCATAAATGAGCAAGGTAGAACTGCTTGCCCCGGCGGGGTCGCCCGAGGGCGTGCGCGCGGCTGTTCAGTCGGGCGCGGGCGCGGTGTATATGGGCTTCGGCACATTCAATGCGCGCCGGAATGCGCAGGGCTTTACGGCTGACGAGATGGCGGACGCGATTGCGTACTGCCGCGCGCGGAACGTCAAAACCAATATCACGCTCAATATCCTCGCGGGCGACCGCGAGTTGGACGCGGCGCTCGCGGATGCGAAATTCCTGTATGAAGCGGGTGCGGACGCACTGATCGTGCAGGACCTCGGTCTTGCGCGGCTGATCCATGCGCATGCGCCGGATTTTGCGCTGCATGCCTCGACCCAGATGACGATTCATACACTCGACGGGGCGCGGCAGGCCCGCGACCTCGGTTTTTCGCGCGTGGTGCTCAGCCGTGAGTGCACGCGGGACGAGGTGCGCCTGATTACCGAAAAGGCAGGCGTCGAGACCGAAGTATTTGTGCACGGCGCGCTGTGCATGTGCTATTCCGGACAGTGCTATCTGTCCGCGGTGATCGGGCAGCGCTCGGGCAACCGCGGCCTGTGCGCACAGCCCTGCCGTCTGCCGTACAGCGGCGGCTATCCGCTGTCGCTGAAAGATCTGGCGCTCGCCGGCCATGTGGCCGAACTGGCTGACCTCGGCGTGTCCTCGCTCAAGATCGAAGGGCGCATGAAGCGGCCGGAATACACCGCGATCGTCACCAAAATCTATGCCGACCTGCTGCGCGAGCATCGCGGCCCCACGCCCGAGGAGCGCGACACACTGCGGCGCGTCTTTTCGCGCGACGGCTTTACCGATGGCTACTACACCGGCAAAAAGGGCGACGGCATGTTCGGCACCAAGACCGATGTGCCGCTGCATGAGGTACAATCACTATATGACGAAGCCGCGCGCCGCTTTGCCGAGGGCAAGGAAGCGCCGCTCGTGCCGGTCTCGCTGTGCTTTACCGCGCGCGAGGATACGGGCGCGGTGCTGAGCGCGGACGGCGTTTCGTCCGCCGCGGCGGTCGAGCGGGCGCGTACCCGACCGACTACGCCCGAAATGGTGGAAAAATCCCTGCGCAAGACGGGCGGTACGCCGTTTTATGTCAACCATCTGCGCATCGAGATTGCGGACGGCCTTGCGATCCCTGCCTCGACGGTCAACGCCATGCGGCGCGATGCGCTCGCGTTGCTGCTTGCCAAGCGGGCGACGCCGCCGTCCCGCGACTGGCTGGACGGGCCGATGCTGGCGCGCGATGACGACAACCGTCCGCGCACCGGTTTCCATGGCTACACCGCGTCCGTACGCACCCGCGAACAGGCGGATGCGCTGCGCGGGCTGGGGCTGGAGACCATCTATGTGCCGCTCGATGTGGCGGTGCAGACCGGCCTGCCGGTCATTTTGCCGCGCGTCTTTTCCGACGAGGAGCAGGGCAAGATCGAAATGCTGCTGGGCGAGGCGATGAGCCGCGGCACGCGTGTTGTGCTGGCGGGCAACCTCGGCCAGATTGCAATGGCGCGCCGGCTGGGCTTTACTGTGCGCGGTGACTTCGGCCTGAACGCGTTTAACAGCAAAACGCTGCACGCGCTGGCCGAAATGGGCGTACAGCGGCAGACGCTGTCGTTCGAGGCGCGTCTGGCGCAGATCCGCGATATGCGCGGGCCGCTGGAGACCGAAATGATCGTCTACGGCCACCTGCCGCTGATGATTTTTGAAAACTGCGCGATCCGCCGGCAGCACGGCGGCAAGTGTGCCTGCCAGAATGGTGTCACCTACCTGACTGACCGCCGCGGCGAGCGCTTTGCGCTGCTGCCGGAATACGGCTGCCGCAATACGCTTTTGGGCAACCGTGCGCTGTGCCTGCGCGAGGACGTGCGCCCGCTGGGCGTGCAGACCGCGCGGCTGCTGTTTACGACCGAAACGCCCGATGAGTGCGCGCGCATCGCGTGCGCCTTCATGGAGGGCGCGCCCCTTGACGGGGAATTTACCAACGGACTGTATAAAAGAGGAGTCGAATAATGAGGCTTGTACTGGCGTCCGGTTCGCCGCGCAGGCGAGAATTACTGGCGCTGATTACCGAAGATTTTACCGTCTGCCCGGTGAACGCGGACGAAACGCTGCGCGAAGGTGCGCCGCTGGCGGACGAGGTTGTGCGTCTGTCCGTTTTGAAGGCGCAGGCGGCGCAGCGCATCCACCCGGATGCCGTGTGCATCGGGTCGGATACGATGGTCACGATCGACGGGCTGCCGCTGGGCAAGCCCGCGGACGAAAAGCAGGCGGCCGACATGCTGCGCCGCTTGCGCGGCCGCACGCACGAGGTGCTGACCGGTCTTGCCGTGCTGCCGCCCGGCGGCGCGGCGCGCACGCTGTGCACCCGTACGCGCGTGACCTTCCGGGATTTTGAGGATGATGAGCTCGAAGCCTATCTGGCAACGGGCGAGCCGCTCGACAAGGCGGGCGCGTATGGCATACAGGGTCATGGCGCGCTGCTGGTCGAGGGCATTTCAGGCGATTATTACAGCGTCATGGGCCTGCCGGTGGCAGGGCTGCATGTGCTGCTGCGCGAGCTTGCGCAGCAGGCGTAAGGACGCTTTTGGGATAGCGAAAGGAGTATAGGGTTTTTGCGAAGACGTAACAGAGTGGGGTCGCGCTTTTTCGTCGGCATTGCGATCGTGATCGCGCTGTGCCTGCTTTCCGCGCTGTACAGCGGCGTGACGGGCAACCCTTCGCCGGTGACGCGGGTGGTCAACTTTGTGACCACGCCCGTGCAGCGGCTGGTGGGCGGTATTTCGGGCGCGTTCGGAAAAGGTCTCGGTTATTTCACGGAGTTTGACGAACTCAAGGCGGAAAACGAGGAACTGAAAAAGCAGATCCGCGACATGGAGCAGACCGTGCGCGACGCGGAGCTGGCGCTCGAGGAAAATGCACAGCTGCGCGCGGCGGCCGGCCAGCCTGAGCGCAGCCGCGACCTGACAACCATCAACGCGGAGGTTATTGCGCGCAACCCGGGCGACTGGGCGATGACGCTCAGCCTTGATAAAGGCTCGTCGCACGGCGTGGAAGAAGGCGATCTGGTCATCACGGTCGATGGTATGGTCGGCTATGTCAGCGAAGTTTATTCGAATACCTGCGAGATCACGACGGTGATCGATGTGGAAATGCAGTGCGGCGCGCTGATTACCCGTACGCGCGAGACCGCGATTGCCGAAGGCAATTATGACCTGATGGCGGACGGCAACCTGCGCCTGTCCTACCTGACCGAGGACGCGAGCGTCGTTATCGGCGACACGGTGGAGACCTCGGGACGCGGCGGCCTGTTCCCCAAGGGCGTGATGATCGGCACGGTCGAGAGCGTGCTGCCTGAGGAGAACGGTATTTCCTATTACGCGGTGATCAAGCCGTTTGTCGATGTGGATACGGTTTCGAGCGTGTCCATCGTCACCGATTTTACCGATACGACGGAGTGAGCCCATGCAGAGAGAATATGTATCCATTCCTAAGGTCGTGCTGTACATCCTGTTTGCGCTGCTCATTTATGCGCTGCAGTCCGGTGTATATGGGACGTGGTCGATTCGCGGCTACCATCTGGACCTGCTGCCCGCGCTGGTTGTCGCCGCGGCGCTGCTGGATGGTCCGGTCGAGGGCGTGATCCTCGGCGTGACCGTCGGCCTGTTTTACGATCTTGGATTTATCGGAATAGACGGGCTTTACCCGTTGTTTTTCCTGATTTTTGGCTTCATCGCAGGCGAAATGAGCCGTCTGACGCTGAGCGGCAGCTATGTTTCCATGGTGCTGATGACCGCTTTTGAAATGGTCGTGCTCGGCCTCGTGCGTTATTTTGCCTATCTGTTGCCGCAGACCGGCGCATCTTTCCTGCTTGTGCTGCGTCAGATTATCGGCGGTACGCTGCTGGCCTGCCTGTTCTGTTTTGTCATCTATCTGCCGATGCAGAAGATCAGCAGGCGCTTTTCCAGCCGATGAGGCCCCGTAGACCCGAAGAGAGGAACCCCTATGGTAAATAAAAACCAACTACTGCGTCGTTTGCTCGCGCTGGGCTGCCTGCTGCTGCTGTGTGTTTCGCTTGCAGGCGGGCAGTTGATCCAGCTGCAGGTTATCAACGGAGAAAGCTACCTGCACCGTTCGGCCAGCTTCCTGACCACTACGTCGACGGTCTCCGCCGCCCGCGGCGAGATCCTCGACCGTTACGGCCGCCCGATGGTCACCAACCAGACCGGCTTCTCGCTTGTCCTGATTTATTCCTCGTTTTGGGAGGACAATGAGGACCGTTTTACCACGCTGCTCGATCTGGCCAACCGCGTCAAGGCGGATCAGGGAGGTACGGACGATACCGCGTCTGCCGATACCGACAGCAGCGATAGTGAAACCTCGTCCGCGTCTGAAACGGAGGAGGAGAGCGGCGCAACGCTGTGTGATACGCTGCCGATCACGGACACCGCGCCTTATGAATACATTGGCGCGGAAGGGGATTCGGAGCGCACCGCGCTGTCCACCTATATTAAGGAAAGCGCGAGCACGCTCGGCCTCGAAGCGGTCAAGCAGGCTAAGGATGCGGCGAATGCCGCTAACGAGTCCGATCCCCAGTATGACGCGGACGGGAACAAGATCGATCAGGTTTCGTCGATCGACGCAACGACGCTTGTCTCGGCTACTGAGTTTATCAACGCGATGCGCGCCTATATGGAGGAAAGCCTCGGCATGCCGACCGGCCTGTCCGATGCGGACGTGCGTACGCTTGTCGGCCTGTATTACAGCATGCGGCGCGTCAGCTTCAGCAATAATGCGACCTTTACGCTGGCCGAAAACGTGTCGATGGACCTGATCGCCTATATCAAGGAGCATCACCAGCAGTATGCGGGCGTCGATGTGCAGAGTGAGGCCGTGCGCAAGTATAACACGACCTACGCCGCGCATGTGCTCGGCACGGTCGGCCAGATGTATGCCGATGAGTGGAATGGCACGGACAACGGCGGCCCTTACAGCGAAAAAGAGGGCTATACTATGAGTGATACGATCGGCAAGAGCGGCTTGGAAGCCGCGCTTGAAGAATACCTGCACGGCACGGCTGGTTCGCGCACGGTTGAAACCGATCTCGGCGGCGACAGCGTCACCGATCACACGAACTCCTATGCGCCCGAGCCGGGCGATAATGTCATCACGACGCTCGACCTTGAATTGCAGGAAGTGGCAGAGAAATCGCTGGCCAATTACCTGTCTGACTATGGTCGCGGCGGTGCGGCGGTAGCAGTCGACCCGAACACGGGTGAGGTGCTGGTCATGGCGTCCTATCCGACATTCAGCCTGGAGGACTATTATCAGGACGATGTGGCAACGGCGCGTGCCAATAACGAGCGCAGTCCGGAGCTTAACCGCGCCACCAGCGGTTTGTATGCGCCCGGTTCGACCTTCAAGGTGCTGACCGCGATCGCAGCGCTCGAGGAAGGCATCATCGATGCCAATACTACCTATACCTGCGACGGCAAGTTTGAGTACGGCGGCTCGACCTTTACCTGCAGCAACCACGACCAGCCGATGACACTGGACGTTACGCAGGCAATCAAATATTCGTGCAACGTATTCTTCTATAACGTCGGCAAGGAGCTGACCGGCGCGCATCTGCAGGACTGGTGCGACCGCTTCGGCCTCGGCAATGTGACTGGTATTGAGATCGGCGAGCGTGCCGGTCAGGCCGCCGGCCCGGCCGAGCGTGACGAGAACCGCAAGACCAACCCGTATCTGCGCGAGTGGCAGGGCGGTGACGATGTCAACGCTGCGATCGGCCAGTCGGACAACCTGTTCACCCCCCTGCAGATGGCAAACTATATGGCGGCGGTTGTTAACGGCGGCACGCTGTACAAGCCGACACTGGTCAAGAATATCAAGACGTATGACTACTCGGATGTGGTCGAGGATTCCACGCCTGAGGTGATTGGCACGATCGAGTTTTCCGACGCGACGCGCGATCTGGTCATGCAGGGCATGAGCGAGGTTACCGCCGAGGGCGGTACCGCCGCGACCACCTTTGCGGATTATCCGATCAAGGTCGGCGGCAAGACCGGTTCGGCGGAAATGACCGAATACAAGGACGGCGTGACAATCGAGTACACCAACGGCCTGTTCGTCGCCTTTGCGCCGTTCGATGATCCTGAAATCGTCATCTGCGTGGTCGGTGAGGGCGCGGGCCACGGTTCGTCGGTTGCACCGATCGTGCGCGATATCCTCGATGCGTATTTCGCTGAGGAGGAGCCGGATACGGTTGAGTCCGTGCAGACGGAAAACACTATGGTACCTTGATGGATTCTTTCAGTGCAATAAAAAGTTTGCACAGACGCTTGTAAATTGGCGCTTGCTGGTTTATAATACAATATATAAGTTTTCTTTTTCGGAGGCGGTATGTTGAAGGTGATTCTGGTTGCGTCCGGTAAGGGCGGCACAGGGAAAACCTCCTTTACGGCGGGCGTGGGCGCAGCGCTGGCGAAAAACGGCCACCGCGTGCTCTTGATCGACGGCGACTGCGGCCTTCGGAATCTGGATATTGTGCTGGGCATGTCGGACAGGGTGGTCTATTCCTTCGCTGACGTGGCGGGCGGTGCTGTGCCGCTCGGTGATGCCATGGCGCGGCATCCGGAGTATCAGACGCTGTACTTATTAACAGCCCCGGTCGCGCTGCCCGCGCTGAGTGAGCGCGGTATGGAGCAGCTGGCGGTGCAGGCCGAGGAGGCCGGGTTCGATTATCTGATAATCGATGGGCCGGCGGGCCTGCCGGCGGAGCTGTCATTTCTGGCGCATATTGCCACACAGGCGGCTGTCGTCACCGCGACGGACCGAGCCAGCGTGCGCGGCGCGGAGCGATGCGCGCGCAAGCTGGAGGAGGAGTACTGTATCCAGCGTATCCGCATGGTGCTCAACCGCGTCCGGCCGCAGCTGATCTGCCGCGGCAAGTCCGGCAATATCGACGACGCAATGGATGAGACCGGTTTGCCGCTTTTGGGCGTTGTGCCCGAGGATGAGGACCTTATCTCGTGCGGCAACAGCGGAAAAAGTATTCTGGCAGTCAAGCAGACGGGCGCGTCCCGCGCCTTTCAGAACATTGCCCGCCGTCTGGACGGCGAGCGGGTGCCGTTGGTTCGCCTCTGAACCGGCGGCAAAGCACAAACATAGCATCTTCCTGCGGCGCTGTTCGGAGGCGGACAGCGTCAGTCACAGCAACGAGAGTGGAGTCAGCAAGATACGTGGTAGATGAAAGGGGATGTTCCGGGCATGAACATAGCGCTGATTGCGCACGACCGTAAAAAGGAACTGATGGTTCAGTTCTGTATGGCATATTGCGGCATTCTGGCAAAACACAATATCTGTGCGACCGGTACAACCGGTAAGTTCGTCGAGGAAGCGACGGGGCTGAAGATCGACAAGTGTCTGGCGGGCATGCAGGGCGGCGAGGAACAGATTGCGTCGCGTGTTGCATATAACGAGATCGACCTTGTCCTGTTTTTCCGCGATCCGATGTCCAATTCTCAGTACGAACCGGATGTGCACGCGATTGCACGGCTTTGTGATATGCATAATATCCCGATCGCTACCAACTCGGCGACGGCCGAAATGCTCATCCTTGGCCTCGACCGCGGCGATCTGGATTGGCGTAATATTGTCAACCCCAAGAATAAAAAATAACAGACAGCACAGGATGCACCGGATGGGCGGCTTTGGCCTATTCGGTGCAATCGTCTGTCTTGAGGAGAATCAAAAAACATGGAAAAAGTAAAACCCAGAACCCTATCCGGCTTTATGGAACTGCTGCCCGCGCCGCAGGTGCAGATGGAGCGCATCATGCAGGTGCTGCGCGAGACTTACGGCCTGTATGGCTTTTACCCGCTGGACACGCCGCTGATCGAGTCCTCCGAGGTACTGCTGGCCAAGGGCGGCGGCGAGACTGAAAAGCAGATCTATCGCTTCACCAAGGGCGACAGCGACCTGTCGCTGCGCTTTGACCTGACCGTGCCGCTGGCAAAGTACGTCGCGCAGCATTACGGTGAGCTGACGTTCCCGTTCCGCCGCTTCCAGATCGGCAAGGTGTACCGCGGCGAGCGCGCGCAGCGCGGCCGCTTCCGTGAGTTCTATCAGGCAGATATCGACGTCATTGGCGACGGTAAGCTGGACATCATTAACGAAGCTGAGGTACCGAGCATCATCTACAAGACCTTTACCTCGCTCGGCCTCGAGCGCTTCAAGATCCGCATCAATAACCGCAAGGTGTTAAACGGCTTTTTTGCAATCCTCGGCCTGACCGAGCAGGCGGGCGATGTGATGCGCACGATCGACAAGCTGGAGAAGATCGGTGCGGACAAGGTCAAGACCATTCTGGTTGAGGACTTTGGCGTTGCCGCTGAAACCGCGGATGAACTGCTGGCGTTCATCGAAACGCCGGGCGGCACCGAGGGTATCCTCGCGGCGCTCGAGAGCTATAAGGGTAAGAACGAGGTGTTCGATCAGGGTGCGGACGAGTTGCGCACAGTCGCGCAGTACATGACGGCCTTCGGTGTGCCGGACGATCATTTTGAGATTGATTTGACGATTGCGCGCGGTTTGGATTATTACACCGGCACGGTGTATGAGACGGCGATGCTCGACCATCCGGAGATCGGCTCGATCTGTTCGGGTGGCCGGTACGATAACCTCGCGGAGTACTATACCGATAAGCAGCTGCCGGGTGTCGGCATCTCGATCGGTCTGACCCGCCTGTTCTATGTTCTGGGCGAGCAGGGCTATCTGAACGACAGCATGAACAAGGCGCCCGCCGATGTGCTCATTCTGCCGATGACCGACGATATGGGCGCGGCGATCGCGCTGGCAACTTCTCTGCGCGAAGCGGGTATCCGCACACAGCTGTACAGTGAGCAGAAGAAGTTCAAGCACAAGATTGGCTATGCGGATAAGCTGGGCATTCCGTATGCTATCTTCCTCGGTGAGGATGAAATCAAGGAAAATGTGGTTGCGGTCAAGGATATGGATTCCGGCGAGCAGGTCAAGGTGCCGCTTGCGGACGCCATCACCCGTATCCGGGACGGTCTTGCCGCAAAAAATCAGGGCAAGGTCATCTGCGATAAGTAAATATTTAGGTAGGGGAAACGGCTATGGAAGAAAATAAGCGTTTTATCTGGAACTGTACTAAATTTCTCGCCAGTATCCTATGTATGCTAAGTTCGGCTATTTGGTGGATAATCCGTTTCGTGATTTTCGGGTATGTAACCCTGATCTGCGGTCTACTGTTTGCTGTGCTCATCTATTTGACGGAGATTTCCCCTGCATTAAAACAAGAAAAAATAGATAATAAGGACTGATAAACATGAATAACACATCCATCGCGGGCATGAAGCGCACGCATATGTGCGGCGATCTGCGCCTTGCCGACGCGGGCAAGGAAGTTACGGTCAACGGCTGGGTCGACCGCGTGCGCGATAACGGCGGCGTTCTGTTCCTGCTGGTGCGCGACCGCGCGGGTATCGTGCAGTGCACGTTTGACAAGTCGGTCAATGCCGACCTGTTTAATATCGCGTTTACCTGCCGCACGGAGTTTGTCGTTTCCGTGCGCGGCAAGCTGGTTGCGCGCGACGAAGCCGCAATCAATAAGAAGATGCCGACCGGTGAGGTAGAGATCATTGCGGAGGATATCCGCATCCTGTCTAAGGCGGAGACGACGCCGTTTGAGATCGATGACAGCAAGGAAGTCGGCGATCAGGTACGCCTCAAGTATCGCTACCTTGATCTGCGCCGTCCGTCTATGCAGCGCAATATGATGCTGCGCCACCGCGTCACGCAGGTGGCCCGCAACTACTTTGATGAGCAGGGCTTCATTGAAATCGAGACCCCGATGCTGACCAAGTCCACGCCGGAGGGCGCGCGCGACTACCTCGTGCCGTCCCGTGTGCATCCGGGCAAGTTCTATGCGCTGCCGCAGTCCCCGCAGCAGTACAAGCAGCTGCTCATGCTGGCGGGTATGGACCGCTATATCCAGATTACCCGCTGCTTCCGCGACGAGGATCTGCGCGCTGACCGTCAGCCCGAGTTCACCCAGATCGACCTTGAGATGAGCTTCGTTGAGCAGGACGACGTGATTGCGGTCAACGAGGGCTTCCTCAAGCGCGTGTTCAAGGAGGTGCTGGACGTTGACATCCAGCTGCCGCTGCCGCGCCTGACCTGGCGCGAGGCGATGGATCGCTTCGGTTCGGACAAGCCGGACACCCGTTTCGGCTTTGAGATCAAGGATATTTCGGATATCGCGGCAAACTGCGGCTTCGGCGTGTTCAAGGGCGCGGTCGAAGCAGGCGGCACCGTGCGTCTGATTAATATCAACGGCTATGCGGACAAGTTCCCGCGCAAGGAGATCGACAAGCTGGCCGATTTCGTCAAGACCTACCGTGCCAAGGGCCTTGCGTGGATGAAGGTCGCAGCCGACGGCTCGATGACCTCGTCCTTTGCCAAGTTCCTGACCGAGGAGGAGATTGCGGCCATCAAGGAGCGCGCCGACATGCACGAAAACGACGTGCTGTTCGTTGTCGCGGACGCTTCCGAGGAGACTGCGCTGGTATCGCTCGGCGCGCTGCGCTGCGAGCTGGCAAAGCGCCTCGGTCTTGCAAAGAAGGACGACTTCAAGCTGTTGTGGGTCACCGAGTTCCCGCAGTTTGAGTACAGCGAGGAAGAGGACCGTCTGGTCGCTAAGCACCATCCGTTCACCGCGCCGATGGACGAGGATATCCCGCTGCTGGATACCGACCCGGCCAAGGTGCGCGCCAAGGCGTATGATATCATTTTGAACGGCTGCGAGCTGGGCGGCGGCTCGATCCGTATCCACGATCCGGAGCTGCAGACCAAGATGTTCGAGGCGCTCGGCTTCACCGAGGAGCGCGCCAAGGAGCAGTTCGGCCACCTGATTACGGCGTTCTCGTACGGCGCACCCCCGCATGGCGGTCTTGCTTACGGCCTTGACCGTCTGTGCATGCTGCTGGCGGGTCTGGACTCGATCCGCGACGTGATTGCGTTCCCCAAGGTGCAGAATGCATCCGACCTGATGATGTCCTGCCCGGATGTGGTAGACGACAAGCAGCTGGACGACCTGTCCATTGCAGTCACCCGCATGGAGAAGGACGCGGAAGCATAAAAACCACCGAAAAAAGCCGCTGCGGCTGGTCTGCGGCGGCTTTTCCGCATGGCGATAAAGGAGAACGGAAAACGTGCGCCTGAAATGTAAAGTTCCGGAAAAATATAAGAAAGTTTTTGGTTGGCTGCTGGATATCATGCTGGCGCTGCTCCTGTTTTACGCAGCCTATTATCTGCTGCGCATGGGCACAATCCATTACAGGCCGGCCAGCCAGCGTGCGCTGGGCATCGTGACCGGCCTGCCGCTCATTTTGCGGTCGCGCCGCCGCGCGACAGGCCCCGAACTGCTGCTGCATGACGTTCTGGTGCTGCTGTCCGCCACGTCGTTCGCGTTGATCCTGACCGAATATGTGGTCAAGGGCGGCATCATCATTGGCAATGCGCAGATCTGGCAGGGCTATGTCTATCATGCGGCGGTCTTTGGGCTGGTCTATGTCTTTGTCGGCAGCATCCGCCTGACCACTTGCATCGGTATGGGGCTGACCATGCTGTATGCGCTGGTTGACCACTATGTGACGGTATTCCGCGGCACGCCAGTGCTGTTCAGCGATTTGTTTGCAATCGGCACGGCCAAGAATGTGGCCGCAAACTATTCGGTGCCGCTCGAGCGCAGCGTGCTGATTACGCTGGTGGTAGCAGTTGCGTTCTGCGTTGCAGTCTGCCGCATCAAACGTCCGCCGACCCCGCGCCGCTGGCAGTTTATTGGCTGCTCGCTGCTGCTGTGCTGCTGGCTGTACGGCCTGAAACTCGTTGGCAACAGCTTCGGCTTCTGGCAGGGGAATTTGGAATACAGTGAATGGCATTACTTCTGCCGCACGGCGGGGAATGCGATTGTCGAGCAGCCGTCCGGATATTCTGCGGAAGGGCTTGCACAGATCGCCGAACAGTATCAGGGCGAGCAGGGGACGGTTCAGCCCAACATCATTATGATCATGAACGAGTCATTTGCCGATTTGCAGCAGGTCGGTGATTTTACGACAAATGAGGATTATATGCCCTTCCTGCGTTCATTGGCTGGGCAGGAAAACACCGTTACAGGTGATCTGTATGTCTCGACCTTTGGCGGCGGCACGGCGACAACCGAATTTGAGGTACTTACAGGGGATACGACGGCCTTTTTGCCGTATGGCGCTTCGCCCTATCAGATGTATGTCAAAAATGCGCTGCCGGTGATGGTGTCCGGCCTTGCGGAGCAGGGATATCAAACGGTGTCGCTGCATCCGTATCGTGCGACTTCGTGGAACCGTCAGCAGGTGTATGAGCGTTTTGGTTTTGCTGAGCAGCTGTACGAAGATGATTTCGGAGAAGATGATACGGAACGGATTCGCAGCTATATCAGCGACAGTGCGGACTACAATAAGATTATTGAGGTCTACAAGTATAAGAATCCGGATGCGCCGCTGTTCATGTTCAATGTGACCATGCAGAACCATGGCGGATATATCCCCGATGAAACAGATAACTTTGAGCAGACGGTCCATCTGACAGGGGAGTACGAAGGCAAATATCCTGAAGTGGATGAGTATTTGTCGCTGGTAAAGCGCAGCGATGAGGCGTTGGAGGAACTGATTACCTATTTCTCATCGGTGGATGAACCGACGGCGATCGTCTTTTTTGGCGACCATCAGCCCAATGTGCCAAGCGCATTCTTTGACTCGCTGCTCAACGACGCCGGCATTACCGACAGCATTGAGCGGACAGAAAAGAAGATGGCTACACCGTTCCTGATTTGGGCCAACTATGATATTGGCAGCGCACAGGATGTCAAGCTCAGCGCCAATTACTTGGCTGCCTATGCGCTCGATGTGCTGGGCTGCTCAACCTCCGGCTATGACCAGCTGCGGCTGGCTGTACGGGAAGAGGTGCCGTTACTCAATCGTAATGGATGCCAGTTAACGGACGGCGTCTGGCAGAGCACAGAAAACGTGGAACAGGAAAAATTGGATATATATAAGCAGGCTCAGTATGCTCATCTGTTTGATGCCAAAAAACGGATTGACTCATGGTATGAGCCGTAAAAGAAAGATCCGCGCAGTGTGTGATATACACCGCGCGGGATTTTGTTGTTCAAGGTTTGGATAGCAAAAAGGTAGGAGAATTGTGCATTTTGGAGTAAAATGAGCATTTGTCTGCCGAAATTGATAAAAATTAGTACGTATCGCATAAAATACAAAAAAGAATTATGTGCAATCAGACAAAGTAGTGGTTAAGTGTTAAAAAAGTTTTGATTATATTGGAACTTGGTGCTACAATATATAACGGACAGAGGGAGAAGTTGTGGATTTGTCCATACATACCCATAGATCATCGGTGAAAACTGGCGGTCTGTTTTTTTGGCGGTATGCGTGCGCGCGCCCGCAACCAAAATACTGTGTGGCAATATCGTGGGGACCATACAGTGACTTCCCTCAGGATAAAGGAAAGAAAAATAAGAAGAAGGGGAGAAATGCATGCAGTTTCTGAATTCCTTGGCGTTCACCGTGATCAGCTTTATTGCGTTCACGGCGCTCGTCGCAATCATCTCCTGGTGGAAAACCAGAGGGGATAATCTGGATACGCAGGACGGCTATTATCTTGCCGGCCGCGGCCTGACCGGCCCGGTCATTGCGGGTTCGCTGCTGATGACCAACCTGTCTGCTGAGCAGCTGGTCGGTAACAACGGCCAGGCGGTCCGCGTTGGTATGAGTACGATGGGCTGGGAGGTTACCTCGGCCATCGCGCTGGTTATTCTGGCGTTTGTACCGATGCCCAAGTACTTAAAAACCGGTCTGACGACCATTCCGCAGTTCTTTGAGCAGCGCTACGATGCCGGCACGCGTCGCCTTGTTTCGATCATCGTGCTGTTGAGCTACGTTGTTATCATGCTGCCGAACATCCTGTACGCTGGCGCACAGGTATTTGTCAATATTTTTGGTCTGGACAAAATGCTCGGCATTTCGTATTTTGCAGCAATCGCCATCGTGTGTGTGGCTACCGCGGTTGTTGGTTCGATCTACGCGATTTTCGGCGGCCTGAAGGCCATCGCGCTGTCTGACTCGATCAACGGCCTCGGCCTGATCGTTGGCGGCCTGCTGGTGCCGGTGTTCGGCTTCATGTTCCTGTCCGGCCAGCTGGGCGGCGACGGTTCGTTCCTCGATGGCTTTGACAAGTTCCTGCACACCGATCCGTCTTATCTGAACGCCATTAACGAGCCTAACTCGCCCGAGCCGTGGCTCCCGTGGCCGCTGCTGCTGACTGGCCTGCTGGTCAACAACATGTACTACTGGGCAACCAACCAGTCTATCATCCAGCGTGCCTTCGGTGCAAAGAACCTGAAGGAAGCGCAGAAGGGTGCGGTATTCGCGGGCTTCCTCAAGATCATGACCCCGCTGATCATTGTTGTGCCGGGCGTTATCTGCGCGCTGGCTTATCCGGGTCAGGATTGGGGCAGCGGCGACTCCGCTTACCCGATGCTGGTTGCTGAGGTTATGCCCAAGCCGGTTCTCGGCTTCTTCGCGGCGGTTATGTTCGGTGCGATCCTGTCTTCGTTCAACTCGGTACTGAACTCCGCATCCACCATTTACGCACTCGATATCCATCGTCCGATTTTCAACCCGACCGCGTCCGACGCGCACATGGTTAAGGTTGGTCAGAACTTCGGTACGGTTGTTGCGATTATTTCCACCATCATGAGCCCGTTCATGCTCTACATGGGCGGTATCACGAGCTTTGTAAACTCGGCTTTCGCTGCGTTTAACACGCCGATCTTCGTCTGCCTGCTGTGTGGCTTCTTCTGGAAGAAGGTGCCTTCCATTGCGGCCAAGATTGTTATTCCGGTGCACGTTGTGCTGTACTTCACCCTGCAGTTTGGCCTGCGCAACGTGATCCCGTTCCTGCAGGATGTGCACTATCTGTACTTCACGGCAGTACTGTTCGTATTCGACATGCTGCTGATGTGGGTTATCGTAAAGAAGAACCCGCGTCCGGAGGACTTTGTCCTGCATGACGCTAAGGCAGTCGATATGACCCCGTGGAAGAACGGCAAGATCTGGGCGACGGTTACGCTGCTCGTCATGGTTGCGGCCTATGTTATCTTCTCGCCCCTTGGTTTCGGTAAGAGCGAGACGTCTACGTTTGAGCGGTATCAGGAGGCCAACGGCACATCGGCGGCTGTTGTGCAGACGGTACAGGAGTAAAACCCTCTCAATACCTTCCCTCTGAAAAGGGTGTGCGGTTTTGCCGCACACCCTTTTCGCGTATATACGAGCGGTTTGATACAGCATCCGCGTGCGTATCATTTGCACCGGATGCTTACCAAACGCCTGCCGCTGTGGTATAATAGGGATAAAATAAAGGAGG
>DXDE01000121.1 GCA_019115615.1 Candidatus Agathobaculum merdavium | reverse complement strand
TCTTCGTGTATCTCTTTGACAAGCTCTGCCAGGGGGTGCGGCTGGCGCCTGGGGCGGACGCCTCGGAGAAGCTGCTCCACATCGGGCAGGGCTTTTCGGCGGCCTTTGCCAGCCTGGCGCCCAGCTTCCATCTGGTGGACCTGTGCGTGGGCGCCGCCGGCGCGGTGCTGATCCGGCTGGCGGTCTACTCCAAGGGCAAGAACGCGAAGAAATACCGCCGGGGGATCGAGTACGGCAGCGCCCGATGGGGCACCCCGGCCGACATCGCCCCCTATATCGACCCCGCATTCCAGAATAACATCATTTTCACTCAGACAGAACGCCTCACCATGTCGAGCCGTCCCAAGGAACCCAAGTACGCTCGAAATAAGAGCGCCCTGGTCATCGGCGGTTCCGGCAGTGGTAAAACGAGGTTCTTTGTCAAACCAAACCTGCTCCAATGCCATTCCTCCTATGTGGTCGCCGATCCGAAGGGGACTACTGGAAGGACAGCCGGACGCGGACACGGTTACGTCTGCAAGACCTACCGATATTACAGTTCTTGATATGCCGAATCCGCAGGTCTTGACCTGCCAAAACGGCAGTGCAAGAAGTGCCGAAACTGCAGTTCTAGACCTGCCAAAACCGCACACAAGTAAGAAAGAGAAGAGAAAGAAAGAGAAGAGTGATACGGAGAGGAGTGCAACGGTCGTACGCGCGCGCGAACGGGCGGAGCTCGATCACCTGTTTCAGCGATGCGAGTTTGACTTGTTCGAGCCGGAGGAGCAGACTGTGCTGCGCGACGCGATCACATGGCTGTACTATTGCGGCGAAGTGACCATTGGCGCGTGTACCTATCCGCAGTTACAAGTGCGGGAGACGCTTTGGCGCCTGAACTGGGAGGTGTTGGACTGCGCCTTGGCCAAGCTGCGCGAAAACGACAAGACCGCGATACGCAACACGCTGGTTTACACGGCAAAGGTGGTATACAGCACGATTCTGGAACGGGGCTGCGATACCATGCTGGCCCCGGTGATTAACCGAGGAAAGGGGAGGTAAACCCGCTTTTCGAACATTTTATACCGTTTTTATTCATTATTATCTGCTTTTTGAACTGTTTTTAGAACTTTCCTTTCCCGTTTAACCCCTGCCCGTGACGGATTTTGACGGGTGAAATCTACCTAAAAATCTACCTGAGGGGCAAGTGGCGAAATGCACAAATTTCCCGTTTTGCTTTACTGCGTGGAATCGTTCTGCTAACTTTTATAGCTTGCTGGCATCGTTGTAAGCGTCAAAAGAATCGTAATAAGGTTCACCTTTTAATTTAGCGGTCTCATATTCATTCTTTGAGCAATAGAATCCAGAACTCGATATAGCTTTTACCCCTATAAACCGATCCATTTCTTTAGACTCTATAGAGTTGTATATGAATTTGAAATCTAATGTAATTTGATCTCACATCTCAAGCCTTTATGAACAGCTGTGAACGTAGATTGGGCTGGTCATTGCAAGCAATTCCCGATTGCCCTGCCCCCCTTGGTGCGAGCCAAGCAGCTCGATCCGCATCCATCCTTCCTTCGCCTTGAATGCAAAGCATATCGGCTGCCCGGTATATGGTTCTTCCCGCACCATTGTCCCGTTTGCGGTCAGCCGTACGGCTTCAGGGCGGATCTCCCATTGCTGCCAGCAGGATTTCCGCGCTGTTTCATCCACAGAAACGGTCATCTGTGTGTGTCCCGCCTGCAATGTATCCCCAAGGCCAAAGCATCTGCCATCCTGCCGCACTTCTACAGCAACTGTCGGCCCAAATGTGACAAAGGTCCTTCCCCGGCGGAGAGCATCCTTCACCATGTCCGGCGTGATCTCGCCATCCAGCAACCCCAGATAGGTCAACGCGCACAAACGCGGCTTTGCATCCGGCCGGTGCCAATCCCTTCCCGCAGTCAGCGCCAATCTGTGCCCCTGATTGAGTAGCCCTGTCCACCATGCAAGGGCACGTTCGTTTTCAACCCTTGTGTCATTCTCACCCTTGGACCAGACCTCTACATAGCTGACACGCTCCCAATTTTGAACCTGAAACTCCCAAAAACCGCCTGTATACAACACGCCACCCATGCTGAAGGGATGCGCGATCCCGACAACACCATCCGATGCAACCACATCCGCAATATAGTCGTCTATCGTGTCCGGCTTGGCAAAGCGCCAATCAACATAACGCTGGCAGCCGATCACCAGCATATGGCCATAATACGTTGTCCATTCGATACCCGGAATGACCGGGAGCAGGCTGTCCCGTGCCGCCTCATAAATTTCCTGCATCCCGGCGTCTGTATTGTGGTCGGTCAGGGCAATCCCTGCACAGCCAAAATCATGCGCCGCCTGAACCAATGCGGCCGGGGTAAAATCCCCATCGCTGTGCACAGTATGCGTATGCAGCTCAAAAGGACGGTACCTTATCATATTTCATTTTCCCCCTTTCCCACCACACGGATATTGTAATCGACCTTTCCCGCGGCAAGGGCATGCACATTGATTACCGCACGCCATGCGCCTGCCTTGACGGGGCATTTCCAAAAGCCTGGGGAGGCGTACCGCGCGGATATGATATGCTTTTGCACTGGGGCTTGCCTGTGCGCCGCGCCGATATAATGTTCCTCCCTGTCCAGAGACAGCGTCAGCAAATTATTCAGACGGAATTTGGCAGGGTCGATCTGCTCCGGCCGGTCCTGCGGACGCAGATACCTTTCATAGCAGTCCTGCACCGCATGTATTACGGCAGCTGGTTCGGTGATATATTTCGGCGTATAGGAGCAGCTGATCTCCAGCCGATCATAGTCATGCGGAACGGTAAACGAAAGCAGAATATTGCTTCGGTCATCCTTATTGTTTAAATGCAATGTTTTTTCGAGAAGAATATCCAAAACGGCACTCCCTTTTTCAAACGAAATGACAAAAGCCGGCTTGCGCCGGCTTTTGCATGAAATCAATGATGCTGCAGTGCGCCTTCCAAATTCACACCGGACTCATGATCAAACATATGCGCAACATTGCCGCTGAAGGTAAACGCAATCTCACTGCCGCTATTGAATCCTTCCAGCGCTTTTTCACTCAGGTTCAACGTCGGAACGACAATGATCGCATCCTTTCCGCCGCACTTTACATGCAGGTGCACAGCCGAACCCATCATTTCACTGACGTCGACCTTGCCATGCAGCGCGTTTTCGCCGCCCTTGGTCAGAACGATATGCTCCGGACGCACACCGAGTGTGATCTTACGCGGCTGGACGCCATTGCGACGCAGGTTTTCCTGCTTTTCATCGGACAGCACAACGCGAACAGAGCCTATCTCCACCGCATATTGTCCCTCCGTAGTGAGGAGCAGCGACGCATCAAAGAAATTCATTTGCGGCGTGCCGATAAAACCGGCCACAAACAGGTTCGCCGGATGGTTGAATACCTCCTGCGGCGTGCCGATCTGCTGCACGACCCCATCTTTCATAATGACAATGCGATCGCCCAGCGTCATGGCCTCTGTCTGGTCATGGGTGACATAAATGAAAATCGTATTGATACGCTCACGCAATTTGATGATTTCCGCGCGCATCTGGTTGCGCAGCTTTGCATCCAGATTGGAAAGCGGCTCGTCCATCAGCAGCGCCTTCGGCTCGCGCACAATGGCGCGGCCAATCGCAACGCGTTGCCGCTGGCCGCCGGACAATGCCTTCGGCTTGCGGTCCAGATACTCTGTGATGCCGAGAATCTCCGCCGCCTCATTTACCCGGCGATCGATCTCGCCCTGCGCTACCTTGCGCAGTTTCAGCGGAAAGGCCATATTCTGACGGACCGTCATATGGGGATACAGCGCATAGCTCTGGAACACCATTGCGATATCCCTGTCCTTTGGCTCAACTTCGTTCACGCACTTGTCGTCAATATACAATTCGCCCTTGGATATTTCCTCAAGGCCTGCAACCATGCGCAGGGTGGTGGATTTTCCGCAACCTGAAGGACCAACAAGCACGATAAATTCCTTATCCGCAATCTCCAGATTAAAATCCTTAACAGCTGTCACATCGCCATCATAGATTTTATAAATATTCTTCAGTGTAACAGTGGACATATTCCATGCCGTGGCGCACCCGCACCTTCCCCAGTCTCAGGGCCTGCAGCGGACCTCCACACCGCTGCGCCGCCGGCCGGCGGCACACAATCCTCCTTTTTCCTTTGGCAGCACCGAATTTGTGGAGGGTGCTGCCAAAAACATTTTTCAATAACCTATTCGTAACGCGCGTCCCATTTTCTGTCTTTCCAAATCCGGAACACAAGCGCATGGTGCGGCGGCGGAACCGGCATACCCGCGGGAAGCTCCGGACAATCCGAGCAATACACTTTTGCGCCCTGCTTCGCGGCCATATCCAGCAAACCAGGGTCTGCACTTCCATACCGCCGGTCACTCGAAGCGCAGCATATGACTGCCTGCGGCCGTACCTTTTGCAGCAAGGCAAGGTCCGCACCGTCCCGCTGCCCATGATGGCCCACCTTGAACAGATCCGCCTGCAGGCTGCCGCCGGGTATCGACCCATAGCCCGCCGCGTTTGTGTCCCCCGGCAGCAGGATGCGAAACCCATGGTATTCCACCAGCAGGATCAGACTGAAATTGTTCAGCGCCGTATCCAGCCTGCCCAATTTCTCCGCGCGGGCTGCCGCCGGCGCTGCCATCAGGCTGGACAGATTTTGTTCCAGCGCGGCGGTACCCTTTGCATCCGGTGCCAATGCACGCACTGTAAAACCATTCGCAATGCGCACATCGTCGCCCGCCGTGAGCCTGCGGATTGCCCCGCCATGCAGCACTACCTGCCCCATCAGGTCCTGCCAATCCGACAGGCCCTTTAGACACTTCCGCTGCGCGTCGTTCTGGGCTTCCACATGCAGGGGGTGCAGCGTATGCCGGCAAAACCCACCGTCCAGCGTCTGCCAAAGCTGTTGGGGCGGGAATAGTCGCGCGGCGGCACACAAACCACTGACATGATCCTCATGCGGATGGGTATTGACCATGATATCAATATGGTCGACATGGCTTTGCAGATACTCTGCCAGACGGATCCGCCCGCTCTGCGTATGGAGGTATTCCATCGGCTCCGCGCTGCCGCCGTCGATCACCATGACAAAATTCCCGCCTGGCCTTGTCCTGTCCGGACATTCGAGCAAAACCGCTTCGCCGTATCCTACATTGACAAAGGTTAGCTTGAGCGCATCCATCAGCTCATCGCCCGCTTGATATAAACGCTTGACAAGATGAGCACCAAAAGCGTCATCACGATCGCACCCGCACTGCCAAAGCCAAAATCCAGTGACTTGATGCCATAGTTATACAGGTACTGCGTGATCGTAGACGTGGTGCCTGCCGGACCGCCGCCGGTCAGTACATTGACCTTTTCAAACAGGCGGAATGTGTCGATCGTTCTCAGCAGCGCACACAGCGCAAGGCTGCCCTTGATATTCGGCAGCGTGACATAGCGGAACCGCTGTATTGCGCCAGCGCCGTCGATACGCGCCGCCTCATACTGGCTCTCGGACACCGATTGCAGAGAAGCATAAAGCAGCAGAAAAACAAACGGCACATTTTGCCACACGTCGATCAAAAGGATGGTGCCAAACGCCGTTTTGGTATCCATAAACCAGTTGAATACGGGCAACCCCAGCGCGGACAGCGCCTGGTTGACAATGCCGTAATTGGAAGAGAGCATCATACGCCAGCTGAGCGCCACCGTGACCGCCGGCAACAGATACGGCAGGAGCAGCAGCGTACGCATCATTTTCTGACCCCTCGTCAGCCCGTTGACAAAAACCGCGGCCAGCAGGCCGAGCGCCATTTCAAAAAGCACTGCCAGCAGCGTAAACACAATCGTATTGACCACTGCCTGACGGAAATATCCGTTTGCAAACAGCGAAGTAAAGTTATCAAACAGGACAAAGGAAGCTTTGTCTGTCCCTTTGAGATAATTGTAATCGGTAAAGCTATAAAAGAGTGTAAAAACCAGCGGATAGGCGGTCATGACCAGCATGACAAGCAGCGTAGGCGCAATCATCGCTTTACCAAATCGGCTGGCACTGCTGGAAGCAGCTAATTTTGCAGTTTGACTTTTCATGATTTCCAAACCTCACATTTTTCGGAGGTGACCCTTATTACAGCGGGGAGACTGTTTCCAGTACTCCCCGCTGCATTGCATACTCCACTTATCCTTTTGTATCAGGACAGGCTCAGCCCGCCATCAGATTTTCCAGCTGACTCTGCGCATCCGCAAGACCCTGGTCAATCGTCTTGGAACCCTGAATGATGTAGTCCATTTCTGTGCCGAGGATGTTGGTAAACTCAGTCCACTCCTCAATGACCGGACGGTATACGCCGCTCTGCAGCGCGCCGCAGACGGTTTCGAGGTGCGGATACTCCGCAAGGATTTCCGGATCAAGCAGGCAGCTCTCACGGCACGGTACGCCGCCGGCAGCGATTGACTCCTTCTGTACCTCCGGGCTCATCACATACTCAAGCAGCTCCATTGCCAGCTCCTTGTTCTGGCTGTTGTTCGGAATGCCGATCGTCCAGATGCCGTACAGTGCGGTATTCTTCTCCGTATCCGAGTCATTCAGCTTGGTCGGGATAACGGTATAGTTTGCGGAACCGTCCGCGGTGGGCACATACCAGCCCGGCCAGATTTGCGCCATCGCCGTCTCGCCGTTGCTGACAGACGCAACAATGTCATCCTTATCCAGCGTGCCGCCAGTCTTGTACAGCGCAAGGTATTCTTCCATTGCGGCCTTGAACTCCGGCGTGTTTACCGTCGGCTGGTTGTTGTCATCCACGACCCAACCGCCGTGTACCAGCAGGTGGGAGAGAAAGTCCGAAAGGATATTGTCCGCGCTGCCGCCGCGGATCAAAAAGCCCTGCTTGCCGGATTCCGCGGTTTTCGTTGCGATATCCATGATATCCTCAAAGGTCTGGATATCCTCGGGTGCGTAACCTGCCGCTTCAACCAGCTGCTTGTTGTACATCAGAACGGTTACGTTGCCGTAGTACGGCGCCAAATAAATGTCCTCGCCTACCTTGCAGATCGCGGTAGTCGGCTCGATGATATCATCGTCAAAGCTGTAACCCAGATCGGAAAGGTTTGCAAGTACATTGTTTTCGGTAAACTCGGCCATCCAGGAGCCGTCTACCATGCACAGGTCGTAAGCGCCTTCCGCATTGACCGCATCCAGCGCGATATTAGTGTGTAAATCGTCAAAGGACAGCTCAAGCACCTCGCACTCCACATTGTGCTCTTCCTCGAACGCCGGCAGCGCTGCCTTCAGGGAATCGCCGTATGCACCCGCACGCAGAATCAGCGTCAGCTTCTGTGCTTCACCGGAGTCAGATCCAGATTCCGCATTGCCGCCTGCCCCGTTGCTGCCACAGGCGGCCATCGAAACCGCCATGACCGCAGCCAAACCTATGCTTGCGAATTTTTTCCACGTATTCATCTTTTTCCTCCTGATAAAAAACTTTTCTTCCTCTTTTGGATATCTATTGTTATTCTTTGACCGCACCACTTGACAGACCACTGATCAAGTAATTCTGTGCAAAGATGACAAACAGTGTAATCGGGATCACCGAGATCACGCCGCCCGCGGCGACCATTCCAAAATTCGTCAGGTTATCCTCTGTGTTCAGCACAGCCAGTGCAAGCGGCACCGTGTAATTGACCGGCTTCTGCACAAAGATAATGCTGTAAGTATACTCATTCCAAGCATACATAAAAGAAAGCATTGCAATCGCCGCGATGCCCGGCGCAACCAGCGGCAATACAATCTTCACAAACAACTGCCATTCCGTTGCACCGTCCACCTTGGCGCTTTCCTCCACTTCCTCGGGCAGCTCCTGAAAAAAGCTGATCATAAACCAGATAATCAGCGGGATATTGATCAGCACACAGGCAAATACTACAGGCAGTTTGCTGTTAAGTATCCCGGCTTTGCTGAACATAGTATAAAGCGGGATAGTAAAGGCAACCGGCGGCAGTACACGCACCAGAAGCACCCAGTATGTCAATGGCTTTTTCATCCCGAACCGGAACCTGCGGCGCGCCAGCACGTATGCTGCACACAAGCCGATCGCCAGCGAAAGCACCAGCGAAAGCGTTGTTGTCTGCAAACTGTTCCACACAGCCTGACCGAATCCCTCTTCTGTAAACAACCGCACAAAATGCTCCAAAGTAAACGATTTCGGCAACACAGAAATATGACCGGTCATTTCCTCCATCGGCCGGATCGCCATTGCAATCAGCCAGTAAATTGGGAACAGCGTAACCAAAAGTAGGATTGCACAGCCCACAACATTACAGACTGTGCGAAACCTTTTCTTGGCTGTCATGTTCTCACTCCTCCGTTTCTTCACATTTTCTTTTGTATTTTACCTATTTTCTCAACACTTGTCCTCAAATCTACGGAAATCTGCCGTTAATTTTGTGTTAAGACCATGCATTGACATTTTTATTAGTATGTATTTGCTTTCAAGCATAAAAAAGCAGCATACGGAACTGCTACATAAAATAGTATAAGATTGCTTTAAAAAACTGTAGAACAGAAACTATGCTGTTTCTCCATTTTGTAAGTTCGGGTAGATTCCTACAGGGATAAAACCAGTACTCAGACAAAATGTCAACTATACAAGCGGCATCAGCCGCGCTATAATCATAATGAACATCAGGCTCATATTCACTATTTGACATTGGGTCTCTGAAAAATAATACAAGGTCGATTTCGTTATATGCTACACGAGCAGATATCTGCTCC
>DXDE01000120.1 GCA_019115615.1 Candidatus Agathobaculum merdavium | reverse complement strand
GCACCGCATCCGGGTTCGGTCCAAACATACCATGTCCCCCTTACTTCTTAAAAGTCAATAAATCAAATTGCTCTGCCCATATCACAATTCTCATTCAATATGAAGTGATTGCAGAGAATTTGTGATTTGTGGCGAGACTGCGATCGCACAGCAACGCAGTTCGGCGCGCTCATCTATATATTTCAATGGACCATTATAAAAGGGGGCTATAACAGCCACCTTTTATAATGGTCTTTGTTCATCTGCATATTGATAGCCGGTTGTACCATATTCCCATAAACATCAAATCGAATAGATCTAATGCCCATTCTCTCAATTCGAAGCTCTTCACAACACTCGAACTATATTTTTGCCGTATCCCTATACCGTCTATGGCATATCTGCCAGTATTCGCGCTGTAGCCGTATCAACAACCAAGACATTGATATACCCGCCTTTCATCGCAGCATAGATCGCTTTCGCTTTGGAAGGCAATCCGGCAACACCGATCCGGACGGGAATCTTCATATAATCTTCCAGTTCAATCGCAATAATACGATCACGATACCGGTTGATAACCCGTGCACCATTTTGATCAAACAAATGCGTGCCCACTTCCCCAGCCAGCTGCTGACCATCTGTCACCTGAGCTATATCATGGATATCGACCCCAACAAAGGAATACCGCAAATCCACATTTTCGTATGCACCAATGCCAACCACAGCAATATTACAGCGCTGAATAACCCGATAGGTATCAACAAAAATGGGCTCCTGCTGTAAAGATTTTTTCATTTCCGCACTGCTCACCACGATTGGCGCAAACAGCATAAACGGCTTTGCGCCCAAGCGTGTCGCAATATTGTGCACAATCTCATTGGCCGCTGTGTTCTGTGGTTCACTATTCCGGCTTCCCAGCATCTGTACGACTGTAATATTTTTTTTGTGCACCAATGGTATTTGTTCGGCCATTGCCGCAAGCGTATTCCCGCGCGTTAGACCCACAACATCATCGTCGCGCAAAATCGTAGCAAGATATTGCGCCGCCGCTGCACCAAGGTCGCGATACACATCTTTTTCCCCGGCGATATCCACCACGCGGATATCCTGCAGCCGATATTTTTCTTTCAATTTGCTTTCCAGCTCCAGCAACATAGTGCTCGGGCTTGCCGTAATAGAAATATGAACAATGCCATATTCCAGGCAATCGCTCAAAATGCGATTGACTCGCTGCCGTGACATATTCATGCGCTGCGCGATCTGCTCTTGGGTGCAGCCCTCTTTATAATAATAGTGTGCCACACGAGTATATTCCGCAATTTGCGCCTCAGATAATTTCTTTTCGTACATGCCAAAATCCCCCAATGCCATCTTACCTTTATTGTAAAGAATTTGTTTGGAAAATGCAACCATCCGCTTGCATTTTCACTATTTTCGACACAAGGGATCGACGTGCCGTGAACACGGTCAGAGCAAAACACTGACGCGGAACTTGCCCGGTGTTGCCGCTTCCGCAAACGCATCCTGGATCTGATCGAGCGGATATGTATGCGCTTCGATCAGCTTTTTAACCTGTACCACACCCTGATTGAGCATATCTGCCGCCGTGCAAAAATCCGCAAGATCTGCGCCGAACGTACCGATCAATTCCAGACGCCGATAGTGGATCACATTCGAATCGATATCCAATGCAGGCGCCGGATAAGCCGCTCCAAAGAACAAAATACGACCGTCCAAATGCTTGACCATGTCCAGTGACTGCTTGTTGACCGCAGTTGCTGCCACCGCAAGCACAGCGGCATCCGCACCTTTTCCGTCGGTCAAGCGTTTGATTTCCTCCACCGGATCACAGGCCTTGCCGTCAATGACCTCAAAGCCCATATCGCGTGCGACCTGCAGTTTATGCTCCATCAATTCGGAAACGATAACACGGCAGCCCAGCGCCCGCGCTGCCTGCGCATTGAGCAGACCCATCGTGCCCGCACCAATCACGACCACAGTTTCAAGCGGTTTAACGCGCAGCTTTTCCAAGCCTTTGACAACCGCTGCAAGCGGTTCCATGAACGCCGCCTCACTCGGAGAGAGAGACGGATTCATTTTGATCAGCGCACGGGCCGGACGCACCGCATAGTCCGCATAGGCGAACATGCCGCGATACCCGTCCGGACTGATCTTTTTCGGGCCGATTTCATTGTTGTCACAGCCGCGGCCACGCTTGCAGCCGTCGCAAATACCGCAGGTCACATATGCCAGTGCCACACGGTCGCCCGGTTTAAGATCCTTGACCTTATCGCCGACCGCAACCACCGTGCCCGCGCTTTCATGCCCGCTTGCCATCGGATAGCCACGGCCCTCGCGCAGACCCAGCCACTGCTGATAATCCGTGGTGCAGATGTTGCATGCTTCCTGCTTGACCAGTACTTCATCCGCTTCCATGGGCGGCAGAGGACGCTCCCGCACCTCTGCATGCCCTTTTTCCGTCAGCACACCAAAGCGCATTGTTTTGATTTCCATGGTTTCCTCCTATCTGCTCGCCAGCAGGATATTCAGCACATCCTGCCGATCCAACTTCTGAATACTGCCGATCGGGCCATCCTCGGTTACCAGCTCGGCAAGCTCCTCCAAACGATCGCAGGTTACACCGGCTTCGGACAGCGTCATCGGCAAGTCCAGCGATTTCCAGAAGTCGCGCAGCGCCTGAATGCCGGCACGCGCCGTCTGCTCCGGGTCGGCCTCATTATAGGGAATATCCCATACCCGCACCGCAAACTGTGCGAACCGATCGATATGATTGCGATAAATATAATCCATCCAGTGCGGTGTCAGAATAGATAGCGTAGCGCCATGTGCCAAATTGGTGAAGCCGCCCAGCAAATGAGCAATGAAATGGCAGCTCCAATCGGGTACACGCCCGCAATCCAGCAAACCATTGTGCGCCAGATTGCCGGCAAAAACAATCTCCGCGCGTGCATTGTAATCGGTCGGCTCCTGCAGGGTTCGCGGCAGATTATGAATAATCGTGCGCAGCGTTGCCTCACACAGCCGATCAGTCAGCTCGACATGCTCTTCACAGGTGAAATAGCGCTCCATGACGTGGCTCATCATGTCTACGCCGCCTACCGCCATGGGATACCGCGGTACTGTAAAGGTCACTTCCGGATCCATAATGGCAAACACCGGACGGGTACGGCCATTTGAACCAAGCAGCTTGATATGCCCATCCTCATTCGTGATAACCGAGCCTGCGCTCGATTCGCTGCCGGTCGCGGGGATGGTCAGCACAACACCCACCGGCAAGGTCTGCTGGATCACATGCTTCTTTGTATAATGATCCCACACATCGCCGTCATATGTCGCGCCCAATCCGATCGCTTTGGCTGAATCGATCACACTGCCGCCACCAAGCGCCAGAATGAAGTCCACCTTTTCCCGCTTGCAGATCTCAATGCCTTCACGCACCTTGCTGAGCACCGGATTGGGCTGCACGCCGGTCAGCTCAATGATCTCCAGACCTTGCGCCTGCAAAGACTGCAATACGGTCTGATAAACCGATGAAGACCGGATAAAATCGTCTCCATAATGATGGAACAGCACTTTTTTACCGTAGGCGGCAATCTCCTCACCCACACAGCCCGCCATGCCACGGCCGAAAATAATTTTTGTTGCGTTCTGATATTTGAAGTTTTTCATAGATGTCCTTATGCCTTTCCTTCGGAACCAAACAGACGGATATAATGCTCCAACTTGCGGCGGTAAACCTCCGCGCCTACCAGCGGCGCAACGTAGAAATTCTTTTTCTTGTCCGCATACAGTTCCAGCGCCGCAGCAATATCCGAATCCTCGCTGGTTTCTCCCCGCATGAAGCACGCCATCGCTTCACCGGCCGGATTGGCCATATCGGTAAACAGGTTGATCTTCTGAATACCGCAGGCGATGCACTTCTTCAGGTTTTCGTCACCCGTACCCGAGCCGCCGTGCAGCACCAAAGGAACCTCCACCTGTGCGGCGATTTCACGCAGCAGATCAAACCCCAAACGCGGCGTGCCCTTATATACACCATGCGAAGTTCCCACCGCGACCGCCAGCGCATCCACACCCGTCTGCTCGACAAATGCCTTTGCTTCATCCAGATGGGTCAGACCGCTGTCGCGCGTTTCCGCATACTCGGTACCCGTCCCCACATGACCGAGCTCTGCTTCAACCGTCACGCCGATTGCATGCGCAATCTTGACTACTTCCTTGACCTCACGCACATTTTCCTCAAATATCAGTTTGGAACGGTCAATCATCACCGAAGTGTAGCCGCAGCGCAGCGCTCGCATAATCTCATCGAACGCACCACCGTGATCGAGATGGAGTGCAACCACTGCTTCTGGATATTTTTTTGCATAGAACTTGGCCATCTCGCCAGTCTCCTCCATGTTGGTCGTACCCAGGCAGGAGAGGATAAGCGGCGCCTTACAATTAACCGCTGCCTCAAAGCAGGCGCGCACAGACGAACTGTTATACGCATCCGGCGCAGCTACACCATAACCGCCCTTCTGTGCCGCCCGCAAAATCGAATCCATAGTTACCAGCATACTATCTACCTTATCCTTTCGCCGCATCAATAAACCGTTTTGCCCGTTCCGGATCAACTTCATTCCACAGGATGCCGTCTTTCTTGACAAATGTGCCAACCACCATGCCGTCCGCAATGCGCATGGCTTCCTTCACATTTTCCGGTGTTACGCCGCTTGCGATCAGGATTGGCTTGTCTGCAAAACGCTGCTTGATTGCTTCCACCTCGGAGAAATCCGGCGCCAACCCGGCATGCTGTCCGGGTACGAGAACACCGGCGGGATCGATCACACTGAAGGCGGTGTCCGCCATATCCGACTGGCTGCGCGTATCCAGCGAACTGCCGCCGTGCGCGTCGCAATAGCAGTAGATGTTCACATTTTCTGCGCCGATATTGCGGCGGAAGCGCATGATGTCACCCGGGCGGTACTCGGTCAGGCCGCACATGTCCGCATATACGCCACTGATGTAAGCCCTGATGAACTGCGCGTCAATCGCTTTGGCAATCGCAATCGCTGCATAAGGATCGACCAGCACACCGCAGCCGTACGGGATCTGCACCTCGTCAAGCGCCTGCGATACAATACGCGTATAGCTGGCAATAATCTCCGGGCCAACCTTGGACAGATACGGCCGATCTCCCTCATTGGCAAACACAATCGCGTCAAATCCAGCATCCTGCAAGGCATGGATCTCGCGTTTAGCGCGCTCGACCTGCTCCTTAAACGTACTGGCAGCATCGTAATGCGGCGTACCCGGCAGCGCTGCCAGATGCACACAGCCGATGATCGGCTTGTCCGTCCGAAATATCTTTTTGTGGTTTTCCATCAAATTCATTGCAAATCATCTCCCT
>DXDE01000119.1 GCA_019115615.1 Candidatus Agathobaculum merdavium | reverse complement strand
ACTGCCGTCACATTTTTTACGGGCTTTCCTTTCTCGAAACCTTCCATCAGATGGGCATTGCCAAATGGTACATGATCTTTTCACTGACTGATGAAACCTATTCCCTGCTTTGCTCGCTGCGCACGCCGGATGGTGTCGATCCAAACGCTATGCGGCTATGGATCGCGATACTTGACCACAGCTATTGGATCGGCGGTTCGGTGATCGGCGCTATTCTGGGCGGTATACTGCCATTCGACTCGACCGGCATCGACTTTGCGATGACTTCGCTGTTTACTGTCATTTTCATTGAACAGTGGTTATTCTCCAAACAGCATATTCCCGCGTTTCTCGGTCTTGGTGCGGCAGCTGTGTCACTCGCCATTCTCGGGCCGGACAACTTCATCCTGCCTGCAATGCTTGCTATCTGCGTCATGCTGATTGCACTGCGCAGCCGTTTGGCAAAGGAGGTGGCGTAATGACTGCACAGCATGCAATCGTTATGATTTTGGTTGCGGCCGTGTGCACCTTTGCCACCCGTGTCGCCCCGTTTCTACTCTTTAACGGCAAGAAACCCATTCCGCCCATTGTCCGTTATCTGGGCGAAGCGCTGCCTCCCGCGGTGATCGCGCTGCTGGTCGTCTACTGCCTAAAGAACGTAAACTGGCTGGCCGCACCACATGGCGCGCCTGAACTGCTTTGCATCGCAGTTACTGCACTGCTGCATATATGGAAGCGTAACAACCTGCTGTCGATCGGCGCAGGAACTGCGCTGTATATGTATCTCGTACAGAATATATTTATTTAACGATCTTTCCGCGCTGTAAAAAACAGCGCGGTTTTTATTTTCATGCACTTCCATCTGTGGTACAATAAAACCCAGTCAGAAAAAGGAGCTTCTTCATGGATACTATTATACAAATCCTTGCCCGTGAGCTCGGGCAAAAGCAGGAATACGTCGAAAACATCGTTAAACTGCTCGATGACGGCAATACCGTTCCATTTATTGCACGCTATCGCAAGGAAATGCACGGCACGATGGACGATCAGACCATCCGTCAGCTTGCCGAACGGCTGACCTACCTTAGGGGACTGGACGCCCGCCGCGATGAGATCCGCAGCGCAATCGAAGCGCAAGGCAAAATGACCGATGAACTAAACGCTGCCATCATAGCCGCGCAGACGCTCGCCGCGCTCGACGATCTATACCGACCTTACCGCCCCAAACGCCGCACACGTGCATCCATGGCACGCGAAAAAGGGCTGGCGCCGCTGGCAGAAGCCCTGCTCGCTGCGCGCGATACGTCTGTCTCTTTGGATGATCTGGCCCAGCCCTATGTGGATATAGATAAAGGTGTGGAAAGCGCCGAGGAAGCGTTGGCAGGCGCGGGCGACATTATTGCAGAAGATCTGTCAGATGATGCCGCGCTGCGTGGCCGCCTGCGTACCCTAATTCACCGTACAGGCACGATCCGTACATCTGGTTGCGATGAAAGCGATACTGTCTACACGATGTATCACGATTTTTCCGAACCAGTACGCCGTCTGCAAAGCCACCGTGTGCTGGCAATCAATCGCGGCGAGAAAGAGAACAAGCTGAAAGTCACACTGGAGTGTGACGAAACCGAAGCACTGGCCATGGTTGCCCGCGCAGCGGTACACCCCAAAAATCCATATGCCGCGTTTTTGCGCGAAGTCTGCGCGGACAGCTGGAAGCGGCTGCTGTTTCCCTCGCTCGAACGCGAGATACGCAGTGAACTGACCGATGCAGCAAGCGAACAGGCCATCCGTACCTTTGCGCTCAACCTGCGGCCACTGCTGATGCAGCCACCTGTGCGCGGCCGCATAACACTCGGCTTTGATCCGGGCTACCGCAACGGCTGCAAACTTGCCGTCGTGGATGAAACCGGCAAAGTACTTGATACCGCAGTTGTCTATCCTACCCCACCGCTTAAAAAGACCGAAGACGCAAAACGTGTACTGCGCCAATTGTGCGACAAGTATAAGGTCACCTGCATCGCCATTGGCAACGGCACAGCATCCAAGGAAAGCGAAATTTTCATCGCGGATTTCATCCGAGAGCATGGCGGCGGCATCGACTATATGGTTGTATCTGAAGCAGGTGCGTCGGTTTATTCCGCATCGCCGCTCGGCGCGGAAGAGTTTCCGGATTTTGATGTCAACCTTCGCTCCGCAGTATCCATCGCTCGCCGTCTGCAAGACCCGCTGGCTGAGCTGGTCAAGATCGATCCCAAATCGATCGGTGTCGGCCAGTATCAGCACGACATGCCGCAGGCACGGCTGGGCGAAGCACTTGACGGCGTAGTCGAAGACTGCGTCAACGCGGTCGGCGTGGATCTGAATACCGCTTCCCCCGCCCTGCTGCGCCGCGTTGCGGGCATCAGCCAGACAGTTTCCAAAAACATTGCGCAATGGCGCGAAGAAAACGGCCGTTTTGACAGCCGCGCACAGCTGAAAAAAGTCAAAGGTCTCGGCCCGAAGGCGTTCGAGCAGTGCGCAGGCTTCCTGCGTGTGCCGGACGGCAAAAACCTGCTCGACCGCACCGGCGTACATCCGGAAGCGTACAAGGCTGCCGAAACCCTGCTGATGCTATGCGGCTACACAGTCGCAGACGCAGCACAGGGTAAAATCAGCGAGCTGACCGCACGTGTAAAACAGATTGGCCTGTCCGATGCTGCCGAACGCTGTGGCGTCGGCGTCCCGACACTCACAGATATTATAGAGGAACTGCAAAAGCCCGGCCGTGACCCACGCGACGAATTACCACCCCCGCTGCTGCGATCCGATGTGCTGGATATCAAAGACCTGAAGCCCGGCATGAAGCTGAAAGGCACCGTGCGTAATGTTGCAGACTTTGGTGCATTCGTTGATATCGGTGTGCATCAGGACGGATTGGTGCATATCTCACAGTTGTGCAACCGATATGTTAAGCATCCATCCGAGGTCGTAACGGTCGGCGACGTAGTTGATGTAGCCGTGCTGTCGGCTGATCCTAAAACGCACCGCATTTCCTTGACTATGAAATTATAATACGGCAAAAGGGAGCACCCAACAGGGCGCTCCCTTTCTCTATCCGTGTACTCTCTATCCTAGCAAATCAGCCCAAGTGCCATCACATCGGTAACGGTCGCCAACAGAATAACTATCAGCCAGCATGCGAGCGGAAAGCCCCATGCTGCGCGGTTGTCACGTCGCGGTGCAAGTCGCGGACGGACACGCAGCAGCAGCTTTGCCAGCGCATAACCGAACGCCGCGCCCGCCGTGTTCAAAATCAGATCGTCAACCGAGGTCACACCTCCCG
>DXDE01000008.1 GCA_019115615.1 Candidatus Agathobaculum merdavium | reverse complement strand
GCGCCACCAACTGCTGATAGTTTGCGGTTCCCAGCAGCCAGGGGATATCTGTCCCCCACAGCAGCTTTCCCGCTCCCACGATCCCGCGTGCCAGTTCAAAATATCGTTTCGTACTGGGAAATGGATATTCTTCTTCCTTCTGCACATGATACGGGAGCGCGGAAAGATCAAACCAAACATTTGGCAACGTACCCAAACGAATCTGCTCCAACCACGCAGACCAAAGCTCCGGGTTGCGCTCTGCAGCTCGCGAGGGCTGCCCCATGTGGCAAAGCACGATTTTCAATCCCGGATGACGCTTTGCGATGGACGCGATCTGATCTGTCTGATAAGAACCATCGCCTGGCCGACCGAGGTCAAACGAAACCGTTTTTCCACCTGCTTCCATGGCCTCCCAAAGCCATCTTAGCTCTGGTGCATCCAGCTGTACGCCGGGATAGACACCATACAGGCCGCCCGCCTCGGAAAACTCGATTTTGATGTTTTTCCAAAGTGGTCCTTCCAGTTTTTCGGTATAATACTGCCGCGCCGCGGGACTCCAGGGGTCAAAAAATGCGGAGGCAGTAAACTGCTCCGGATAGTCCCGGCATGCTTGCAGTACATACTCGCTCCAGTCTCCATAACATGGGCAAAGAATCAGGACAGCTTTATCCACCTGTGCCTGCCGCATCTCATGCAGTAGCATCTGCAATGTATGGCTGGTGTTTTCGTTGATCGCCGGCAGCACATCCTGTGCGATGCCGTCTCCCGCATCGATCCGGCCATATCCTGCGCTGTGGGTATGGCCTTTCGGGCCATACCCATCAACTTTCGGGAAAACATGAACGTGAGCGTCAATCAGCATAGCTTTTCCCACTCAGTTCAAGCTGCCCTTTACGCCCTGAACCAGCTGATCAATCACGTTGATTTCTTCGATCGTCGGTCTGTATCCGTCCTCAAACATGACTGAACCGTCCTGCGCATAGATCGGGCCCTCAAACACGGCAATTTCCTTGTTAATCAACTGCTCGCGCACTTCATTAAGCTTCGCCACGATCTCCTCAGAGACTGTGTCGCCAAATGTTGCCTGCTTGATCAGGTTCAGTTCCATGCCGCCGCTGATGTTCACCGGTTCATATTCTCCGTCAATCGCCTGCTTCAGATACGGAATATAGCCGCTCCAATCCGTAATGCACGCAGACAGCCACGTCTGGGGATCCAGCTCATACGCATCAGAGTTACAACCGAAGCAGTGCACGCCACGGCTGCGGCAGATTTCCATTATCGTCTTGATGGAATCCTGGAAGGGCGCAATGACATCACAGCCGCTGTCGATCAACTGGTTCACAGATGTGGTCTGCAGGCCAGTATCCGCCCACGACCCGGTAAAGACCGCGGTAATATCAATCTCAGGCTTGATCGACTGCGCGCCAAGTGCAAACGCGTCGATGGCAACAATAACATCCGGGATCGGCAGAGAGCCAATGAAACCGAGCTTATCCGTTGTCGAATACATGGCAGCCAGGACACCATTCAGATACCAGACATCCTGCACTTCTCCATGGATGGTGGAAAAGTTTCCGCCAGCGTAATCCGTGATTGGGAGCGAATAGAACGCTACCTCAGGATGACGCAGTGCCACATTGTGTGAATATTCGAGGTATCCAAACTGCGAGGGGAACAGAATGGTGCACCCCTGTGCAATCAGCTCCTCCATGACACCTTCGCTGTCAGAGGTTGTAGGGACGTTTTCCTTGATCACGACTTCAATGCCAAGCTCTTTCTCAACAAGTTCACCAAGCTGCACGAAATTCAGGTTGAAGCCATAGTCGTCTTTTGTTCCGCTCAGGATAATGCCAAGCTTCTTTGCCCCCGCACCGGGCTTGACGTCACCCGTCTGTTCCGTCTGCGTCTGGGTAGTGTCTGCCTGTTCCTGCGATGCAGTCGGCTTTGCGCATGCCACCAGCGTTGCCGCGAGAAGAACCAGCACCAACATCATTGCAACTACTTTTTTCATTGTCTTTCCTCCGTCCTTTTTTTAAATAATAATTTTCAGTTGTTCCGGCATCGACGGCTTTTTGGACGTCGAAATAATTGCCAGAGCAACCAATGTAAACAAGTAGGGCATCATCAATGTCACATACATGGAAATGGGAACTTCGTGGATCTGGAAGAATATCTGCAGCGCCTGTGCCAGGCCGAACAGATACGCCGCAAGGTATGCTCGCTGCGGCTTCCACGAGCAGAGGATCACCAGAGAGGAGGCAATAATTCCCCGTCCGTTGATCATGTTGTTTGCCCAGCTCATCGCATAGATCACGCTCATATGTGCCCCGCCGATTCCAGCCAGAACACCTGCAAAAATAACCGCTCCGTATTGCAGAACCACCGGGTTATACCCGTACGCTCTTGTGACATCAGGCCGTTCCCCCACAGAACAGAGCACCAACCCTGTTCTTGTTTTTGTCAGGAACCACCAGGCCAACACCGGAAGTACATAAGCGATATACGTCAGAATATCCTGCTGAAAAAAGGCCGGCCCAATCACCGGAATCTTGCTCAGAACCGGAATGGCGAGGGAAAACGACTTTCCAAGGCTGACGCCAAGCTGTGATCTTCCAAAAAAGGTAGTCAGGCCCTGCGCAAAGAAGATCAGGATAAATCCGGTCGCCATCATGTTGCTTTTTCTGGAGATGGAAAGGAAAGCCTGGATCAGCCCAATCAGGCTGCCTGCGATCGCTGCGCACAAAACAGCCAAAAATAGGCTCCCGCTCCCGGCTGCTATGGCAAAGCCTACGCATGCGCCGCAAAGCATGCTTCCTTCTACGCTCAGGCTGGTAATGCCGGTCCGTTGGCCAATCAGATCTCCAAGCAGCGCGTAAATGATGGGAGTCCCTGCGCTGACCATACAAATGAGAATCGTTGTCAATTCGTTCATGCCTTTTTCCTTCCTCCCACCGTCATAATTGTCAGCAAAACGAGCATGATCAAAATCTGCATTGTTGCCGCCGGAAGCCCGGTGTTGATCTCCATGCCGTTACCGGCGACGGTCAAACCGCCGATCAGTAAGGCGGACAGGATCAGCAAAAGCGGGTTGTTTCTGGCCATTCCTGCAGCAAGGAAGCCCATAAAGCCCATGGTTTCGCCCGCACTGATCCGCATACGGCCCTCGACGCCGACGACCATAACCGCGCCGGCAAGGCCGGCAAGCGCACCCGCGAACAAGAACACCCAGGTCTGTATTTTTTTCACCTGTATGCCTGCGTAACGTGCAGCCAACTGGTTTCCGCCGATTGTACGTACTGCAAACCCCACTTTTGTATGATAGATGATATACCAAGTCAAGCCTGCCATGGCAATCGCGACAAAGATACCGGCGTTCATTCTTGTTCCAAAATAGGTGTGAAAACGCAGCTGGGGCGCAATTTCTACCGTCTGCGGGTAATTCCATCCATTTGGATCGCGAAGACTGCCAAACAGCATGGCAGAGATCAGGTAGGTCGCAACATAGTTCATAAGGATTGTTGTCAGGATCTCACTCATTGCAAGCTTCTGCTTCAGAAAAACACCGACGCCTGCATACAATGCCCCGCAGATCATACCAACCAGCAGCATCAGCGGGATTCCGATAATACCGGGCAGATTTGCCAGCACCGTGCTTCCGGCAACAGCGGTTCCGAGAGCGGCAATCGCCATCTGGCCTTCTCCGCCTGCGTTGGCCAGGCCAACACGGGCCGGAATGCTTGCCGCAAGCCCCGTCAGGATCAGATACGCCGCACGGACAATTACTTCGCCAAAGCCGTAAGCCGAACCAAAAATTGATGTAACAATGGTCTGATACGCCACAAGCGGCGATTTGCCCTGCGACAAGAGTAGCACGGCAAACGCGATCAGAGGAAACAGAACGCAGATCAGGATCCGAACTGTCAAGCTGTCCTGAAGTTGCAGCGGCTTCTTTTGTGCCTTATTCATGTGCGTTCTCTCCTTGAAGCATAATTTTTCCGATCTCATTCGGCGTACACGCGTCTACACAGTACGGTCCAAACGCAGTGTGAGAAGACAGGACCAGGATCCGGTCGCACATCGTGAACAGCTCCGAGATATCTTCTGAAATCAGAATCGTACCCACGCCCTGTTTTTTCAGCCGGAACAGCGTCTGGTGGACTGCGTGTACTGTGGCGATGTCCAGCCCCCGGCTTGGATAACTGGCAATTAACAGGCGCGGTCTGGAGATAACAGCACGGGCAAACGCCATTCGCTGCAGATTGCCACCAGAAAGCGTTCCGGCAATTCTTTCTGCCTGTGGAACTCGGAGGATCCTGACCTCAGAATGTGTCTGCAGTTGACTGCGCATTGCCTGCCAGTCCATATCACCATGGCGGTAAATCGGATCTAGACCAACCAGCGCCATGTTTTCCAGAATCGAAAACGTCGGAACAACGTTGTCGCGAATAGGATCCTCTGTCACCATTCGCAGTCCCAACCGGACTCTATGCGCAATATCCGTTGTGGAGATATCCTCATCGTTTGCGCGCAGGATACCACTCTGCAGCTTCCGTGCTCCATATATGGCCTCCGCCAGTTCTCTCTGCCCATTTCCGGATATGCCGGCAACGCCCAGAATCTCTGCTTTGTGCATTTTGAAGCTGACATCATGCAAAATCAACTGATCGTGGTCATCCTTTATGCTGACTCCGGAAAGCGACAGTTGCAGTGCCGCTGCTTCGTTTTCCGCACTGCATTCCGGGCGTTCAAGTTCGAAGTTGACCGGAACATTCCCCATCATTGCTGAGATGATCTGCTGCTGGCTGAAGCCGTCTCTGCGTTCGAAGGTACAGACATGCTCACCCTGACGCAGAATCGTGATCCGGTCCGACACGGCAAGGATCTCATCAATTTTATGCGTGATCAGGAATATCCCATAGCCCTTATCGCGGAACCCGCTT
>DXDE01000118.1 GCA_019115615.1 Candidatus Agathobaculum merdavium | reverse complement strand
GGCATGAAATCCGCATAAGCCGAGGACAGGCCATGCTCCGGTTTGTCGAGACCCATGAGTTCTTCCGCCTCCGAGACGCGCAGGCCGATGGTGTGCTTGATGATCTGGAATACAATCGTCATCGTGACCGCTACCCATGCAATGACCGCAACCATACCCAGCGCCTGAACCGCCAACGCATGCACGCCACCGCCGTAGAACAGGCCGACCGGCGCAACCTCCGTGCTGCCATAAGCATAGTATCCGAACAGGCCGACCATCAGTGTGCCGGTCGCACCGCACAGGCCATGTACACCAACCGCGCCGACCGGGTCATCGACCTTGAGCTTCTGGTCAACAAATTCAATACCGAATACTACGACGAAGCCCGCGATAATACCAATGACAGCCGCGCCAAAAGGCGTTACCGTATCGCAGCCAGCCGTAATTGCAACCAGACCAGCGAGCGAACCGTTAAGCGTCATAGACACATCCGGCTTCTTATAGCGAATCCAGGTGATGCACATAACGGTAACCGTCGCAACTGCCGCCGCCATATTGGTCGTGACAAATACGCGTGCCGCAACTTCATCCATACCGCCGGACAATGCGACCGTCGAGCCGCCGTTGAAGCCGAACCAGCAGAACCACAGGATGAACACGCCGAGCGCGCCCAGCGTCAGCGAGTGGCCAGGGATCGCGCGTGCTTTACCGTCCTTGGTGTACTTGCCGATACGGGGTCCAAGGATTGCTGCGCCAATGAACGCCGCCACACCGCCAACCATGTGCACCGCGGTCGAACCGGCAAAATCGTGGAAGCCCAGCTCACTGAGCCAGCCACCGCCCCAGATCCAGTGGCCGGAAATCGGATAAACTACGGCCGAAATGATCATGGAATAAATGCAGTAAGCCGAGAACTTGGTGCGCTCTGCCATCGAGCCAGACACGATAGTCGCAGCCGTTGCACAAAACACTGTCTGGAAGATCAGCGTCGTCCAGTCATACCCTTCCCCAACGACACCATCGGCCAAAAAGTCAAAACCGCCAAAAAAGCCATTCATCGAACCGAACATGATGCCGAAGCCGACGATCCAGAAGATCGGTGTGCCAAGACTGAAGTCCATCAGATTCTTCATGATGATGTTGCCCGCGTTTTTCGCCCGGGTAAAGCCGGTTTCGACCATCGCGAAGCCCGCCTGCATGAAGAATACAAGCGCCGCAGCGATCAGCGTCCAGCCAACGTCCATTGCAGATGCCAATACATTGATGTCCATGTTGATAACCCCCTGAGAAAATAAAAATGGCGTGTATCCCCTGCCGCCCTTTCGGGCTGACAGGCAATACACGCCATTGTGTACAATGATGATTATAATACGTTCTTTATACGTAGAACAGGATGTCGGAGTAGGTCGGCAGCGGCCAGTACTTCTTACCCACCAGCATTTCCAGCTGATCCGCAGGTGCGCGAACCGCATCCATCAGCGGCAGGATCGTGTCATGATAGTAGTGCGCAACCGCCTTGGCCTCGGCCGCAGGTGCGCCCGCTACTGCATCATCCAGCGCACGGCACTGCTGATACAGTTCCTCGGTCAGCGCGGATACGCGGCCCAGCAGGTCGGCCTCCATACCGCCGGACACACCGGCCGTCTTCTTATCGCAGATGGTCTTAGCCAGATCGCTCTGGTACTGCACACAAGCCGGCAGAATTTCCTCGCGTACCATGTCGCTCATGGTCAGCGCTTCGATGTGCAGGGTCTTATAGTATTCCTCGAGCAGCGCTTCCAAGCGGGATTCCATCTCGACGCGGGTGTAAACGCCATGGCGGGCAAACAGCTCGACATTCGCCTCATCCGTGTAGTGCGGCAGCGCATCCACCGTAGACTTGAGGTTGTGCAGACCGCGCGCCTCAGCTTCCGCCACCCACGCATCATCATAGCCGTTGCCATTGAAGATGATACGCTTGTGCGCCTTGATCTCGCGCTTGATCAGCGTCAGCAATGCACTCTCGAAGTCCTCCGCGCCCTCCAGCTCGTCGGCAAACAGGCGCAACTCCTCGGCTACCGCAGTGTTAATCATAATATTCGGGCAAGCAATGTTGATCGCCGAGCCCAGCATGCGGAACTCGAACTTGTTGCCGGTAAAGGCAAAGGGCGAAGTACGGTTGCGGTCGGTCGTATCCTTCGGGATATCCGGCAGCGCAGACACGCCCAGATCCATCTTGGTCTTGGCCATATCGGTGTAATCCGCACCGGACTCGATCGCGTCGAGGATGCCCTGCAGTTCGTCACCAATGAACATGGAGACGATCGCCGGAGGCGCTTCGTTTGCACCCAGACGATGATCATTGCCCGCAGAAGCAACCGAAATACGCAGCAGATCCTGGTATTCGTCGACCGCCTTGATGACTGCAGTCAGGAACAGGAGGAACTGCGCGTTCTCGCTCGGCGTCTTGCCGGGCTCAAGCAGGTTCTCACCCTCGTCGGTAGAAATCGACCAGTTGTTGTGCTTACCGGAGCCGTTGACACCGTCAAACGGCTTTTCGTGCATCAGGCAGATAAAGCCGTGCTTCTGCGCCACGCGCTTCATGACCTCCATGGTCAGCTGGTTATGGTCACACGCAATGTTCGTTGTGGTGAACACCGGCGCCATCTCGTGCTGCGCAGGCGCAACCTCGTTATGCTTGGTCTTGGCGAAGATGCCGAGCTTCCACAGCTCTTCGTCCAGCTCCTGCATGAACGCCGCAACACGCGGACGGATCGAACCGAAATAGTGATCCTCCATCTCCTGCCCCTTGGGCGGCTTCGCGCCAAACAGGGTGCGGCCGGTGAAGATCAGATCCTTGCGCTTGGCGTAATCCTTCTTCTCGATCAGGAAATACTCCTGCTCCGGACCGACGGTAGTCGTTACATGGCGCACATCCTTGCCGAACAGCTTGAGCACGCGGCAGGCCTGCACGCTGATTGCCTCCATCGAGCGCAGCAGCGGGGTCTTCTTGTCGAGGATCTCGCCCGTATAAGAGCAGAACGCCGTCGGGATATAGAGCGAACCGTCCTTGACGAACGCGTAGCTGGTCGGGTCCCAAGCGGTGTAGCCACGCGCCTCAAAGGTCGCGCGCAGGCCGCCGGACGGGAACGAGGACGCATCAGGCTCGCCGCGGATCAGTTCCTTGCCGGAGAACTCCATCATTACGCTGCCGTCATCGGTCGGAGAAATGAAGGAGTCATGCTTTTCCGCCGTTACGCCGGTCATCGGCTGGAACCAGTGGGTGTAGTGCGTCGCGCCCTTGGAAACCGCCCAGTCCTTCATGGCGGTCGCCACAACAGCGGCAACGTCGGCGTCGATTGCCGTGCCTTCCCGCATGGTCTTTTTCAGCTTCCGGTAAACGTCCTTGGGCAGACGCTCCTTCATGACGGTCTCATTAAAGACCATGCTGCCGAACAGCTCGGGGACATTCTTTGCTGTCATCATGAATGTTCGCTCCTTTTATGTGAATTTTGTTACCCAACGAATGGAATAAAACAAAACAGGCGCTGCGGGTCGTGTTCCCACAGCGCCTTTGCTGTTAACACTTTGCATTATAGCTACCCTCGTCATTTTTGTCAAGGTCTGGTGACGTTCTTTTTGCGATTTTCAAAGATTTGATGCAAAATATCGAATTTCCTCCAAATTTCCGCGTCTCATTCTATGCAGACTGTAAAAAATCTGTTTTGCCAGCGGTTTACCGCTTGACGCTGCTGCCCTAGCCGTAATAGAATAGGAGAAAGGACAAAGGCGTCCACCAAAACCGAGGATCGAAAAAACGGTCCCCGGCTTTGGTGGACGCCTTTTTTTGATACCACCCAATCCTATTTCTTTCCTAGCCGGCGCGTTTTCATCGGAAAGACGCGCCGGCGTCCGGCGGTCGGGTCACCCACCGCGGATACCACTCTGCATTGCATATAAATATGTATCTATAAGGAGGAAGCACCATGTTACAAAAGGAAGGCAAAATCCGCATCCCAGCCGGGTGCGCGATCTCCGGCATCTTCCATAAGGACGGCACGCGGGAAAACGGCACGCGCATCATCGATTCGATCCGCACCATGCACGACCGTTCCAATGGTTTAGGCGGCGGCTTCGCCGGATACGGCATTTATCCGGAATACGCAGACTACTACGCATTCCATGTATTTTATGATACGCCGGCTGCAAAAGAGGAATGTGAAAAGGAGCTTGAGCGGCATTTCGATATTGTAAACCTCTCTAAGATCCCGACACGCTGCCATCCCCGCATCACTGACGAGCCGATGATCTGGCGGTATTTCGTCACCCCGCTACACGTCAAGCTCACCTCCAGCCAGCTCGACGAGCGCGAGTTCGTCGCCCGCTTTGTTATCCGCATCAACCACACGTTGGACGGTGCTTACATTTTTTCTTCCGGCAAGAACATGGGCGTGTTTAAGGCTTCCGGTTTCCCGGAGGACGTTGGCGAGTACTATATGCTGGAAAACTATGAGGCCTACTCGTGGACCTGCCATGGCCGCTATCCTACCAACACCCCCGGTTGGTGGGGCGGCGCACATCCGTTTGCGCTGCTGGACACCACGGTGGTACATAATGGCGAAATTTCCTCTTATGATGCAAACCGCCGCTTTATTGAAATGTTCGGCTATTCGTGCGATTTGCTGACTGACACCGAGGTCATCACCTACATCGTCGACTATCTCGGTCGAAAGCTGGGGCTGACCTACCCCGAAATTGCAAACGTCATTGCCGCACCGTTCTGGTCGACCATTGAAAAGCAGGAATCCGCCGAACGTGAGCGCCTGACCTATCTGCGCAACGCCTTCGCTTCCCTGCTTTTCACCGGCCCATTCTCCATTCTTGTCGGGTTTGAAGGTGGGCTGATGGCTCTCAATGACCGCTTGAAATTGCGCAGTATGGTCGTCGGTGAAAAAGACGAGACGGTCTATATCGCATCCGAAGAATGTGCGGTGCGCGTGATCGAGCCTGCACTCGACCGCATCTGGGCGCCGCGCGGCGGCGAGCCGGTCATCGTACGACTGAATGAAGGAGGAAACCAGTAATGGCGATTGATTTTCTGTATCCGCAGTATGAGGTCGTGCGCAATTACGACCGCTGCATCGCCTGCCGCGCCTGCGAGCGACAGTGCGCCAATGAAGTACATTTTTATGACCCGGAATTCCAGAAGATGATGGTGGATGAATCCAAGTGCGTCAACTGTCACCGCTGCGTCTCGCTCTGCCCGACGCGCGCCCTGAAGATCGTCAAGACCGACCATACCTTTAAGGAAAACGCCAACTGGACGGGCAAGGCCATTTCCGAGGTCTACCGGCAGGCAGGCTCGGGCGGCGTGCTGCTGTCCTCGATGGGCAACCCGGAGCCATATCCGATCTACTGGGACAAGATCCTCATCAACGCCTCGCAGGTCACCAACCCCTCGATCGATCCACTGCGCGAACCGATGGAGACACGCACCTTCCTCGGCAAAAAGCCGGGCAAGATCGAGCGCGACGAAAACGGCAACCTGATTCCCAATCTATCCCCGCAGCTCGAACTGAAAGTTCCGGTCATGTTCTCTGCCATGAGCTACGGTTCAATCTCCTATAACGCGCACGCATCGCTCGCACGCGCCGCTGTCGAACTGGGCACTTATTACAATACCGGTGAAGGCGGCCTGCACCAGGACTTCTATCAGTACGGCCCACACACCATCGTGCAGGTCGCGTCCGGCCGCTTCGGTGTGCATAAGGACTATCTAGAAGCAGGCGCAGCCATCGAGATCAAGATGGGTCAGGGCGCAAAGCCCGGTATTGGCGGCCACCTGCCCGGCCACAAGGTCGGCCCGGACATCTCCAAAACCCGCATGATCCCGGAAGGCACGGACGCCATCTCCCCTGCCCCGCACCATGACATTTACTCGATCGAAGATCTGCGGCAGCTGGTATTCTCGCTGAAAGAGGCAACCGAATACAAAAAGCCGGTCATGGTCAAGATTGCGGCAGTACATAACGTCGCAGCGATCGCATCCGGCGTTGCCCGTTCGGGTGCGGACGTCATCTGCATCGACGGCTACCGCGGCGGCACGGGCGCAGCGCCGACCCGCATCCGTGACAATGTCGGTATCCCGATTGAGCTGGCGCTCGCAGCGGTCGATCAGCGCCTACGCGACGAAGGCATCCGCGATCAGGTATCCGTGGTCGTCGGTGGCTCGATCCGAAACTCGGCTGATCTCTTGAAGGCCATCGCGCTCGGCGCGGACGCATGCTACATCGCTACCTCTGCCCTGCTCGCACTCGGCTGCCACCTGTGCCGCTCCTGCCAGACCGGCAAATGCAACTGGGGCATTGCGACCCAGCGCCCTGAGCTGGTCAAGCGCCTGAACCCGGATATCGGCTCGCAGCGACTGGTCAATCTGGTCACCGCATGGGATCACGAGCTCAAGGAAATGATGGGCGGCATGGGCATCAACTCGATCGAGGCGCTGCGCGGCAACCGTCTGATGCTGCGCGGCATCGGCCTGACCGACCGGGAACTGAACATTCTCGGCATCAAGCATGCGGGCGAATAAGGAGGCAACACAGGCATGAAACGAATCTACGTCAACGAAAAATGGTGCCTCGGCTGCCATTTGTGCGAATATTACTGCGCCTTTGCCAACTCGGGCAAGTCCTCGATGGTCAAGGCACTGAAAGATCATAAGATCGCGCCGCGTATCCGCATCGAGGAGCGCGACAATATTTCCTTTGCGGTCAACTGCCGTCACTGCACCGACCCGCTGTGCGTCAAGGGCTGCATTTCGGGCGCGCTGTCCATCGTGGATGGCGCGGTACAGATCGACTCGGACAAGTGCGTCGGCTGCTATACCTGCATCCTGTCCTGCCCGTACGGTGCGCTGTCCACCTCGAACGAGGGCGCAATCCAGAAATGCGAGCTGTGCGCCAAGAATGCGTTTGGCCAGCCCATGTGCGTACAGGGCTGTCCGAACAAGGCCATTGTGTACGAGGAGAGGTGAAACGCATGAATTACGTGATTATCGGCAACGGCACGGCAGCTGTCGGCACAATCGAAGGTATCCGCGCGGTCGACCGCGATGGCGCAATCACCGTCATTTCAGACGAAATCTATCCCGTGTATGGCCGGCCGCTGATTTCCTATCTGCTGCTGGGCAAAACGACCGAGGACAAGATGCTGCATTACCGTCCGGCCGACTTTTATGAGAAAAACGGTGTCAAAACCATGCTGGGACGCACAGTAACCAAAATCGACCATGCGGCAAAAAACGTACTGCTCGAGGGCGGCGAAACCGTTCCCTATGATAAACTTTGTATCTGCACCGGCTCACGGCCGTTCGTGCCGCCGATGGAAGGGCTGGACACCGTGCAGAACAAGACCAGTTTTATGACGCTGGACGATGCCAAGCGGCTGAACAATATGCTGGGTGAAACAAGCGACAAACGTGTACTTATCGTCGGCGCAGGTCTGATTGGCCTGAAATGTGCCGAAGGCATCTGCCACCGCGCGAAAGAACTGACCGTCATTGACCTTGCACCGCGTATCCTGCCCAATGTACTGACCGAAGTACCTGCCGCCATTATCCAGCGGCACCTTGAAGGCAAAGGCGTGCGTTTCATCCTCGGCGACAGCGTCGCCCGCTTCGATGGCAATACCGCTACCCTGCAAAGCGGCGCCACACTCGGCTTTGACGTACTGGTCGTAGCAGTCGGCGTACGGCCGAATACCGAACTCGCCGCTGACGCGGGCTGCGAAGTAAACCGCGGTATTCTGATTAACAACTGCTCCGCCACCACCGTGCCGGATATTTATGCGGCGGGCGACTGCACGGTATCGCACGATATTTCCGCTGACACCGACCGCATCCTCGCCATCCTACCCAACGCCTACCTGCAGGGCGAGACTGCGGGCCGCAACATGGCCGGCGGCAAAGCATCCTTCGACAAAGCAATCCCCATGAACGCTTCTGGTTTTCTGGGGCTGCACATGATCACTGCCGGTTCGTACGATGGAGAACAATATCTCGAACAGGACGGCGAAAACTACAAGCTGCTGGTCACGCGCGACAACCATCTGGTCGGCTTTATTCTGATTGGCGATGTCGACCGCGCGGGCATCTACACCTCGCTCATCCGTGAGCGAACCCCGCTTGACACGATCGACTTTGACCTCATCCGCGAAAAGCCGCAGCTGATGGCATTCTCCCGCGCTGAGCGCGCAAAACAGTTAGGAGGCGCACACTGATGACGACTGTACAGGTAAACCTCACCTATTATCAGCAGCTCAATGAGCAGATCCGCGCGATTGACGACAGCGAAATCACGGTCGAAAACGTGATCGGCCAGCGCTATCTCGGCTGCGGCTCTGCGAACCGCACCATCACTATCCACGGCACGCCCGGCAACGGCCTTGGCCAGTACCTCTGCGGATCGACCATCGAAGTATTCGGCAACGCACAGGAAGCCGTCGGCGACACCATGAACCAAGGCGATATCATTGTTCACGGCAATGTTGGCGACGCCTGCGGCTACGGCATGCGCGGCGGACGCATCTTCATCGAAGGTGACTGCGGCTACCGCGGCGGCATTCATATGAAGGCTTATGAGCAGCACTTCCCTGCTATCGTGATCGGCGGCAAAGCAGGCTCGTTCCTCGGCGAATATCAGGCCGGTGGCCTAATTCTCGTGCTCGGCCGCGGACAGAATGGCGCTTACCCCGCTGGCAATTTCTGCGGCACGGGTATGCACGGCGGCAAAATTGTGTTAAGATGTGATCAGGCGCCGGCAGGTCTGCCCCGACAGGTACTGGTCAGCCCGGCAGATCGGACCGACCTCGACGGCATCGCTCCCTATGTGGAAGATTACTGCCGTTACTTCGGCGGTGACGCGGCCGCGCTGCTTGCGCAACAGTATTTTGTCCTTACGCCAAACCCCGAAGCCGGTTACCATCAGCTTTATACCTATGAATCCTGATTTTTGCGTTGCGCGGCGCATATCATATTTATTTAGAGAGGAGCGCGGCTCTTATGGACACCACTATGCACGAAGTGCTGCAATTTATTGAGGAAAACGACGTTAAGTTCATCCGTCTGGCCTTTTGCGATATCTTCGGCAACCAGAAAAACATCGCCATCATGCCGACTGAGCTTACGCGCGCCTTTGAACACGGCATCCACTTCAATGCTTCCTCGCTGCGCGGCTTTTTGAATGTCGACGATTCCGACCTGCTGCTGTTCCCCGACCCGGCAACACTATCTGTATTGCCGTGGCGTCCGTCGCAGGGCCGTGTCGTGCGCTTCTATTGTGATATCCGTTATCCGGATGGCACACCCTTTGAAGGTGACGGCCGCTATCTGCTGCGCGAGGCTGTCCGCCGTGCACGGCAGTCTGGTTATGCGATCACCTTTGGCACCGCCAGCGAATTTTACCTGTTCGAGCAGGACGAAAAAGGCTGCCCCACCGTCATCCCGCATGACCACGGCGAATATTTTGACGTTGCACCGCTCGACAAGGCGGAAAACGTGCGCCGCCAGATCTGCCTGACCCTCGAGGAAATGAACATTCAGCCGGAGTCCTCGCATCACGAACAAGGCCCCGGCCAGCACGAAATCGACTTCCGCTATGCTGAAGCACTCGAAGCCGCGGACAACTTTATCACATTCAAATGGGTTGTTAAATCCATGGCTGCATCCAGCGGACTGTACGCCTCCTTCCTTCCCAAGCCCTTGCCCAGCATCCCCGGCAGCGGCCTGCATCTGTCCATCTCCATCACGCGAAACGGACAAAACCTATTCCACCCAGACTTTGAACAGAGTGCGGATGGCCGCAGCTTTGTCGCGGGCATTCTGCAGCACGCCGCAGAAATGACCGTGTTCGGCAACCCGCTGACCAACTCGTTCCAGCGTCTGGGCGAGTTTGAAGCGCCGCGGCACATCACATGGTCGCACCGCAATCGAGGGCCACTGATTGTCGTCCCACTGGCAAACGGCAAACTTGCCAACCGTATGAAAGTGCGCTCGTTTGATGGGTGCATCAATCCCTATCTGGTCTTTGCCCTGCTGATTGAGGCGGGGTTGGACGGTGTCCGCCACCGGCTGCCACTCGCGCCTGCCTGCGACAACAACCTGTTCACTGCCCCCGACGATGTGCGCGCGCAGTATGACGCGTTGCCCGGTACGCTGTGTGAGGCGATCCGCTGCGCACAGGACAGCACTTTCATTGCCAGCTGCCTGCCCCGAAAGATGCGCGAAGCATTTTTCGAGGTCAAGCAGGCAGAGCATGACCGCATCGCGCAGGCGGATGACCGCTATGAGGCAGAACGCGCACTCTACTTTGAGCGCTACTGATCCCCCGCCCCCACTCTTACCCGAAAGGAGGGCAACGCCGTTTGGAACGCATGCTGATTGTCACCGCTACGTCCAAGTCGCAGGATATGCTCGCGCAGTTCCTCGCCTCCTGCGGCGTACAGGCGCAGACCGTGCCCGCCGCCTCGGGTGCGCAGGCGCGGCGTATACTGGTCGATGGGGATTTTGACCTGATCCTGATCAATTCCCCTCTGCCTGATGAATTTGGCCACGAGCTGGCGCAGGCCGCCTGTGAAACGGCTGCCGGCGTGATCCTGCTGACCAAAGCGGAAATTGCTGACGAAGTCTCTGCCAAAGTCGAGGACGACGGTGTGTTCGTCATTCCGAAACCGCTGTCCCGCACCCTGTTTCTGCAGGCGCTGCGCATGACGCGCGCCGCACGTGCACGGCTGACCGGTCTTCGCAAGGAAAACCATCGGTTGCAGCAGCGTATTGAAGACATCCGTCTGGTTGACCGCGCCAAGTGCCTGCTGATCGAATGCTGCGGCATGACCGAGCCGGATGCACACGCCTATATTGAGCAGCAGGCAATGCAGCGCCGCTGCACCAAACGCATCGTAGCCGAGGATATTATTCATGGCGGCATGCCGCAGTGAGCATTTTTTGTGCGATACCGCCCAAAACCAACTCCCTTACTGCGACAAAATTTTTCCGCTTTTTTTGATTTGTATAGAGAAATCCACATCGAATTATGATATACTAAATGGTGTATGAGCGTCGGCCTGATTCTGCCCGCTCATATACCATTTTTTGTTTGATCTAAGGAGGGAGCCCGTGTGAAGCTGTCCTTCACCAAGATGCACGGCTGTGGCAACAACTACATCTATTTCAACTGCTTCGATCAGACCGTGCCTGACCCCGCTTCGCTCTCCGTCCGGCTCAGTGAACCGCACTTTGGCATCGGCGGCGACGGCGTGATCCTGATCAACCCGTCGGATAAAGCAGATGCACAGATGCGCATTTTCAACGCTGACGGGTCGGAGGGTAAAATGTGCGGCAACGGCATCCGCTGCGTCGGCAAATACCTGTACGACAACGGCATGACCGACGGCCGGACAACCGTGATGATTGATACGCTTTCGGGTGTAAAAACACTCGAACTGACCGTCGAAGATGGCAAAATGCTGTCCGCCCGTGTCGATATGGGCGCGGCGATCCTCAAGCCTGCCGATATTCCGGTTGACCTCGAGGGCGACACCGTGATCGGCGCGCCGCTGGTGATAGACGAAAAGGTCTATCATATCACCTGCGTTTCGATGGGCAACCCGCACTGTGTGATTTTCCTTGATGAGGATATCGACGGGCTGGATCTGGAACGGATCGGTCCCAAATTTGAGCATCATGCGCTGTTTCCGGAACGCGTCAACACGGAGTTTGTCAATGTCCTGCCGGATGGCACACTCAAAATGCGCGTATGGGAGCGCGGCTCCGGCGAAACCTGGGCCTGCGGCACCGGCGCATGCGCGGTGGGCGTGGCCGCAGTGCTGACCGGACGCGCTGGCAAGGACGAGGATATCACCGTACATCTGCGCGGCGGCGATCTTACCGTGCGCTACACCGACCAGACCGTGTTCATGACGGGCGCGGCAACGACCGTATTTAAGGGGGAAATCGAGTTATGACAAAGTATATCTTCGTGACCGGCGGCGTCGTCTCCGGTCTGGGCAAGGGCATCACGGCCGCCTCGCTCGGCCGCCTGCTGAAAAGCCGTGGCCTCAAAGTTGCCGCACAAAAGCTGGACCCGTATATCAATGTTGACCCCGGCACGATGAGCCCGTTCCAGCACGGCGAGGTTTATGTCACTGACGATGGTGCAGAAACCGACCTCGACCTCGGCCACTACGAGCGCTTCATCGACGAGGACCTGAACAAGTTCTCCAATCTGACCACCGGCAAGGTGTACTGGAACGTCCTGAACAAGGAGCGCGCGGGCGAGTATCTGGGCGAAACCGTGCAGGTTATTCCGCACATCACCAATGAGATCAAATCGTTCATCTATTCGGTCGGCAAAAAGACCTCGGCTGACGTTGTCATCACTGAGATCGGCGGCACGACCGGCGACATCGAGTCCCAGCCGTTCCTCGAAGCGATCCGTCAGGTCGCGACCGAGGTCGGCCGCCGCAACTGCCTGTTTATCCATGTAACGCTCGTACCGTTCATCTCCGGCTCGAATGAACCCAAGTCCAAGCCCACCCAGCACTCGGTTAAGGAACTGCGCGGTCTGGGCATTTCCCCGGACATTATTGTCGCGCGTGTTGACCAGCCGCTGGACGACGACATCAAGCGTAAGATCTCGCTGTTCTGCACCGTGCAGGAGGACTGCGTTATCGAGAACCGCACGCTGCCGGTTCTGTATCAGGCACCTATGATGCTCGAAGAGAGCCATCTGTCCGACATTGTCTGCCGTGAGCTCGCCATCGGCGCACCCAAGGGCGACATGAGCGACTGGATTGCCATGCTTGAGCGTATCGCCTCCCGCAAGGAGCACGTCAAAATTGCGCTGGTCGGCAAATACGTCAAGCTGCACGACGCTTACCTGTCCGTTGCAGAAGCGCTGCAGCACGGCGGTTACGAAACCGGCTGCTTTGTTGATATCGACTGGGTTGATTCAGAAGAAATCAACGACTCGACCGTGGACAAGCTGCTCGGCGAAGTCGACGGTATCATCCTGCCCGGCGGCTTTGGCCCGCGCGGCATTGAGGGCATGATCTGTGCAGCCAACTATGCCCGCACGCAGGGTATCCCCTACTTCGGCATCTGCCTTGGCATGCAGATTGCAGTCATGAGCTACGCACGCAACGTGCTCGGCTTTGAGGATGCCAATTCCTCCGAATTCGATCCGGATTCCACCCATCCGGTTATCGACCTGATGGAAAGCCAGCAGGGCGTTTCCAAGAAGGGTGGCACGATGCGTCTTGGCGCTTACCCTTGCAAGATCCGTCCGGACACCATCATGGCATCGGCTTACGGCTCGGAAATGATCTCCGAACGCCACCGTCACCGCTATGAGTTCAACAACAACTTCCGTGAGCAGATCGAGGCCAAGGGCATGATGATTACCGGCACTTCGCCCACGGGTGAGTTGGTTGAAACCGTCGAGATCCCGAACCACCCGTTCTACATCGGCGTACAGTTCCATCCCGAATTCAAATCCCGTCCCAACCGCGCGCATCCGCTGTTCAAGGCGTTTGTCGCAGCATCGCTGAAAAGGAGCAAAGAACATGCAGATCAATAAGCATTATGACGATCTGGAGCAGAGCTACCTGTTCTCCACGATCGCCCGCAAGGTAAACGAATATTCCGCCGCACACCCGGAAGCGGACATCATCCGTCTGGGCATCGGCGACGTAACCCGTCCGCTCGTACCCGCCGTTATCGACGCGCTGCACGCAGCGGTAGAGGATCAGGCCAAGCAGGAGACCTTCCACGGCTACGGCGACGAGCAGGGCTATGGCTTCCTGCACGAAGCGCTGGTCGGCTACTACAAGACCCACGGCGTAGACCTCGACACCAACGAGATCTTTATCTCGGACGGTGCCAAGAGCGATCTTGGCAATATCCTCGATATCTTCGGCGCGGACAACACCGTGCTCATTCCCGACCCGGTTTACCCCGTGTATGTGGACACAAACGTCATGGCCGGCCGCAAGGTCATCTTCATGGACGCGACCGCGGAGAACGGCTTCCTGCCGCTGCCGGACGCGTCGGTGCATGCCGATATCATCTACCTGTGCTCGCCCAACAACCCGACCGGCGCAGCTTACGACCGTGCTGGCCTCAAGGCTTGGGTGGACTACGCCAACGCGAATAACGCTGTCATCCTGTATGACGCCGCGTATGAGTGTTTCATCGAAGACGAAAACCTGCCCCGTTCGATCTTCGAGATCGAAGGCGCCAAGACCTGCGCGATCGAGTTCTGCTCGTTCTCCAAGATGGCAGGCTTCACCGGCACGCGCTGCGGCTGGACGGTTGTCCCGCAGGCGCTGATGGACGGCAAGCTGAACAAGATGTGGCTGCGCCGTCAGACCACCAAGTTCAACGGTGTTCCCTACATCGTGCAGAAAGGCGCAGCGGCCTGCTTTACCGAGGAAGGCATGAAGCAGATCAAGGAAACCCTCGGCTACTACAAACAGAACGCCAAGGTACTCTCCGAGACGCTTGATTCGCTCGGCATCTGGTACACCGGCGGCAAGTCCAGCCCGTATCTGTGGCTGCAGTGCCCGAATGGTATGGGTTCTTGGGAGTTCTTCGACTACCTGCTCGAAAATGCCAACGTAGTTGGCACGCCGGGCGCAGGCTTCGGCAAGAACGGCGACGGTTTCTTCCGTCTGACTGCTTTCGGTGATCAGCAGCGCACGCTCGAAGCTGCAGAGCGCCTGAAGAAGCTGCTTTCCAAGTAAAATCAAAAGGGCTGTCCCGGCGGACAGCCCTTTTTGTATCAAACAGGAGGTTTCTGTATGGGGGTTGTATTTGTCAAACGCTGTATCCTTTGCGGCGAGCTGCTCCCCGCCGCTGGTACGGGCAAGGCAATGCTCTGTCCTGCCTGCGCGGGCGAGGTACGTCAATCTTACCGCTGCACCGAACCAGTATATGTCACCGGCGCGGACAATGCCGCAGCGGCACTGTATTACACCGGCAAGGTACAGCATGCCATGCAGGGACTGAAATTCCATCACAAACAGCATTACGCAGACTGGTTTGCCGCGCAGATGCTGCCGCTGCTTGCCGAGCGGCTGGACACATGGCAGCCAGACCTTATCACCTATATGCCGATCGGCCTGCTCCGCCTGCGCGAACGCGGCTACAATCAAGCCGAACTGCTGGCCAAGGCTGTCGCGGAACCGTTCGGACTGCCCTGTATCGCCACATTGCGCAAGCGCGCGTTCACCCCCAAGCAGTCCACCCGGAAGGATGCGTCCGCACGGCAGCAAAACGCTACGCGGGCGCTGCTGCCGCTGGCAAACGCCGACGTACATAGCAAATCGGTCGTATTTATCGATGACATCATCACCACAGGCGCCACGGCGGCCGCTGCGGTCAAGCTGCTGCGTGAAATGGGCGCGGCGAAGATTTATGTGTTGGCTGCGACGCGCACGCTCGGTAAATAGAAAAACCGCCCCTCACGGGACGGCTTTTTCGATTGCGTAATCATAAATATGCCATTCATGTACTCGTCCATAGCTGTCGGTGGCTTCTGCAATCAGTTCCAAGTCCTCAAAGGACTTCGGCACGGTCCAATCCGGCCGACAATATGCGTAGTATTGCCCATTCTCTTCGTTATACTCCACCGCGCTCATCTCTATGCTTTTGAGTTCCGTGTCGCCCTCCCGCAGAACCAACCTGCATTTTACCGGATAAGCACGAAAGCGATCCGACCATGCATTATAGAACCGGTACTGGAGCCACCCTCGAATCGTTGTGCTGCCGTTTTCTGACGTAATAGCGCTGCCATCCATCAAGGCTTCTCCTTGCTCATTCAGCCACTGACCATCAAATTGAAGCCGATATTCATTTGAAATCCCGCTCAGCGTTCCCAGCAGCAAATTGCGCACTGTGCCGCTCTCGCGGTCGGTCAGCGTCAGATACACGGTAAACGCATCGCGCATCGGAATCTCCGTGCTGCCCACATACGAATTATCCTGTTCCAGAATCGCCGCACATGTCCAACTCTCGCCTGCGCTCTGGATGGTGAACTTAGGGACATCGGTATCAGGGTTCAGTTCCTTCGGCCGCGCAGACAGCGAAAGCATGAGCATCGTCGAAACCGTCTTGTTCGCGTCATACCGCAGGTCATAAGCGACATCATAATCGGATAACGCTTCCTCCTCTACCGTGCCTTGCTGCACGGTGCTCTCTCCCCCTTGCTGCTGTACCTGCATCTGCAAAGTACGCAGTTCTTCCTCCAGCGACTGCACACGTGCCATGGCATAGATGTTGCCCAGCACACTTACCCACATCAACACCGCCAGTATGATGATGAACCACTTCGTCTTGCGCGTCAAAACCGGTGCGTAGGAGACTTTCAGTCCCTCAGCGGATAGTTTGATACCCTCCGGCGGCTGTGTCTTATCCGGCAGCGGTTCATCCGGCCGCAGCAGCGTATCGACTGGCACGCCGAACAGCCGGCTGAGCTCGACCAGATTATCCATCGTCGGCATAGCCTGGTCTGCCTCCCACTTGCTGACCGCCTGCCGCGACAACCCGAGTTTTTCGCCCAGCGCCTCCTGGCTCAGCCCTTTTTCACGTCGGAGCGCTGCGATCTTCTCCCCTGTCGTCATATCTGACCACCTGCCTTTCTGTGCTTCCACCATACCTGAAAACGCCCTCACACGCCACCAACCCGGCGTTTCTTTTTGTCAACCAGCGGTTGCAGCGGCCTTTTTTATACAGAAACGCCCCGAAAGACGTCTCCTTCGGGGCAATCTGCATTTGGTAAGTATGGCCTTATTCGATGCCTTCGTCCTCGCCCTCATGGCGGTTATTGAAGGCATATTCCGGGCACTTCGCCTTTGCCTCTTCTTCCGTTGCATAGGGGCAAACACGCACGCGGCCTTCGGTCTCGGAGAATGCCACGCAGATCTTATCATCGCCCGTGGCAAACCGGCGCCGGAACAAGCACCAGAGCTTTTTCATTCCTCAACATCCTTTCCTGTTGATTGTTAATCATGTAACAATAATAGTATAACGAACCTAACTGCGCTTGTCAATTAGGTTCGTTATTTTTTTATCAAATTATGTCGGGTATCTTATTCCCCGAAGAACTCCTCGTGGATCGCCTTGACTGCCTTCTCGCTGTCCTCCTCGTTGATCAGAACGGAGATCTTGATCTCCGAGGTGGAAATCATGCGGATGTTGATGCCAGCCATCGCCAGTGCCTCAAACATCTTGGAGGCCACGCCCGCAGAGGACGCCATGCCGGCGCCGACGATCGACACCTTCGCGACCTTGGTGTTGATGGAAACATCCTCGTAGCCAATCATCTCCGCGTTGTCCGCGAGGATCTGACCAACACGGTCCGCGTCATCCTCACGGATGGTGAAAGAAATCGACTTCTTATTGTCGCGGCCAACCGACTGCAGGATGATGTCAATATTTACATTATGCTTGGCCATGAGCGAAAAGACCTTAAACGCAGTGCCCGGTGTATCCGCTACATTGATGATCGCGACACGCGCGCAATTATTATCACGGGCAACACCCGATACATTCATTTTTTCCATGTGAGAACCCTCCTTGACTTTGGTACCCGGATTACGGGTAAAGCTCGAAACGACCTCAAGGTCGACATTGTACTTCTTCGCCATCTCAACCGAACGGTTGTGCAGCACCTGTGCGCCGAGCGAAGCCAGCTCGAGCATTTCGTCATAGGTGATGGCGTCCAGCTTGCGCGCCGCGGGCACAATGCGCGGGTCAGCCGTATATACGCCGTCTACGTCCGTGTAGATCTGGCACAGATCAGCGCCCAGCGTTGCCGCAATCGCAACAGCCGTCGTATCCGAGCCGCCACGGCCAAGGGTGGTTACATCGCCCAGCTTGTTAATTCCCTGGAAACCCGCCACGATGCAGATCTTACCGTTATCCAGTTCGGCCTGCAGGCGATCGCCCACAATGCGCTTGATGCGCGCATCCGAATAATTGCTGTTGGTCTCCAGACCGATCTGCCAGCCGGTCAGCGAAACGACCGAGAAGCCCAGCTTCTGGATCGCCATCGCGAGCAGCGACATGGAGATCATCTCGCCCGTATTAAGCAGCACATCCATCTCACGCTTGGAGGGATGTTCGTTGATCTCCGCTGCCTTTTCGATCAGATCATCGGTTGTATCACCCTGCGCAGAAACAACGACAACAACCTTGTTGCCTGCCTGCGCGGTCTTGGTTACAATGTCCGCAACATTTTTCAGCCGTTCGGTGTTGGCAACCGAGGTGCCGCCGAACTTTTGCACAATAAGACTCATACTGATTTCGTTTCCTCCTTATATAGCCTACCGCAGCCGCGGTCTCGCTCACATGCGTTTGACGGTCGCGCCGACCTCATCACAGCGCAGCTGCACCGCCTTCCAGTGCGGATACTTCTCCGCACATACGGCCTGCGCGCGCGACAGATAGTCGCGATCCCCCTTGTAAACCATTGCAACAATGGACGGACCCGCACCCGAAATGAACGCGCCCAGCGCGCCCAGTTCCTTTGCTTCGCGCACGATATCCTCACCGTTTTCAATCAGGCCGAAGCGGTACGGCTGATGCAGGCAGTCCCCTGTCGCCACATCGAGGTTTTCCAGCTTGCCTGTCGTCAAACTGCCGGCGAGCAGCGCCGCGCGCGCCAGATTATACACCGCATCGTGATGCGCGATAGTCTTCGGCAGCGCCGCACGCGCCTTCTCGGTGGACAGCTTAAAGTCCGGGATAAAGACAATAAAGTCGATTGCGCCATGCACCGGCACGCGCACATGATGTACATGCCCGTTCTCGAGCAGCGCCACGCAGAAGCCGCCAAGGATTGCGGGCGTTGAGTTATCCGGGTGACCCTCGATCGTCGCGGCAAGGTCAATGACCGCCTGCCGATCGAGCGGATCGCCCAGCAGCGCGTTTGCGCCCATAATACCCGCGACTGTGCAGGCCGAGGACGAACCAAGGCCGCGTGTCTGCGGGATGGCACAATCCTCGACAATTTTCAGACCGGAAAGCTTTTTGCCGCACTCATCATAGACGCGCTTGGCGCACTGATAGATCAGATTACGCGCATCCTTGGGCACAAACTGGCCGTTCTTATCCGAAATATCGATCCGATCGCTCTCCGCGAGATCGATTACATTGTAAAGCTCGAGCGCAATGCCGATGCTGTCATAGCCCGAGCCCATATTGGCGCTCGTAGCAGGGACGGTAACACGAACCATTTTCCTTCGCCCTCCCCTTACAGCATACGCATAGCGGCGCGCACTTCGCCACAGGCGTTCAGTTTTGCGATCTTATCCTGCATTTCCGCGGTGGACAGCTTGCGGGTCTTGACGACTACCACACCGTCGACCGGCTCGGTCAGGCTCTCGACCGGCAGCAGCGCCTCGAGGTCGCTTGTCGCGCCCTTAAAGCGTACATACCATGCACTCTGCAGCGTATCCAGCGGACGGAGCAGGTTCTTCGAACCGTCGCCCCAGCTGATGCGGCGGCGATGATCCGCGTGCTCGATGCAGTCGAGCATATCAGCGACAACTGCGGAAGCCGTTGCGAGCTTGCCCGCGCCCTTGCCGTAGAACATCACGTCGCCTGTCGCGTTTCCATCGACCATAATCGCGTTGAATACATCCTCAACCGCAGCCAAAGGGCTTTCCTTATGGATCAGATGCGGCGCAACATAGGCATATGCCGTGCCGTCCTCGCACCGCACCGTGCGGCCAAGCAATTTGATCACACAGCCCAGCTTATCCGCATTGGCAACATCCTCGAGCGTAATCTTCGTGATGCCCTCGCAGGATACCTGATCCGGGTCGAACTTATCGCCAAAGGCAAGGTCAGCCAGAATACAGATCTTACGGCAGGCGTCATGGCCTTCGATATCAGCCGTCGGGTCTTTTTCCGCATAACCGTTCAGCTGCGCCTGCTTGAGCGCATCCTCAAACGTAACGCCGTTATGAATCATCTGGGTTAAGATGTAGTTGGTCGTGCCGTTCAAAATGCCGCAAATCTCATTGAATTCGTTGGCAGCAAGGCATTGCAGCATCGGGCGGATGATCGGGATACCGCCGCCGACCGACGCTTCAAACATGTAATTGACGCCCTTCTCCTCAGCGATTTTGAGCAGTTCCTCGCCGCGGGTAGCGACCAGTTCCTTATTAGAGGTGCAAACGCTCTTGCCCGCAAGCAGGCAGCGGCGCGTAAATTCATAGGCAGCGCCCACGCCGCCCATCACCTCGGCCACGACCGTGACCTCAGGGTCATTCTCGATCACAGAAAAATCTGAAACGAACTTATGTCCATACGGCAGCGCGGAAAAATCGCGCAGGTCAAGCACATATTTGACCTCAACTGGCTCGCCGACCACGCGCGCGATCTTTTCAGCGTTCATTTCGAACACCTCATATACGCCGGAACCTACCGTGCCGTGCCCCATGATTGCAGCTTTTATCATAACCCAGTTTCCTTTCCTTCGGTTCTTTTTATTCAGACGCCAGAATCTCGACCTTGCTCACGCCATCCATCTGGGACGCACGCTGGATCAGATCCTCTACGGAAAACTTCATTTCGCCGGTGCGTGCAGCAATCGTTACCGAAGCCTGCCCGCGCATCGGGATCGACTGATTGACCGTCAGCAAGTTTGCACCTGAGCGTGCCATCAATCCCAGAATACTTGACAGGACGCCCGGCTGATCGTGCAGCATAAAATGGAATGTCACGATCCGGTCGGTCGTCGCCTCAAAAAACGGCCGCACACCATCCTTATATTTATAATACGCACTGCGCGACAATCCAGCGATTTTCGCCGCTTCGCTTGCCGTCGCCGCACGCCCCGAGGCAATCGCCTCGTTTGCTTCGATCACACGCTGGAACACCTCAGGCAACAGTGTGCGTTCGACCAGAAAGTACTTCGGTTTCACCATGCGTTGTTTGTCCTCCCTAAAAAGACATGTGTCTTTCTCGCGCTTTCCTATCATACCATAAGCGAGCGGCAAGTGCAAGGGGATAACTGCTAAATTTCCCTAATTTCCGCGAAAGCTTTTGTCGAATATGACAAAGCCCTCTATCTTTTCTGGACAAATCATGTATGGCTTTCTGTTCAATATTGTGCTATACTATATAAGCTTGTGAAAAATGAAAACCGGAGAAAGAAATCATGCAACAAAAAAGTATAAACGGAACCTTTACTTCCAAAATCGGCTTTGTGCTTGCGGCAGTCGGTTCGGCTGTCGGCATGGGCAACATCTGGATGTTCCCCTATCGCACCGGACAGTATGGCGGTGCGGCTTTCCTCATTCCTTATCTGCTGTTTGTGGCACTGTTCGGCTATGTTGGCCTGTCCGGCGAGTTCGCCTTCGGCCGCCTGACCGGCACCGGCCCGATTGGCTCGTACGAGTATGCGATGAAAACGCGCGGCAAGAAGGGCGGCGCGATCCTCGGCGCAATCCCGCTGTTCGGCTCGCTTGGTATTGCGATCGGCTATTCTATCATTGTCGGCTGGGTACTGCGCTGCGTGTTTGGTGCGCTGACCGGCTCGCTGATCTCGACTGAGCCTGAAACCTACTTTGCCGAGATGAGCGCGACGCCGCTGTCAAGTGTCCCGTGGCACGTGCTTGTCGTCGTGATGACTGTTGCTATCCTGATTTTTGGCGTATCGGGCGGTATTGAAAAGATCAACAAGGTGATGATGCCTGCATTCTTTGTGCTGTTCCTGGTCATCGCGGTACGCGTACTGTTCCTGCCGAACGCGCTCGAGGGCTACAAGTATCTGCTTGTTCCCCAGTGGGATGCACTGCTGAACCCGCGCACCTGGATCATGGCGATGGGACAGGCATTCTTCTCGCTGTCGGTTACCGGTTCGGGTATGATTATTTACGGCTCATACCTTTCCAAAGACGAAGATGTGGTGCACTCTTCCTGTATGACCGCTGTGCTGGATACCTGCGCGGCTATGCTCGCAGGCTTTGCAGTCATCCCGTCGGTATTCGCCTTTGGGCTTGACCCGGCCTCCGGCCCCAAGCTGCTGTTCATCACGCTGCCGCGTGTATTCCAGCAGATGCCGTTTGGCCGCCTGTTTGCGTTCCTGTTCTTTATTTCCGTCCTGTTTGCCGGTATTACCTCGCTGGCCAATATGCTGGAAGCGGTGTCTGAAGCCGCGCAGACGCGTCTCAAGCTGAACCGTAAAGCAGCAGTTTTGCTTGCCGGCGCAGCGACACTGGCTGTTGGTCTGCTGATCGAGCAGGAATCTTTGATGGGCCGCTGGATGGACATTATCACGATTTATGTTGTGCCGATCGGCGCAATTCTCGGCGCAGTCATGATTTACTGGGTGCTGGGTGTTAAGAACATCAAGCATGAGCTGATGGAAGGGCGTGACAAGCCGCTCAGCCGTGCCTACGACTTCCTTGCGAAGTATGTATATGTTTTCTTGGCGCTGGTCGTTGTGATTTGCAGCTTTGTAATCCCGGGCGGCATCGGTTAAAATCAAACAAACCAAAGGGAGCGGTTAGTCCGCTCCCTTTTTTTCGTCCAGAAAGAAAATGCTTTCGACCGGCTGCCCAAGCAGCCGCGCGACCTGCATGGCAAGCGAAAGCGTTGGGTCATATTTGTTATTCTCCATCGCAACGACTGTCTGCCGGGAAACCCCGAGCATCTGTGCCAAGTCCTCCTGCCGCAGGCCACGCGCCCGGCGCAGTTCTTTAATGCAGTTGCGCATACGCTCACCACGCCATCACAGCAATCGCCAGCCCTGCCCCCAGCCCGGCCACAATAAGGCTGAATACAAGCACGATCAAAAAGGTTTTCCAGAGCGGATAGGGCTTATATTCGTCGTCCCCTGCCGTGCTGCGATGGCGCAGAATCAGCACCGCGATCGACTGCGTCAGCACACCCATCAAAGCAATCAATGTATATGGCTGCGCCCCCGAAGCATGTCGGATGAACGAATCATACAGCGAGCAGCCGATCAACGCAAATATAACGACCAGATACGCAGCGGAAACAGCCTTATACTGAATCATCCGTTCCATTTCGTCCGCACGCCGCGCGCCAAGGGATAAGCCCAGCCGATCCGCCCATGCAGCCAGACGCGGCGAACGGCTCCGCCCCAGACACACGAATAGTGCGATCATGCCTACCAGCACGAGAATCGGAAGCGCCATCAAAACATACGTTTTCGCACCCATGGAAAGCCCTCCTTCGATCGGCAAAATGTTAAGTTCTCTTTACATTTTGATCATACCGTCTCCCAAGCTAAATGTCAAGATGTTTTTACATTTCTGCGAAAAGAAAATCCCACGGTCACCCGTGGGATTTTTCATTTCAGGAATTAATCCTTATTCTCAGGCTGGACAAACGCAGCCTTTTCCGCATCGTTGCCCTCTGCCTCGGCAGCGCTTTCAGGTGCCGGGCCGACCTTGGCTTCGAGTTCTTCCTTGAGTTCGCTCATCAGATCCTCACCGACAACCTTGTCCGGCACGATCTCGCCGTTAAAGACCTTGATAAAGGTCTCGCCGTCCATGGTCTCGTTGCGGATCAGGTACTCCGCCACACGGGTCATTTCGTCCATGTGCTCGGTCAGCAGCTTTTTACAGCCGCGATACGCTTCCTCGATGATGCGATGGATCTCGTCGTCAATCTCAGCAGCCTTGACCTCAGAATAGCCCTTACCCGCAGCAAAGTCGCGGCCAAGGAAAATCTCCCCGCTATCAGAACCGTAGTCGATCGGGCCAATCTTATCGCTCATACCATAGCTGGTGACCATCGCGCGGGCCATCTGCGTCGCCTGCTTGATATCACCGTATGCACCGGTAGAAATATCATCCATCGTCAGCTGCTCCGCCACACGGCCGCCCAGACAAACAACGATATATTCCTCCATATACTTCTTGGTGCGATATGCCTGATCCTCCTCCGGCAACGGCATAGTAAAGCCGCCCGCACCGGACGAGCGCGGGATGACGGTGACATGGTGCACCGGATCCTGCGTCGGCAGCACGTGGAAGCAGATCGCGTGACCGGCTTCGTGGTAAGCCGTCAGCCGCTTGTCCTTCTCGGTCATGATGTGGCTCTTCTTTTCGACGCCCATGACAACCTTGAGCAGCGATTCCTCGATCTCGTCCTGCGTAATCAGCTTCTTGTTGCGGCGGGCTGCCAGCAGTGCCGCCTCGTTGAGCAGATTCTCCAGATCCGCGCCGGTAAAGCCCGCCGTGGTCTTGGCAATGTCCGAGAATTTAACATCCGGATCAAACTGCTTGTTGCGCGCATGCACCTTGAGGATCGCCTCACGGCCCTTGACATCGGGCGCACCGACATAAACCTGACGGTCAAAACGGCCCGGACGCAGCAGCGCGTTATCCAGAATATCCTTACGGTTGGTAGCCGCGATGACGATAACGCCCTCGTTCGCACCAAAGCCGTCCATCTCGACAAGCAGCTGGTTTAGCGTCTGCTCACGTTCATCGTGACCGCCACCCAGACCTGCGCCACGCTGACGGCCAACCGCATCGATCTCATCGATAAATACAATCGCCGGAGCGTTCTTCTTGGCCTGCTCGAACAGGTCGCGCACACGCGACGCACCGACACCGACATACAGCTCGACGAAGTCCGAACCGGAAATCGACAGGAACGGAACGCCGGCCTCGCCTGCAACCGCGCGCGCGATCAAGGTTTTACCGGTGCCCGGAGGGCCAACCAGCAGCACGCCCTTGGGGATACGTGCACCGATCTGCACGAACTTCTGCGGGTTTTTCAGGAACTCAACGATCTCCTGCAGCTCCGCCTTTTCTTCGTCCGCACCGGCCACGTCATTGAACGTCACCTTACGCTTATCGTCCTGCGCGAGCCGTGCACGAGCCTTGCCGAACTGCATCGGCCCCGCACCGCCGCCGGACTGCTTGTTCATCATAAAGTACCAGAACGCGCCGAGCAGCACGATCAGGATAACATACGGCAGGAACTGCGCCCACCACGGAATCGTGGTCGTCACATAGTCGACCTCTTTGAGCGTACCGTCATCCATCTGTTCCTTGATGGTATCGCCCAGCTGATCCCAGAAAATACTCCATGAGCCGCTCAGATCATAGCTGACCACGCGGTTGCCTTCCTTCAGGCGCATAGTAATAACCGAATCGTCCACCTTGTATTCCTCTACCTTACCTTCGGTAAAGTAGGTATACACATCATAATAGGTAACCGGTTCAGTCTGCTGGGTCTGGCTGATCACATAGCTGACGCCTGCCAGCAGGAACACTAAGATGATGAGATAAAGGCCAAAGCCTTTCATTTTGCCTTTCAAATTGGTTTGCCACCTCTTCCTTTTGGGTATTTACTCGCCGCCGTAAACGCTCGGCTTCAAAATGCCAATATACGGCAGATTGCGGTATTTCTCCGCATAATCCAGACCGTACCCGACAACGAACTCGTCCGGGATCTCAAAGCCCAGATAATCGATCGGCACGTCAACCTTATGCCGTGCAGGCTTGGACAGCAGCGTGCACAGCCGGATAGACTTTGCGCCGCGCGCTTTGAGCACCTGCATCAGATAGCTGAGCGTAACGCCCGAGTCGAGGATATCCTCAACAATCAGCAAGTCGCGCCCGTCGATCGGCTGCTCGATATCCTTGATGATCTGCACCTCACCCGAAGTTTTGGTACCCTTGCCATAGCTGGATACAACCATAAAATCTATGTTGCAGGGCGTATCAATACTACGGGTCAGGTCCGCCATAAAGACATACGAACCCTTAAGCACGCTGACGATAAGCGGGTTTTTATCCCGATAATCCTCCGTGATGCGTGCACCCATCTCAGCGACCTTTGCCTTTAGCTGCTCCTCGGTAAAATAGACTTCTTTGATATCGTCCCGCATGTTATAGGCCATTTTCAATACCCCTCTATTTTTATTTGCATGCGCGCGCCCCCTTGCGGCAGGCGAGCATCATCCATACCGATATCCTGCACGGCGATTACACCGTATTTGTCTGCGATCACTGCAAGTAAATCCCGTCTGAAACGGGGCACCTTACGGTCGATCAGCAGTTTTTTGAGTGTGCGGCTTCCGCCATGCGCAGTCAGGCGAATGCGATCACCTGCACGTCGTGTACGCACGCACAATGATGCAAAATCTATTGTACCACAATCCACACAAAAAGTATTGAATGTTTTGTAAAAAACTTCGTTTTTTTCTAAATGCCGAAGGGACAGCCGTACGCGCCCGTCCCAGACCATGCCTTCAAACGGCACAGACAATGGTATTTCCGGCAGTTCTACGCTTGTTTCCACGCCGGACAGCAGGCGGATTGCGCCGTATTCCCGTCGCACCGCAAAGCCATGCGGTAAATCACAGCATGCAGATGGATTTTCGTTTTCCAGCAACGCATCCAACGCCTGAATATGCCGCTGTGTCAGATCACGCAGCGGCATGCCCTGCTGCGCAAGCCAGCTTCGCAGCGCACGCGTGCGCACTGCAGGATGCGCCTGCTGCAGCGGCGCGATATCCCATGCCCCATCCGTTCTCTCTGCCTGTGTAAGACATTCCTGCGCCAAACTGTCCAAACAGTCCTCATCCTGCCGCAGCAGCTCACCCAGCCGCCGCGCGGACTGTGCCGCTGCGGGCTGAATCGCCCGCAGCGCGGGCACAACCGTGTGCCGAAGGCGGTTGCGAGTATAAATCTCGTCCGCATTGGAACTGTCGGTAACATAATCCTGCCCGATTTCGGCCAGATACGCCTCGATCTGCACACGCTCGACATCGAGCAGCGGCCGGATGATCTTCCCGCGCACGGGCGGGATGCCCGACAACCCTTTCGGGCCTGTGCCGCGCACCAGATGGAATAGAACGGTTTCCAGATTATCGTCTGCAGTGTGCGCGGTCGCGATTTTCGCGCCCTGTGCCGCCGCTTGCAGCCGTGCATAGCGGATACGGCGCGCAGCTTCCTCCACGCCCTTACCCTGCGCACGTGCCGCTGCAGCCACATCTATGCGTTCCACCGTCAGCTCAATACCTAACCGCGTGCACAACGACCGACAGAATTTCTCATCCCGGTCAGCCTCCGCGCCGCGCAGACAGTGATTCAAATGGAACGCCCGCACAGGATAATGCAGCTCCCGCATCACAAGCAGCAGCGCAACCGAATCCGTGCCACCCGACAAAGCGACAAGCACCGGTTCGGCTGGTGCAAGCATATCATGTGCCGCAATGGTGCGCTTTACCGTTTCCAGCATCGCCTCAGTCTCCATGGATACGATCCGGGTTGGAGAAGGTTGTATACTGACCAACCCACTGCAATTCGATGGTATTTGTCGCGCCGTGGCGGTTTTTCGCGACAATGATTTCCGCGATATTCTTGTTCTCGCTCTCATCGTCGTAATAATCGTCACGATAGATGAACATAACGATATCCGCGTCCTGCTCGATCGCGCCGGATTCACGCAGGTCGGACAGCATCGGCCGCTTATCCGAACGCTGCTCGGACGCACGCGACAACTGCGACAGACATACGACCGGCACGTTGAGCTCTTTCGCCATGATCTTAAGTGAACGCGAAATCTCCGCGACCTCCTGCACACGGTTGTCCATGTGCCGTCCGCCGACGTGCATCAGCTGCAAATAGTCGATGACGATCAGGCCAAGCTCCTCACCTAATCGACGGCACTTTGCCTTGATCTCCGCGACCGTGATTGCCGGGTTATCGTCGACATAGATATTCAGCCCGGCCAGAACGCCCGACGCACGGGCGATTTTGACCCAGTCATCCTCGTCGAGGTTGCCGGTTTTGAGCTTTTGCGATTCAATCAGCGCTTCGCTGGACAGGAAGCGGCTGGCTAGCTGTTCCTTGCCCATCTCGAGCTGGAACACACAGACGCCTGTCCCCTTTTTGTAGCCGCGCGGCTTATCCTTGACACTGGCTTTCGCCGCATTGAGCGCAATATTGAGTGCAAACGCGGTTTTACCCATACCAGGACGCGCCGCGATCAAAATAAGATCGGATTTATTCAGGCCGGTCAGTGCCGTATCGAGCGCATGGAAGCCGGTCGACATGCCCGGTATCTCACTGTCCGACTTGGCGCGCTCGTCCAGCTCAGTATACAGGTCGGCAATGACTTCGCTCAGTTTGGACAGGCCTTTGATCTCGCGCCCCTGCCGAATGCTGTAAATGCGCTGCTCGGCAAGCTCGGCAATACTGGATGCCTCGCCGCGCGCTTCCAGCGCGTTCTGCTGGATCTCGCTGCCCGCATCCGCGAGCTGGCGCAGCAGACTCTTATCGCGCACAATACGCACGTATTCATTTACGTTGCGCGCGCCCGGCGTAACCTCCATCAGCTGGAACAGGTACGCACGGCCGCCCGCCTCGTCGTAATAACCCATGCGCGTAAGCATATCGAGCACCGTGACCGGGTCGATGCGCTGCGCGCCATTGAACATGGAATAGATGGTCTCAAAGATGCGCTTGTTTTCGTCGGCATAGAAGTCGTCCGCGCGCACCTGCTCGATCACCTCGGGGATGCAGTTCGGGTCAACCAGCATCGCGCCCAATAGCGACTGCTCCGCTGTCAGGTCCTGCGGCACCTGCCGCATGAGAAGTTCGTCCAAAACCGCACCGCCTTTCCTTTTAAATTTACACGCCGCATTAGCTGCGGCCATTGATCAGAACGCTTGCTGCATCGCAGAAAGCGTTCGTAAAAAGTCAGGACACGCACCTGACTTTTTACACTTCTGACTGCGAAAAGTTTCGCATGTCGGAACTTTTCGCAGTCTGTGAACCTTGTCCGCGCACTCCGCGCGGCAAGGTTCCCTCGATTGGAACTGTACGTTCCAATCGAAACCGTCAGGCTTCCACTACCTGCACCAGAATCTCGCCCGCGATATCCTGATACAGCTTTGCCTTGACACGGTGTACGCCAAAGGTCTTGATCGGCTCCTCAAGCACGATCTTCTGCTTGGGTACGTTCAGACCGTACTGCTTGTTGAGTTCCTCTGCGATTTCCTTGGAGGTCACCGCGCCGAACAGACGGCCGCCCGAGCCACCCTTGGCCGGTACCTTAACCGGGCTGACCTTGAGTTTTTCCGCCGCCTCACGCGCCGCCTGCTGCTCGAGCGCAACCTTGCGCGCATGCGCTTCGTCCTGCGCCTTCTTGACGTTCAGATTATCCGCCGTGGCAAGCTCGGCCAGACCGCGCGGCATGAGGAAGTTGCGGCCGTAGCCCTCGCTGACCTCGATCAGGTCGCCCTTTTTGCCCTTGCCCTTAACGTCGGCTTTGAGAATAACTTTCATGATGCTGTGTCTCCTTTTTCTGACTTTCTAAGTGATATATGGCCGGGCGGATCAATGCTCCGCCGGTTTGTCGGTTTGCTGGTCGGCAAAATAGCCCTGAATTGCCTCGGTGATCATATGATCCGCTTCCTCAGGCGTTGTATTTTTCAGCTGTGCGCCTGCCGCGGTATGGTTGCCGCCGCCGCCCAAGCGCTCCATCAGCAGCTGCACATTGACTTGACCGGACGCGCGGGCGGAAACCGCCATATCATTGCCGCGCCGGAACGCGACCACGCTGGCACGTGTGCCAATGATGCTCAGCAGCTCGTCCGCTGCCTGCGCAGCTGCCACACGGTCCACTTCCTCCGCCGTGAGCGCAAATATTACACCCTGCCCACAGTCACGGGCTGAAGAAATCAGTTTCTGCCGCTCCATATACTGCGTAAAGCTGGACTGGAACAAGCGCTTGACGTCGCCTGCTTCCGCACCCGCACGGCGCAGATAGGCAGCTGCTTCAAAGGTACGCACACCAGTGCGCGTCGAAAATCCCTTGGTATCCAGATAGATACCTGCGAGCATGGCCTCAGCCTCGCCAGACAGGATGCCGGTTGTCGGAACCAGATACTGCAACAGCTCGCTGACCAGTTCGGACGCGGACGAAGCATACGGCTCGTGCAGCGACACAACCGCGTTTTCAATGTAATCCGCCGCACGGCGGTGATGGTCGATAACCGCCACCTTATTGATGGATTGCAGCAGCGCTTCGCTTTCGACGTAACCCGGACGGTTGACGTCAACTACAATCAGCAGCGTATTGTAATCGCACAGGATCATCGCGTCTTCTGCGCTGATGAATACATCCTTATATTCGGGCAGCGTTTCCAGCCGCTCGATCAGATCGCCCGCCATCGTGTGATGCTGGTCGACCACAATATGCACCGGCTTGCCTTTAACGCGTGCCGCACATACCATACCAGCTGCAGCACCGATGGCGTCCATGTCGCTGTTTTTGTGCCCCATGATCAGCACCTGCGACGAGTCGCGGATCAGCTGCGTGAGTGCATTGGCAACCACACGGCTCTTGACCTTGGTGCGCTTTTCCACCTCTTCGGTCAGGCCGCCAAAGAACTCAAACGTATAGCGGTTTTTGATAACCGCCTGATCGCCGCCGCGGGACAGCGCCATATCGATTGCAAGGCTGGCATACTGATAGCACTCCGCCAGCGTTTCGCCGTCTTTACCGATACCGATCGACAGTGTCGCGACAACACCCTCGTGGTTCTGGATGTCACGGACATCCTGCAGTACAGCGAACTTGCGCGCACTGAGTTTTTCCAGCTCGGCGTTCTCGATCAGGAAAATATACTTATCGCGGTCAAATTTACGCAGCACTGCGTTTCTGTCCTTGATCCATGCAGACAGCCGCTTATCGATGCCCGCCAAAATCGACGACTTTTCAGAGTCGGTCGCGTTCTTTGTCAACTCTTCGTAATTGTCGATCGCAATGATCGAAATCGCAGGCCGGCGTGTTTCCGCCGCGTCACGCAGCTGCACATAATCCGTGCAGTCGAGGAAGTGCAGCATCATCATCTGCCCCGCCCCACTCTGCACCATGCTTCCATACACATGATAGGCGCGCTTGCCCATACGCAGTTCGCCCGGAAATTCGGTTTTCCCTTCGATCAGCCAGCGGGTCTCAAAAGTCGGTGCAAGTTCGGTCAGTCTCATATGGCGCGCACCGGCAAATTGACCGGACAGTTCTGCAAAGCTGTCATTGGCCCAAACGATCTCACCCGTTGTTGCCAAGGCAACTACCGTCGGCAACGGGGTATGCGTAACGGCAGGCCGTATCTCGCCCCCCTCGATCACGACATTGTTCATCAGCTCCTGCACCTGACGGCGGCTTTCCCGCTCCCCATGCAGTGTCGCCATGCGCCATATCAGGCAAAGAACCAAGCCTGCCACACCGTAAATCACGGAAAAATGTATGCAGCCCACTGAGAAAAGTGCGAAAAGTACCAGGAAAAGACTGCTTCCCACATGCAGCGGCTGTTTAAATGGCTTTTTCAAATTCCGTCCCCCTTTCGGACGCAAAAATACATGTTAATTATAGCATCGGTGCGCCTTAATGTAAACAAAAATCGTATAAACCGCTTTCCTGCCTTCCCGTCTGCCAATATTGACTTCCGTGCAGCCGCACGGTATGATTATCATAAAGAAAGCGAGGCGAGAGCGCATGGCATCATACATCCTTGCTCTGGATCAGGGCACCACAAGCTCGCGTGCGATTTTGTTTGACCGCGAGCAGAACATTCTGGCGATCCGTCAGCACGAGCTGATACAGCATTATCCGCATGAAGGCTGGGTCGAACAGGACCCGATGGAGATCTGGTCCACGCAATATGCAGCCATGCTTGAAGTGCTCGCCGTGTCCGGTGTCTCCCCCTGCGAAGTTGCAGGCATCGGCATCACCAACCAGCGCGAAACCACGATCCTGTGGGACCGCGATACGGGCCGCCCGATTTACAATGCAATCGTCTGGCAGTGCCGACGTACTGCCGATATCGTTGACGATCTGGTTGCACAAGGGCTGACCGATCATATCAAACGTATAACCGGCCTTGTTCCTGATGCCTATTTCTCCGGCACTAAAATCAAATGGATCCTCGACCATGTTGAAGGCGCACGCGAAAAAGCCGCACGAGGCGAAATCCTGTTTGGCACGGTGGATTCGTGGCTTGTCTGGAAGCTGACCGGCGGAAAGGTGCATGTGACCGACGCGACCAACGCCGCGCGCACCATGATTTTCGATATCCACAAGCTCGACTGGGACGATACCTTGCTGACTGCGCTTGATATCCCCCGCGCCATGCTCCCCCGTGTGTGCTCATCAAGCGAGATATATGGTTATGTTGCCCTGCCCGGCGGCGAAATCCCGATTGCAGGCATCGCGGGCGACCAGCAGGCTGCCCTGTTCGGCCAGACCTGTTTTGCGCCGGGCGACGCCAAAAACACCTACGGCACGGGCTGCTTCCTGCTGATGAACACTGGAGAGCAGGCATGTGAAAGCAAAAACGGCCTTCTTACCACCATCGGCATCCAAATCGGCAAGCAAACACAGTATGCGCTCGAGGGCAGTGTTTTTGTCGGCGGTGCGGTGATCCAATGGCTGCGCGACGAAATGCGTTTCTTTACGGACAGCCGCGACGCAGAATACTATGCGCAAAAGGTGCCGGATACTGGCGGCGTGTATCTTGTGCCGGCGTTCACCGGCCTTGGCGCGCCGCACTGGGACATGTACGCGCGCGGCTGCATTGTCGGACTGACACGAGGCACGCGCCGCGAGCATATTATCCGTGCGGCACAGGAATCGATCGCCTATCAGGTAAACGATCTGCTCGCTGCTATGGCACGGGACACTGGCATGCCGCTGGGTACGCTGTCGGTTGCCGGCGGCGCCAGCCGGGACAGCTTCCTGATGCAGTTTCAGGCGGATATCTCCCATTGCATCATCCGGCGGCCGGTCATCCGCGAGACGACCGCGCTTGGCGCGTGCTATCTTGCAGGGCTTGCAACCGGTGTATGGAAAAACCGGGACGAGCTTAAACAACTCTGGCGCTGCGACACGTACTACGAACCCAAAATGGCGGACGACGACCGCAGCCGCTTGCTGGCAGGCTGGGACAAAGCCGTCGGCCGCTCGCTCGACTGGGCTGACCACAGTTGACTTCCCCATAAACGAAAAAAGAACGGCCTTAATCAGGCCGTTCTTTTTCTTTGCGTAAAATTGCGTATTCATTCACCGGGAACGGGAATGAGAAGTGCACCTGCATCTGCGGGACATTGAACAGCTCTCGCTGCACGCCCTCATCATCGGTCACGCCCTCCGCATGGAAACGGTACGGCGGCTGGCCGGGCTGGATCAGCTCCAGCTCTTCCCCTTTGAAAATGCGGTTTTTGAGCGCAAACACCGCATGGCCATCTGCGCCGCAATCGACCGGCATGCCGACAACCTCATAATCGCGGATATACTGGCTGTCGCCATAGTGCTGGCCTATCTCATCAGAACCGAAATAGAAACCAGTGTAATAATCGCGGTGGCTGACCTTGTTCACCTCGTCGAGGCAGAACTGCGGCAGTACATAGCCAGCCGGATCAGCGGCATAAGCGTCGAGCGCCGCACGGTACGCACCGGTCACACAGGCAGCGTAATAGGCAGTTTTGTTACGCCCCTCGATCTTGAGGGAGTCTACGCCCGCCTGTGCCAACTCCGGAATGTGTTCGATCATGCACAAATCCTTGGAATTGTACAGATAGGTGCCGCGCGCATCCTCCTCCACCGGGAAGAACTCACCCGGCCGCTTTTCTTCCATCAGCGCATAATTCCAGCGGCAAGGCTGGGCGCATGCGCCGCGGTTCGCGTCGCGCCCGGTCATATACTGCGAAATCAGACAACGTCCGGAATAGGAAATGCACATTGCACCGTGCACAAACGCCTCAATCTCAAGTGTTTTCGGCGTATTGGCGCGGATATCCGCAATCTCCGCAAGCGATAACTCACGCGCAAGCACAATGCGCTCTGCACCGAGATCCGCCCAGAAATTTGCCGCCTCGTGGTTCAGGATGCTGGTCTGCGTCGAGATATGCAGCGGCACCTTGGGCGCATAGCGCTGCGCCAGCCGGATTACGCCGACATCTGCCACGATCAGTGCGTCCGCCCCCGCGTCCGCGAGCAGTTCAAGATACGCAGGAAGTGCAGTCAGATCGCGCTCGCTCGGCATAATGTTGACCGTGATATAGCACTTAACGCCGCGCGCATGCGCGTAGGCAATGCCTGCGCGCAGCGCTTCATCGTCAAAATTCGCGGCCGCGGCGCGCATACCGAACTGCTGCCCGGCAAAATACACCGCATCAGCACCGTACGCGATCGCAAACCGCAATTTTTCCATATCGCCCGCCGGCGCAAGCAGTTCAGGCAGCTTATTCACCGGTACCCTCCGTGTTTTCCGCAGCAGCCGCAGCCTGTGCTGCATCCGAGGTCGCGATATTGGTCTGGTGCTCTTCATAGCTATTGGCAAACAAGTGCGAACCATCCGGCATAGCAACATAGTAATAGTAGTTGTGCTGCTCCGGATGCGCTGCCGCATACAAAGACGCATAACCCGGGTTGCAGATCGGTCCGGGCGGCAGGCCCTGCTTGGTGTACAGGTTGTACGGCGTATCCGACGCCAGATCCTCCTGGCTCAACGGACCGCTGGTGCGTCCCAGACCATACAGTACAGATGCGTCCACCTGCAGATACGGGAACTCGCTCGGATTGTTCAGACGGTTATAAATAACGCCTGCGATTTTGGCACGCTCACTGTCCACCTGCGCTTCGCGCTCAACAAGCGACGCGATCGTAACGATATCATGCATCGACCGGCCAAGGGTTTCCGCGCCTGCCTTGATATCGTCATCATACTTGCTTTCAAAGTTGTTGAGCATCTTATTGATCGTATCTACTACGGTTGCATTGCCCTTGTAGATCTCATAGGTGTCCGGGAACAGATAGCCTTCGAGCCAGCCTTCCTCTGCAGGCAGCTCGTCCTTCAAGAACTCATGCTTGAACGAATAAGTGTTGAGCACCTCGTCCAAGGCGTCTTCGGTGCAGACATGCTCATCGAGCAACATCTGACGGATCTGTGCGATCGAATAACCTTCGGGCACTGTGATCTTCATGGTTTCCGTGCTGGATGCGTTGACCAGCGTGTCAATGATCTGACCGTAGTCCATATTCGGGTTCAGCGAATACGAACCAGCCAAAACGCCCTGATTATCCCCCTTCGCACGGACATACAGCTTGAAGATCGTGCCATAGTTGATAACACCCTCATCGTCCAGCTGCTTTGCCAGCGACAGAAGGTCGGTATTCTCTGAAACCGTGATTTCCTTGACCGCGTTTTCCTTTACGAACGCAAACACATCGTTTGCCACAAAAATTGCGGCCAGCGACAGGATGACCGAAATACCCAGTACGGCAATCACATAAACCACCGTACCAGCGCATCCCCCGTTTTTCTGCCGACGGCTGCGGCGGCGACGCGGCGGCTGCGGCACGCGCTGCGTTTCCTGATTTACATTCTGATCCATCTGATCCATGGTTTCACCTCAATCAAATTGGTTTTTCATTACAAAACAACATCGAATATCAGCTTTGCCACAAAGGCAAGCACAAACGCCAGTATACCCGGGTTGCGTGAAAGCAGCCACAGGTCATATAGTCCGGCGCTTTTTTCAAAGTGTGGGATCGCACCACGGGTAAGCAGGCTTTCCAACGAGCGCAAGGACAGATAAAGAAACAACAGTAGCGCCAGCGCATTCAGCGCGGCGAAATAGTTCCAGATGCCAAAGGCGGCATAAGTATCCGTTACCCACAGCACAAACAGATAATACAGGTTATTGACCCCATGCGCAAGCACAGCAGGCCATACGCTGCCCGAGATAAATGTCAAATACGCATAGACCATACCTGCCAGAAACGGCCCGGCAAGATTGAGCAGACTGCCGTGGAGCAATGCGAAGGCCAAGCCGCTGAATACCAGACAAGGCATCGTGCCTACCATGCCTTCATGCACGGTCAGCAAAGCGCCGCGCAAATAGACTTCCTCGACCACGGCAGAAAGCACAACAACGACCACAAAACGGGCGGCCATGCTCAAACCGGTTTGCGGTGCATCCAACGCCGTCGCGGACAAGTCTGCGCCGACCAGCCCCGCTAAATGATAAATCAGCAGGTTAAGGAACAAGGAGAGCACCGCTACTGTTATGCCCAGCTTGACCGTTAACCCAAGCACGCCCTTGCGCATGCGGCGCAGTTTAAGCCGCTGGCGCAGCTTTTTCTGATCGCGCATGGAATACACAACCAGTGCCAACGGCAGCGCAAACGACAGAAATTCCGCCAGCGCAACCAATAGTGCACCGCCGCCAAAGCGGTGCGCCAGTTTACCGGTGCCGGTCAGCAGGCAGAAGCTCAAAAACAGGGAAAGCCCAGGCAGCAGCGCTATTCTATTATTCTTCATCCGTGCGCAGCACCTGCCTTTCCGTAAAAATCCAGCCACAACGCCGGTCAAATTCCTCATGCGGCAACATATCAACCAGCCGCGCCTCCGCACACAGCGCAGCGCTTGCTGCCCCGGTGCGGGCAAGAAAGCGGTCATAGTACCCGCCGCCATAACCAAGACGGAACCCCTGCCGGTCGCAGGCAAGCGCGGGTGCAATGACCAAATCGATCTGCATCAGGTCCGCTACCGGTGTATCCGCAGCCGGCTCATCGATGCCGTATGCGCCCGGCTGCAGATCATCCAGCGACGCAATGCAGCGCGCCTCCATCTCGCCCGGTGCACCGCAGCGCGGCACACAAACCGTCTTTCCTGCTGCAAGCGCTTTTTGCAGCAGCACACGCGTGTCTATCTCCTGCGGAGTCGAAACATAGAGGAAAATACAGCCTGCGTGTTGAAAAAGGTCACTTTTCAACATCCGCGTACAGATTTCCTCATCAATACGCTTTTTTTCCGCCAGTTCCTGCGCAGCGCGCTGCGTCTGGAACCGACGGCGAAGCTGCGCTTTATCGAGAGACATGGTGTACGACCGCGGCTGCAACACGACGTGCCTGCTCCTCTCCGCAAAGCGCGGATACCAGAGCGCAGCCGAAGTCCAGTGCGCCGCCAACGCCGCAAGCCGTAATAATGCGGCCATCTACGACGCAAGTACGCTCCAGCGGCGTCGCACCGACCATGCCGTCCTCCATACCGGGATAACAGGTCGCCTTACGGCCTTTGAGCAGCCCCATGCCGCCCAAAATAATCGAGGGCGCGGCGCAGATCGCAGCAACATACTTACCCGCATCATAGCACGCGCGCACTGCATTCGTGACACACTCATCTGCATACAGGTTGGTCGTACCCGGCATACCGCCCGGCAACACGATCATATCCGCCTGCGACCAGTCGACCTGATCCATCGGCAGGTCTGCCTCAATGCCAATGCCATGCGAACCGTGCACGAGCATACCGGTCACACCTACCATTTTGGCATCCACGCCTGCACGGCGCAGCAGATCGACGGGCGTAATCGCTTCTGTTTCCTCAAAGCCCTCTGCCAACAGTACATATACCATCGTTTTGTCACACCTTTCAGTTCAGCATCAGATTCATATATCCACGGGAAGCTTCCCGTTTATCATGCCATTTGATACAGCCGAGCACCGTTGTATCACCGCAGCCCGTCACCGTACAGGCCGGAAGCCCAAGCGCTGCCAGCAATCCTTGCTCACGGGCAGGCGTCAGCCCGAACGCTTCCTGTACGCTGTTTGCCCAACAAAAAGCGAAGCCATCCAGTACGCCATCCGTAAACCAACCGTATACGCCAGCACCGATATTGTCAAACAGCGCCAGCTGCATCCGCCAGTATGCCGCATCGCGGCCAATATGGCAGGTAGGTGCAAGGCGGTCATATAATGCCGCCATCTGCGGCAAATCCGCTTCCGTCAGCTGCAGCGGCCGGTCCCCATCCGCCGTCCGCGTGATCGTACGCCGATCCACCTCGAAAAAAGGCTCATAGCCAAACGGACGGTAAAAATCGAACAGCCATGGCTCCGCCGGGATCAGCGTGGACGCCGCCTTGCCCGCCGCGCGGTCGATCTCGAACGACGCTTCCAGCAGCCGCGCCATGTGTCCCTTCCGACGATGCGCCGGATCGGTGCATGCACCGTAAATATAAGTGACATCCACCGCTTCGCCGCCTGCCATCAGCTGGTACGGCAGCATCTGCACCATTGCGCACAACATGCCCTGCTCCTCACTGAGCAGCACGGTATCCAGCGAAAAAATATGGGCAAAAAAATAATCGTTGAAGCCCTCTGCATCAGGGAAGCAGGTCTCCCACAGCTGTCGGATCTGCGGCATATCCTGCTTTTGTGCACGCCGGATCACTGCGCATCCCCCTTGGGCACGGCAACGTATTTCACGCCGCGCATTGCCGGGTAATAGGACTTTTTCGCCTTACGCAGTCCCTCGAGGCCAAGGTCCTCTTCCCTGTTGACGTATTGCACATCCTGACAGTTCCGCAAAACGAACTGCTGATTGATCATCTGGTACGCACCAGGGATCGTATGGTCGGCTTTTTCAATCTGCACGACATACATATCCGGCTCTGCCTTGCAGCCAAAGGTGAATGCGATCACCTCATCATCCAGCAGCAGCAAACCGCCGTGCAAATCGAGCACGTCAAAGTTATGCAGCGCCTGCACGATCGCGCAGGTCTCACCCTGAAAATCGCGATTCTGCGCGCAGCCGTTCTGATTGCACCAGCGGATATGGTAACCAAACGCATCCTTGACATTGTCCTTGGACATATCCTCATACCGCCAGCGGCCTTCGTATGCCGCCTGAAACCGGTTGACCAGATTGCGCTTGCTTTGCAGCTTCTTGCCTGACAGCGTGCACAGCTTGTCCGACAGATAGATATAGTCATCGCCGTCCTCGTTGTCATGCGTAAAGGCAAACTTGCCCGGACGCGCCGCTTCTATGCGCTCGATCATCGGCTCCGCGACCGACACAATGGTCAGCGGGATGCCGCGCGCAGCGGCGTCCTGCTCGATCGCGTCCAGTGCCGCTCCCAAATCACCCTCACCGATAGGGGCGAGATAGCAGTCATGTCCGCCGTCCATCGGCGTCATCTTGACCAGCAGGAAGCCGTCCAGAAAACAAATCTGCGTGTTATAGTGGCTGCGCCACATAAACAGATCGGTAAAACAATGCTCACACAGGTGGTAACGGTAATGTGAACCACATTCCTCTACCGCCGCCTTGTCTTCTATTGTGATCTCTCGAAATGCTAACATAAAAATCCTTTCTTTTTAATATACAGCCCGTCGGCCGTGCTGCAGTTATGGCATGTCCGCTCCATTTCGCTGCAACATGTCCGCAGTCGATGACAGCGGTTTTCGGCGCAAAGCCATGCGTTATTTCTGCTTTCCAAACATCCGCTCACGGATAACGATGAGCAGGAACTTGGGCAGCTTCATCATACGGCCGATACGGGACGGCTGACAGAGCAGCCGGTAAAACCATTCAAGCCCCAGCTTGATAAAGATCTTGGGCGCGCGTTTTGCTACGCCCGCAAATACGTCCAGCGAACCGCCGAGGCCGCAGAACAAAGTCGCATGAATATCATCCATGTGCGAAGCCATGAATTTCTCCTGCTTGGGCGCACCCAGGCATACAAACACCACATCCGCGCCGCCGCAATCGTTGATTGCATCGATCGCGGTCTGCGGGTCGGAAAAATAGCCGTCATGTGTGCCGGCCAGCACCAAACCCGGGTATTTCGCGCAAAGGTTTTTACCCGCCTGCTCGGCAATGCCCGGCTTTGCCCCCAACAAGAACAGCCGCATGCCCTCCTTGGCCATCGCCGCAACCAGCTGCTCGGCGAACTCGACGCCGGGCACTCTGCCGCACAGCTCCTCGCCAAGGATTTTTGCGGCATAAATGATACCGATGCCATCCGGCAGAACCAACGTGGCACGGTTGACAATGCCCATATATGCGTCGTCCTTGCGGCACAGGTCGACGATCTCCGGATTGGGCGTGACTACATATCCCTTTTGTCCGGCGCGGATGCGGCTCATTGCCGTTTCAACAGCCTGCTGCATCGTCACCGCATGAAAGTGCACACCCAAAATAGAAGCGGTTTTCATGTTGTCTCTCCTACATTCATTCAAACATTCTGTCGCAATGGGTACTCAAAATCTATTTTATTATACAGCAGTCTCCGTAAAATCTCAACCCTATGCACTGTAAAACTGTTTTTCTGGTAAATGCGTGCAAAAAGTCAGGCATTTCGCCTGACTTTTGCATCATTCTTCCGTTTTGTCATCCTTTTTCCGACATGTACAGCTTCCGCCTCCCAAATTCGAGAGTATTTCATTCAGATAAACCGACAGCCCTGTGCAGAGGATGCCCTGTACCACGCCGTCGAACAGCGCAGCTGCCCAGTTCGCATAGTCCCCACTGCGAGAAGCAGCCGACAGGCACGCAAGCAGGACACCACATCCCGTCAAGGCAAGTGGGATAAACTGGTTTGGAAACTTATTGATCGATCTAAGTACCCGTCCCAAGCAATAAAGGACAGCCACAAGGATCGCATAATCCGTTTTAACATATTGCAGGATCTGCTCCATGCGAGCGCTCACCTCCCCTTTCATTATATGAGGGGAAAGGGAAAGGAGATGCCGCGCATTTGCGGCATCTCCTTTCAGCACATAGCCTTATTCAAATTTCGGCCAGAATCAGTGCGCCCATCTCACTGGTGGACAGCACCTTTTCGCCCTTAGCAGCAATGTCCGCCGTGCGGTGGCCAGCGTCGAGCACTTTTTCAACCGCGTTTTCGATCGCGTCCGCCTCAGCCATCAGGCCGAAGGAATAGCGCAGCATCATCGCGCAGGACAGGATGGTCGCAATCGGATTGGCAATCCCCTTGCCCGCAATATCGGGCGCCGAGCCGTGGATCGGCTCGTACATGCCCTTTCCGGTTTCATTCATCGAAGCCGAAGGCAGCATGCCGATCGAGCCGGTAATCATGGAAGCCTCGTCCGAAAGAATATCACCGAACAGGTTGCCGGTTACGATCACATCGAACTGCCCCGGGTTGCGCACGAGCTGCATTGCGCAGTTATCGACGTACATATCCGAGTACTCAACCTCGGGATATTCATCCTTGATGCGGTGCATGGTTTCGCGCCAGACGCGGCTGGTCTCCAGCACATTCGCCTTATCGACCGAGCAAACCTTCTTATTCCGCTTCATCGCCATTTCAAAAGCACGGCGGCCGATGCGCTCAACCTCAAACGCCGAATAATTCATATCATCCGCGCCGACTTCGCCCCAGCCCTTGTCGCTCTCGCGGCGGTAATGTTTGCCGAAGTATACGTCGCCGGTCAGCTCGCGGCAGACGAGGATATCAAAGCCATCCCCGATGATCTCGGGCTTGATCGGACAGGCGTCCGCCAGCGCCTTGTGCATCTGCGCAGGACGCAGGTTGACGAACAGACCGAGCGCTGCGCGCAGGCCGAGCAGCGCCTTCTCCGGGCGCTTTTCGGAAGGAACATCGTCCCACTTCGGGCCGCCGACCGCACCGAGCAGCACGGAATCCGCATTCTTGCAGATTTCAATGGTCTCATCGGTCAGCGGGATGCCGTTTACGTCGATCGAGCAGCCGCCCGCGAGCACTTCCGTATAATTAAACTGATGGCCAAACTTTTCGCCAACCTTATCGAGCACCTTCATCGCCTCGGTGACGATCTCGGGGCCGATGCCGTCGCCCTTGACGACCGCAATATTGTACTGCATCGCTTATTCCCCTCTTTCCTTGAGCGACTTCAGCAGGCCGCCCGCCTTGATGATGCTCTGGATGAACGGCGGGAAAGCCGCCGCCTGATAGGTTTCATTCTTGGTCTCGTTGGTGATCACACCGGTATCGAAATCGACAGACACGATATCGCCATCCTCGATCGCGTTCGCCGCCGCCTCACACTCAAGGATCGGCAGACCGATATTGATTGCATTGCGGTAGAAGATGCGCGCAAAGGATGAGGCAATGACACAGGATACGCCATTCTCCCGCAGCACAAGCGGCGCATGTTCGCGCGACGAGCCGCAGCCAAAGTTGCGGGTTGCCACGACGATATCGCCCGGGTGCATTTTTTTAACGAACTCCGCATCGATGTCCTCCATCGCGTGGGTCGCCAGTTCCTTAGGGTCTGCAATATTTAAGTAACGTGCGGGAATGATAACGTCGGTGTCGACGTTATCCCCGTACTTGAAAACTCTGCCTTTTGCGTTCATGGTACTGTTTCCTCCCTTACTTCAGCTCGTCCGGCGCGCAGATATAGCCCGCAACCGCGCTCGCCGCGGCCACTGCCGGGCTTGCCAGATAGATTTCCGAGGAAATATGTCCCATGCGGCCGACAAAATTGCGGTTGGTGGTCGAAATCGACTTCTCACCATGCGCCAGAATACCCATATGGCCGCCCAGACACGGACCACAGGTCGGGGTGGAAACGATCGCGCCCGCCTGAATGAAGATCTTGGCCAGACCTTCCTCGATGCACTGGAGATAAACCTCCTGCGTTGCAGGAATGATGATGGTACGCACATTCGGATTTACCTTGCGTCCCTTGAGGATCTCGGCCGCGACTCGCATATCGTCAATACGGCCGTTGGTGCACGAACCGATCACCGACTGCTGGATCTCGATGTGTCCCAGCTCGTCGATCGTCTTGGTGTTCTCCGGCAGGTGCGGGCAGGCTACCGTCGGCTTCAAGGCGGACAGGTCGATCTCGATCGTCTGCTCGTACTCCGCGTCGGCATCTGCCTCAAAGGCGGTCACGGCGCGATGGACGCGATCCTTGATATAATCCATGGTCTTGTCGTCGACCGGGAAAATGCCGTTCTTTGCGCCCGCTTCGATCGCCATGTTGCAAATCGTAAAGCGGTCGTCCATCGACAGGGACGAAACGCCCTCACCGACAAACTCCATCGACTTGTACAGCGCGCCATCCACGCCGATCTTGCCGATGATGTGCAGGATCACGTCCTTGCCGGACACCCACGGGTTCAGCTTGCCGGTCAGCACGAACTTAATCGCACTCGGCACCTTGAACCACGCCTTGCCCGTCGCCATGCCGGCAGCAAGGTCGGTCGAGCCAACGCCGGTCGAGAATGCACCCAGCGCACCGTAGGTGCAGGTGTGGCTGTCCGCGCCGATAATCAGCTCGCCCGGCGCGGTCAGGCCTTTTTCCGGCAGCAGCGCATGCTCGATGCCCATGCTGCCAACGTCAAAGAAGTTGACGATGCCATGCTTTTTGGAAAATTCACGGCATTCGAGGCACTGCTCGGCGGATTTGATGTCCTTATTCGGTGCAAAATGATCCATAACGAGCGCGATCTTGGTGTTGTCAAACACCTTATCGAAGCCCGCCTTCTCCATCTCGCGGATGGCAACCGGACCAGTGATATCGTTGGCCAGCGTCAGATCGACATTCGCTTCGATCAGCTGCCCTGCGCAAACGCTTTCCAGCCCCGCGTGCTTCGCGAGGATCTTTTGCGTCATTGTCATGCCCATAACGGTTGTTTCCTCCTGCCCTCAGTCGATGAAATACTTGTTGATGCCGTTGATATAGGCCTTGATGGATGCCTCGATCACGTCGGTCGATACGCCACGGCCAGTGACAATATCGCTGCCGTCAATGCTGATCTTCGCGATCGCTTCTGCCTGCGCGTCTTCGCCATCGGTCATAGAACGCAGCGTGTAATCCTCCAGTACAACATCCTTGTCGACGATCTTGTTGATCGCGCGGAATGCCGCGTTGATCGGGCCGTCGGAAACCGCAGCACGTTCGAACATCTCGTCGCCCTTCTTGACGCGGATAACTGCGGTAGAGGTGATGGTGTTGCCGGAGTTGATGACAAAGCGGTCAAGCGTGTAGCGCTCCTCGCCGGAAACCGGAACGGCACCGACCAATGCTTCGAGGTCGCGGTCCTTGATGACCTTTTTCTTGTCAGCCAGCGCCTTGAACTTCTCGAAGGTCTTGTCGAGCTTCTCCTTATCGAGCGTATAGCCCAGCTCACGCAGACGGTCTTCGAACGCATGACGGCCGGAGTGCTTGCCCAGCACGATGGCGTTCTTCGGAATACCGACCGACTCAGGCGTCATGATCTCGTAGGTTTCCTTGTTGGCCATGACACCATGCTGGTGGATGCCCGCCTCATGTGCAAAGGCGTTCGCGCCGACGATCGGCTTGGTCGGGGCGACCGAAACACCGGTGATCGTCTGGATCATGCGGCTAGCACGGTAAATCTGATGGGTATCGATATTGCACTGCACACCGAACAGATCCTTGCGGGTGTTGAGCGCCATGACACACTCTTCCATCGAAGCATTGCCTGCGCGCTCGCCAATGCCGTTAATCGTACATTCGATCTGGTCGATGCCGGCTTCCACGCCTGCCAGCGAGTTGGCAACCGCCATGCCGAGGTCATTGTGCATGTGGCAGGACAGGACAACGTTCTCGATGCCTTCAGTATGCTCGCGCAGATAACGGATGCGCGCGGCATACTCTTCGGGGATCATGTAGCCCACCGTGTCCGGGATATTCAGCGTCGTAGCGCCTGCCTTGATGGCAGTCTCGAACACACGGCACAGGAAATCCATATCCGAGCGGCACGCGTCCTCTGCGGAGAATTCCACATCCTCGCAAAACTTCTTAGCATATGCAACATTGTGTGCTACCGACTCGATAACCTCATCCGGCGTCATCTTGAGCTTATATTCCATATGTACCGGCGATGTTGCAAGGAAGGTATGGATGCGTGCAGACTGCGCACGGCGGATGGAATTGTATGCCGCCTCAATATCCTTTTCCATGCAGCGTGCCAGCGAGCAGATCGTCGAACCATGCACATTATCTGCAATCGCCGCAATCGCTGCTGCGTCGCCGGGCGAGGACGCGGCAAAACCTGCCTCGATGATATCCACTTTCAGTGCTTCCAGCTGCTTTGCAACCTCGATTTTTTCGTTCAGGTTCATGCTGCAGCCGGGAGACTGCTCACCATCGCGCAGGGTCGTGTCAAAAATCCGAATTGTTCTTGCCATTTTCTTGTCCTCACTTTCTTATCATTTGGCGTGTACAGGGACAAAAAAAGCTTCGTCCCTTAATCAAAATTAAGAGACGAAGCGTAAACTCCGCGGTACCACTCTTGTTGCCATGCAAAAGCACGGCCACTCATCGCGCATCAAACAATGCGCCGCCCCTGTAACGGTGGGCATCCGTTCCCTCCTACCGGCCGAATGGCTTTCAGCGGACCGCTCCCGGGCGAGTTTCACCGGCTCCTGACGCTGCCTTACACCAACCGGCAGCTCTCTGCGGACAGGGATACGGTTACTTTACCCGTTCATCACCTTTTGCAATATGTTATTATATTAGCCGCTGTCCGCGCAGTTGTCAAGGGGTATTTTAATTTTTTCCCAGTGCGGCTGACTTGCGAATATAGCAGCAATCTGATATAGTAATAGGTATACTGTAAAAAGAGGAGAAAATACTCGTGAAACAACTGGGATTATTGATTCGTCTGATCATCGGCATCGTCGCCGGTACATTGATCGGCCTTTGCGGTGGCTGGTTCGGCATCGCGGATTCGACCGGCTTTATCGCCATCGTGCGTGCTTTTGCGACATTCACATCACTCTTTTCTAACTTCCTGACCTTTATGATCCCGCTGATCATCCTGTCGTTTGTAACGGTTGGCATGGCGGAACTCGGCAAAAAGGCAAACCGTCTGTTCGGTATCACCCTGCTGCTCGCCTATGGCACGACCGTTGTCTCCGGCTTTCTGACCTATTTCATCGGCCGTGCAGCGCTCCCCATGCTGATCCAGCCGATCACAGGCGATGTTCTGGAAAGCAATGCGTTTGAACCGTTCTTCACGATCGAGATCACCCCCGTCTTCGGCGTTATGACCGCTCTGGTGCTCTCTTTTGTGCTGGGCATTGGTATGGCCAACCTGCGTGGCTCTTCCCTGCTGGATGTCTGCCGCGATCTCCAGAAGATCGTTGCGGCCGTCCTCAAGCACATTATCATCCCGCTGATCCCTGTGCATATTGCCGGTCTGTTCTGCAATATTGCGGCCGAGGGCCGTCTGTTTGCAACGATTAAGATGTTTGCTTCGCTGTATATCATCATCATTGTGCTGCAGCTGCTTTATATTGCCTCCCAGTTTGGTCTGGCCAGCATTGTGTGCCGCAAGAACCACTTCAAGAGCATCAAAAACGTCGTACCCGCTTATTTTACTGCACTGGGCACCCAGTCTTCGGCTTCGACAATCCCGGTTGCACTCAACTGCGCCTATAATAACGACGTTAACGAGGACGTTGCCGACTTTGTCGTACCGCTTTGCGCTACCATCAACCTCAACGGTGATACGATTTGCCTCGTCCTTGGTTCTATGGGCATTATGATCGCCAGCGGTATTTCCCCCACGCTTGCCATGTTCGCCCCCTTTATTATGATGCTCGGTGTGACCATGGTCGCAGCCCCGGGCGTACCCGGCGGTGGTGTTATGGCGGCGCTCGGCCTGATCACCTCGATGCTTGGCTTCACCGATCCGATGCAGCAGCTGATTATCGCGCTGCACTTCTCGCAGGACAGCTTTGGTACGGCGACCAATGTCACCGGCGATCAGGCGATCGCACTGATCGTCGACCGCATTGACCGCGCAAGCGGCAACGAAAACAACGCTTACTAAGTTCCGCCGGAAAAGGGGGTGCCTTAGATGGAGGTACTGCTTGATATTATTCGGTCCTTTGACTATGATATCCTGCTTGAAATCGCTTCGCGCTGGCGCGGTGGAATGTCCGACACCGTCTGGAAATTCTTTTCGCTGATTGGCAATGCCGGCGCAGTCTGGATTGTTCTGGCAATCGTGCTGCTTTTCTTCCGTAAGACGCGTCGTGCGGGTGCCGCTATGCTGGTTGCCATGCTGATCGGCCTGTTGATCGGAAACGTATGGCTCAAGCAATGGATCATGCGCCCGCGTCCCTTTGTGACGCATCACGAGCTGACTGCCCTGCTTGATCCGGGCGACCAGTGGTCCTTCCCTTCCGGGCATACCCTTTCTTCTTTTGCGGCAGCGACTGCACTCTGGTTTTTCCATCGGAAATCCGGCGCACTGGCCTATGTACTGGCTGCTCTCATCGCCTTTTCCCGTCTTTACGCCAGTGTGCACTACCCGACCGATGTTTTGGCCGGCCTGCTGCTCGGCATCCTGTGCGGTCTTATCGGCGCATGGCTGACCGACCGCGCTGATGACCTCTTTCATACTGTCCGGCTGAGAAAGGGCTCCTGAATGAATCAATATAAACGCCTTCTAAGCAACACTTTTATCTTTGCGATCGGCACGTTCAGCTCCAAAATCCTTGTGATCCTCATGCTGCGGTTCTATACCGGCATGATGACAACGGATGAGATGGGCGTGGCCGACCTGATTATCAAAACGACCAGCATCCTTTATCCGGT
>DXDE01000117.1 GCA_019115615.1 Candidatus Agathobaculum merdavium | reverse complement strand
TACCGTTGTATGGATTCACCAGGTCTTCCAGATATTCCCGCTCAACGCCGTCTTCCAGGACAGCAATCAATTGATTATCGACATACATTCCCTCGTATTCTTTTCCCTCGTACTCCAAGATCCCGGTCTTCACATGTCCTTCATCGAGGGGCTTTGCATAGAACATGATACTCCACTTCGCATAAAGTGTTAGGTCTTCGGTGATTGGAGATGAAAAATCATACGCCGTGGTGCCATCGCTATCGGTAAACCAGCCGTCAAATTCATAGATGGTTCTCGTGGGCGCAGTGGGTTTTGCCGCCGGCTTTCCTGCTTCCACTTGCTGCGGTGCGGGCAGGTTTTCTACATTGCTCCCGTTGCCAAGAAATGTAACCATATAGTACGTATTATTTTTATCGGAATTCTGATGTGGTCTGGATGGAGATTCGTCTGTGCCGTCCTGGCTTGGGACAGGCGCTTGTTCAAACTTCTCACAAAACCGCATCAGGATGGCAGCAATTTGTGCGCGGGTCGCATGTTCCTGAGGGGAGAGGGTCGTTGCTGTTACACCGGTAATCAGGCCGTGCGCCTTTGCCCAAGCCATCGCATTCACCGCGTAACCGCTGACCATACCGCAATCAGAAAACAGGGAGAGATCCGCTGCAGCCGTCACGTCGTACGCCTTATGGCGCGCATAGCGATAGAGTATCACGACCAGTTGTTCCCGTGTAATAGAATCGTGGGGGCCGAATTTCCCATCGCCGTATCCATCAATGATCTGATTCGCTGCAGCCCACATCACCGCATCGGTATAATATTGGCCTGCCGCTACATCGGTAAAACACTTCTCGGCGGCAGCTGGTCTCCCATCGAGGTTCCAGAGAATGGTTACGGCCATTCCGCGTGTTGCCGTTTCATTGGGGGAAAAAGCAGTAGGGGATATGCCGGTCATGAGATCGCGTTCGTAAACGTACTTCACTTCGTTATAAAACCAATCTGTTTTATTTACATCTCGGAATGGAAGGTCTTCTGCAGCCATTGTCTTGGTAGGCAACAATCCGAATGCCATGATAAAGCAAAGCAAGACGGATACCATTCGCTTTTTCATACCATGCTCGCCTCCTTTCATTTGCATGTTCATTTGATTCGCCTTATCTGCATTTACAGTTCTATGAAGCCTGCCGCTTGCGCCAGCCGTCATAGCCGGAAATGACGCAATCTGCGCATGGATTACGCAAGAGGCCAGGTTTTTATCCGTTCAAAACATTTTTTCTACTATAAGCTGGATATTTTGGGTTCATCAGTACGGAACCAAACTGCAATTGCAGAATAATTGTCCATCACGCTGCGGCGTCCGTTCTTGAGAGCAGACTTTTCCATCTGAGCCAGCCATTCCCCGCAGCTGTGGGAATATCGGAGTGTTCGCTGCATTTGCCCCTGGGGAACGTACTCCCAGAAGCCATCCGAGCAGAGCAGCATGGCCTGCCAGCTGTCCGCCATCTGAATAGTGAGATCGATTTTCAGATTCTCCGTATCTCCGCCTAGGGCATTGAGCAGTCGGCTGCGATCTGGATGGTGCGCGATCTGCGATTCCCGAATTTGCCCGGAGAGCGCCAGCATCTGCGGCACGCTGTGGTCAGTTGTGCGCCAAATGGCTCTGTGTTTCCCAAATAGATAGATGCGCGAATCGCCTGCATGGGCGAGCGTCAGCTGTCCATCCTGCAGGTGTGCGGCGGCCAGTGTGGTGCGGATACTGCGGTAGCGCATCGTCTCTTGCTGCAAACAATGCAGCCCTGCCTGTATTTCCTGAATGCTGTCGATCAAAAAGCGCTGGGCGCTGCTGGGGGACTGCGGCCTGTACGCCTGCAGCAGATGTCGGACAGTATAGGAAGCTGCAACATCTCCATAGCCGTAGCTGCCCAAGCCGTCCGCCAGGACAAAAAGTCCACCCCTGTCTGCTAGCCGGACACCGACAGCATCTTCATTTACATCGCGTCCGCCCGGCTTCGACAAAACTTCGTATGTAAGCATTTTGTCTCCTTTATTTTGTAAGCAGCAAAAGGACTACGAGAATTAGCATTCCGACTGCGCCTATAGCACAAGGCCAAATAATGGGATGGATCTGTTTCTGCAGGGGTCGATTGACGCCCACTGGTTCAGGTGCCCGCAGTGTCGCCTCTGGCGTTGGGGCAAGCAGAAGCTGATCGATGGCACGGCACATTTCATCCATACCGGCGTAGCGATCGGTAAAATGCACCGCGAGCCCGCGCATCAGGATTTGTTCAAACTGTGGGCTTACAGAAGCACCGTGGGCGGCAAGGGGCTGTAAGGTGTCAAAAATCACGCGATCCGTCGAGGCTGGAGGGACTCTGCCGGTGAGGGCATAGTAGATGGAGGCGCTCAAGCCGTAAATATCCTCTGCAGGGCCATGGCGTCCATGCTCCGTATACTGCTCCAGCGGGGCAAAACCTTTTTTCAAAATCACAGACATATCGGAGGAGAGCTGGCCGGAAAACGCTCTCGCCGCACCGAAATCAATCAGGCGAGGCTGAAAATGCTTGTCCAAGATGATATTGCAGGGAGAGACGTCGCGGTGCAGCAGCCCGGTTTGGTGCACCGCGTGCAGCGCCTCCATAATGGGATAGAAAATTGTCAGCACCAGGGGCAGGTCAAGGCGGCCGCGCTGCTTGACCAAATTCTCCACCGTTTGGCCTTTGATATACTCCATAACGATATACGCTGTGCCGTTTTCATAGAAGAAGTCGTACACCTGCACAATTGCCGGGATGCTGCGCAGACGGGAGAGCGTTTCCGCTTCCTCATAGAAGCGCCGGACGCCTTTCTCAAAGTTGTCCCGTGCGCCGGATGAAATGCGAATCCGCTTGCTTTGCGCGCTGTCCCGTGTCGCAAACACGGAGGGGAAATACTCTTTGACCGCTACAACCTGTCCGCTGCTGATAATCCGCCCAATATAGGTGATCCCAAAACCGCCTTTGCCCAGCACGCAGCCGACCTGATATTTCCCGGCTAAAACTGACTCGGGCGGCAGCGCTGTCGGAATGGGCTGATACCGGCGCGGCACAAAGCCGCACTGTGGGCACCGTTCTCCCTGCATAGGACTCATACACTGGTAACAGTACATGTCAATTCCTCTCTTGTGGCGCTCTGCGAATTAGAATCGCAGTGGCATTGTCTTGATTAGGTAGATGTTCATCCTGTACAGCCTGCAGCAGCCGGTGTACGGAGCGCTCCAATGGCATGTCGTCATTGGGAAGGAGGTGCAGGATCCGTTCTTCCCCCAGGGTGCGATACACCCCGTCGGAGCACAGAAGTACTATGTCATTTTCCTCAAATAACATGGCCTCCGCCTGTATGGGAGGGATGTTTTGCCCGCTTCCGATATACTGGGTCAGTGCCTCCTTCTTGGGATGGGCGTCCATCTCCTGCTGCGACAGTTCTCCGCGTTCTACCTGCCGCTGCAGCTCGTAATACAGCACATGATCTTGCGTTAGGCGTTCAATCTGCCCCTTGCGCAAACGGTACAGTCGGCTGTCGCCCAAATGGAACGCGTACATTCGATCCTCCCGCACAACCACGCAGACCAACGTGCTGCCGCAGTGCAGTGGCTGTCCGTTGGCGTTTTGCAGCGCGCGGATCTCGCCGTCCACCTGCTGGGCAAGCGCCTGCAAGCTGGGGAAAATCTCCTCCTCCGGCATGGTGGTAAACGCCGGATACAGCATGAAATATCGTGCGGCAGTATGTCCGCTCGCAATTTCTCCGTTCCCCATTCCGCCCATGCCATCGCACAGGACCGCATAAGCGAAGCCGCGTCCGGCCATGCACTGCGCTGCATCTTCCTGCTTTTCCCGCATACCCTGCATGGTGCAAATGGCAGCCTGGTAGGTGATGGGAGCTTCCTGTTTCAACAGAGACCGTGTGTGCCGCAGAAGGCGGTCCAGTCTGTCCCGCTCGAGAATGTATTGTGTCCCGTTTTGATGGAGGGTGCGGCAAAACAGCTTTCCTTCCGGCTTGTGTGCCGTGTTAAATAGCAGCGTGCAGCCATCTTTGCTGTCCCGATGTGCCTGCCCGGCGGGGAAGTATTCCCGTACAAGCAGACGCCGCCGCTTCTTTCCGTCCCAGGCGGCATATAGGAGACTATCCGGCAGCCCCTCCACAACAACGCCTAGACAAATTTGCGCCGAAAGCGCATATCCGCACGGGAGCGCTTCACGACCTTCCCACAAAATATCGCGTTTGTGAAGCGCCGCGCAGGTTGGACAATCCCCGGCGCCGTTTTTCAGCAGGGAAAAACAGTGCGGACAGCGGGCCAGTTTTGCTTTTTTCAAGGCGTCGCCTCCTTTCTGGCGGGAGCCTGCGGTTAGTAGCTGAGCCGCAGAACGGTTTGGAACACATATCTCCCTTGACACAAGGAAAAGCACTGTCCATCGATCAATGCGATCTTGCCGCCCGCAGGTAGACGCTGGCCTTTTTCCGTATAGACGCCATTGGTGGAATTCAGATCGGTGACGATAAAAAAACCTGTGCGCTTTTGATAAGATACCCTGCAGTGATACCGGCTGACATCTAAATCATTTGCCAGGAACAGCGCACAGGAAACGGGATCGCGTCCGATGAGCAGGCCTGTATCTGGCAAACGTATCTCCGCACAGGGCGATGGCCCTTTTACACATCGCAAGAAGGGAACAACGCTGTGAAGGGCCGTTGTATTCATGGTTTCATAGATATCGTCATACTGCTTTGCCCGGTTCATGCTTTACCCCCTGCTCTTGATGTATTCAACATACTGCCGCTTGGAAGCCCAGTATCTTTTTTGACTAATCGGAACAGAAATATCTCCAACGAGCTGGAAGCCCTCTTCCGTAATGCCGCGGATATAATCCATATTGACAAGGAAGCTCTGATGGCACCGGACAAATCGCCCGTCGAGTTCTTCCTGCGCATCGTCCAATTTTCGGTAGCCTTCGCTGCAAACACCATTGGGTTGATGGACGCTGATTTTACGTTTATCGCTTGCGATGTATAGAATTTTGGAATACGGGATGACAGTCTGCTGCTGCTTCTCTTTCAGCAGCAAATGCCGTTCCGCTTTTTCTTGCGCGTTTGAGCTCAAAAACGAAGCAAATCGGTTCATACTGCCCTCCCGAAGCGGCTTGTATAGGAAATACAGTGCGCCCATGGCAAATAGCTCCTCAATATCGTCTGGCGGCGCGCCAGTGAGCACAAGCCTCGTCTCGGGGTACCGAGATTTCAAACTGGCCCGCAGGGTGTGAAGTTGCGCAAGCTGTAAGGGCAGAAAAATGATGTCCGGCGGGTCGGGAGATACGGCCAGATATTCCTCCAGCGCCTGCTCCCCGGAAAAACGAAAGACCAACGCTTCCCGACCTCGGCTGGTCAAGGCGTTTATGAGGCCGGAGTAGAGCGCGTCCAATTGGTACAACGATGGTTCGCATATTAATACATTCATCAAAGGCCCCCCCCGACTGTCCATACATCGTGTAGTAAAAAACGGAGCGCGCGACTGTTGCGTGCGCCCCGTGACTTGCAGGATTACGGTTCCCAGTTGTGGATTGTTCCGCAGAAGGGAACAAACACCAGCTTTGAGCCTCCAATCTGCAAGGTATCGCCCTGATGGAGCTCCTGCGTATCGGTCACAACCTTCCCGTTGTGATAGAAGAGCTCCCGGGACTCGCCCGCCTGGCAGAATGTCGTTTGGGAGGCCGGATCAAAGATGATGATCGCGTGACGGTTGCGGGATACACGGGGATCGTCGGCGAGGCATACATCCATTTCGGCATTGCGCCCAATATAATTGCGGCCGGCGCAAAGGCGAAAATCTTTTCCCGTTTGCGTACCCTCGATACATACGAGCCAGCCGGTGACGGGAGCAGTTTCGCCGATTTCGGCGTACGCGCCGATGGTCTTGCCGATATCATCCGCCTGCGGCTTCTCAGGCGATGTGGGCTTCATGGGCGTGGTTTTGAGAGAGTCAACCGGCGTTACGGGCATGGTGCCCGCAACAGTATGTTGATTGCAGTAGGGGCAGGTTCGGAATTCTCTGCTGTCATAAAAGTGACCGTTTGGGCATCTGACCAGGTTCTCCATATTTTTGACCTCCAAATTCTGAATGGTTGTTTAGCTGGACGGATGGGTTATGCAAGGCGAATAACAAATTCTCCGGATCCCAGCTTGACGACGGTGCCGCGTTCCACGCGCTGCGGGGTTTGAAGCAGCAGGCGGCTACCCGCGACAAAGGTGCCATTGGACGAATAGTCCGTAACAAAATACGCATTTTCCAACGCGTTGAAGCTGATGCCGCAATGCAGGCCGGAGATGGATCGATTTGCCTCGCTGAGCACGATGTTGGAGCGCTTGGCGTCGCGGCCGATGCGCAGCTCTTCGTTGACACTTAAGGGGAATTTCATTCCAGAAAACTCTCCGGCGAGGACGAGAATGCCGGCTGCTGTCTCCTTTTGCGGCGCAGGGGCAGATAGGTCAGCCGCATTGCTGCCATTGCGCTGCCAGCCCATTTCGGTGTCGCGGGCAGGCTGGAAGCTGCTGCGAAGCTGCTCATATAGATTGGCGAACGTGAGATACTGATAGGGGATTGTGAACGGCGCAACCAGCAGGGTGCAGGTCAGAATATTCCAGCCGAGGAAGGAAAGGTAGGCAAGAAATACTTGTTTTTTCTGCCCCTTTGTCAGGCGGCTGCTCTCGGTCAGGCAGGCGTGTGCGGTCAGGCTGCGGTTGTCTTCGGCAATGTGATAGGAGAAAGTATATTCCATCTGCTTGATTACATTGATTACACAATTCCAGATAAATCCTGCCGCCATAAGGATCCAACCCAATATCTCATAGCCTGTGATCGACGGACTCAGAAGCCCAAGCAGTCCACGGGAGGCCATGCCATACCAAATGAGCCAGACTCCAACACCCGCCACTATGACGCCGATAAGGTTCCAAAGGAATATGTACAAGGCAATCCAAAGCGTAATGCAGATATTGTGCCCCAGTCGGTCGCCCGTGAGGAGGATGTCAATGGTGCGAACCTTCTTGTCGCGGCGGACGATTCGGAGGGATGCACGAACCATACCGCCATGGAACAGAAGCAAAGAGCCAGCGCCGACCAATGTGATGGCGGCATAAAGGATCATGGAGGGGAGCGCAGTATACCAACTCACTCCCGGAATAAACCAGGCTCTGCTGAGTGTTGCAACGACGGTAATCCCCAAAGCGATGATGCCTCCCAGCGAGGCGGTGAATAAAATGGCGATCATTGCAGTTAAAATCCAGCCGAAGCCTGCTGCATCGGCGAATGACCGCTCACGGAGCAGGGCCTTTGCCTTTTCCTTTGCAGTAGTAATGTTTAACATATGTCCTCTCTCCTTTTCTCAGGCGTTTCTTTGATCTGGCTCTATTGTAGCATGGACGCGCAGAAGATGTTAGGCGCAGAAATGACAGGAAAGGGGGTTAAAAGTGACAGAGCAAGGATCAGATGGTGACGGACGCAGAGCTGGAGTATGTTTCCCCGTTGTAGGTGTAAGACGCAAAAATATCGATTGTATAGGGAGTGTTGGAACCAGCCAAGCCAAACACATCGACAAAAATGCCAGTATTGTTCTTCCCCCACCCGTTGGTATCCGGAAGACCGCTTACAGACCATTTCACAGCATTTAGGTCAAATCCCGGAATGGTTGTGCTGACCGTGACCTGAATGGACGTGTTTTGAACCAGTACAGCAGAAATATCAAAGCTGTAGGTCTCTTTGCGTGCCGGAACGGAGACGGAGACGCTATCCTGATATTGTGTTCCGTTGTAGAAATACGTTGCCTGTACCGTAAATGTCTGAGCCGTGTCGACGTACTCACCTATAATATGGATGCCGTCACCATCAATCGAGGTAATGAACCATTCAGGGATTGGAACCATCTGCCACTTTATGTTGTCTGCATTGAAATCTGGAAGATTCGATTGGACTGAAAAACTCCAATACCCTTCGTTTTGATCAGAAGCATGATGCGTCTCAACGATTTCAAATTCATATTCTTTCTCGGCCGTGACAAAAAATGTAAGCGTATCGCTATAGGATTTGCCGTTATAGATCATTGTTGCGGCAACGGTTATTGTACAGGTCTTTAGCGGGACGAGCATACCGTCTGCCGTAAAGTAACCCTGCGTGGGATCGACAACGCTCCAGGTATATTTCTGCCGAGCTGGGTCAGTTGTAGCATGCAGCGCAGTAAAGCCGCCCTCCTGCGTCATCGTCGCGGTGATCGACGGGGTTTTGACCGTTACCGAAAATGAGGTGCTGACGTTTTCGTATGACACCGTCACCGTGCAGCTCCCTGCCGCAGAGAGGTCGGCGCTGTGCGTATACCCGCTGGTGACCTCGTTTGTCTTCCCATCTTTGCCGGTATAGCGCAGCTTTAGACCCTCCAGATTTAGCGTATCTCCGATATAATAGACTGTCTTAGCCGGCTTTGTGATGACCTGCAGCGTTGCATCCGCCTGAATATTGAAACGCAGCGTGACGGATTTCCCGGCGTAAGAGATCGTTACTGTACGGTTGTCCGCAGTCAGCGCGTTCGTCGGCGCGGTGTACCCGGATGTGATCTTATTCGTTGTCCCATCCGAGTAAGTGGCCTTCAGCTCCATGCCAGAATAATTTGGCTTTTCACCGATTTTATAGGACATTTTTGTGGGGTTCTTGGAAATCTCTAACTTCTCCACCTTATTCCTGCCGTTGCTGACAATCAGGGTGACAGTTGTGTCCTTTACGACATAGTAGTTTTCCGCATCCTCTTGACCGGTGTATTCTATACGGATTATGTTGTCTTTCGGAACCGTGTTGCTGTATTCACGCTTTACCTCATACGCCAGTTCCGCTTCCTCCAGCGCTTTTTCCGCCTGCGAGAGCGTCTCTTCCACTTCGCTCCGCTGCACGGTGACGGTCTGGATTTCTTCTTCGACCATAATGCTGAATTGATAAATATGGCCTGTATTTACTCCGATTACCACACCAAAGCCCGGCTTAACGCCAGTGGCCTTGCCGTCCTCGGACACGGTCAGGATGTCCGGGTCACTGGTGCGCCAGATGAGATTGCGGATCACTTCGTCAGATACGTGATCCCTGCGGGAAAGCTCCTGCGCACAGTCTAATGTATCCCCCTCCGTCAAAGCACGCGACATGCGCAGGACGATGGCTTCGTCCTCCACAGTCACCTTGCAGAACGCCAGCTGATTGTCTGCGCCGACAATCACCGTGGCCATGCCAAGCCGGAGCGGTGAAAGATTTCCATCTTGATCAACCGATACAATACTCTCGTCACTGGACGCCCAGTAGAGTCCTTCGGAACCCTCATACAGGACATTCAGCTGATAGGTTTCTCCAACTGAAATCGTCAGGTCTGTCGGATCCAGAGCCGGCGCAGATCCGGCGGCACCGGCGGCGGGCGGGTTAGAGTGGTTGACTTCCAGATGCACCACGTCGCCAAAATCCACCTGGGTATGCGGCGCCAAATCCTGTGACGCTACGAGGTTTTCCGCCAGCTCGGGGTTGTTTACATACGTAATCTCCCAAGTCAAGCCGCTGCCAATCAGCTCCTTTTTTGCTTCATCCAGCGGAAGGAACCGTACATCCGGCACATGCGTGCGCTCTATGCCTTTGCTGACAGCAACGTAAACCGCTTCGCCTGGATGCAGCACGGTATTTGGCTCCGGATACTGTGAAATAACAGTACCGACCGGGGCAGTCTCTGAATATACGGATGCCGATTTCACAAGATAGATGCGGTGTGAAAGCAGCATGTCCCGCAGCGTGTCAAAGTCTTGCCCCTTGTAGTCTTCCACCATAAATTCTGCTGGTTCAGGCTCTGGCGACTCAGGACGCTCCGCAGGCGCAGTCGATACGACCAGATGTTGCGGCGCATCATAGTCGGCGTGTTGACCGGCTTCGGTCTCCTGCGAGATGACGGTGCCGGGCATGAGGTCGTCGCGTTCCTGCGTTTCGATTTCGACGGAATCCGCGTCAAAGCCGGCGTTTTCCATTTCTCCAATGGCGTTTTCTAACAGCATATCGGTGATGTCCGGCATATAGGCCTGCGCTTTGCCTTTGCTGACTTCAGCGCCAACGATACTGTTAATTTCAACGGATATGCCGCTTTCGGGATCCTGTGTCATGATCTGATCGACGCTGACGAAGCCGGAATCCACAAGGGCTTCGTCGTAGAAACGGCCGCCGGTTATCATCAGAGAAAGCTGCTGATTTTGCAAGGTCGAGGAAGCGTCTTCGATCTGTTTTCCAATGATATTCGGAACAGACACGCCCGTCAAATCGGCTTTTGGAGCCTTTGCACTTTGATTTACTGCAATACCAATCACGGAGCCGGCCATTATTACCGCTGCAGCCACAATGCCCAGAATGGCAGGGAGCGGAGGCCTGCGGCGATGCTGAACGACAGTCGGGTCTTCTTGACCGAGCAGGGCAGCAATCAGACTGTCCAAATTCTGGGGTCGCTCCTCCGGCTGAACATTCAGCGCAGCCATAATTGCCCGACTGACCTGCGGAGATACCTTTGCGCCCATCTGCAGGGGGCTTTTCAAGGTATCGTGGTTCAACCGCTCCAGGGCGCCCAGCGGCACCTTACCCGTCAGAGCATAATACATGGTTGCGCCAACCGCGTACACATCGGTCCATGGCCCCTGTTTTCCGTGCGATTGATACTGTTCAATGGGCGTAAAGCCTTGTTTGACAATGACTGACAGCGTCTGCGATTCCTCCATGACGGCGTAACGCGCCGCGCCGAAGTCCAGAAGCTTGATCGAACCATCCGGGA
>DXDE01000116.1 GCA_019115615.1 Candidatus Agathobaculum merdavium | reverse complement strand
TCGAACTATGCGCCAATCAACACAAAAAAAACACTACTCTGCATCGCCTATGGTTCACGGAAACAAGCCATCTATAACAAGACGCATCAAATGAACAAAACAACCTAATCACTACATGAAGGAAACCACGCGGTGTTTCTGCCAATATGACATGTAAACTCTCATACGATTTGAAGTCAACTACATAACATTCCCCACAACCAGACAGCAACAGAACCTGCCATAATTATCCGATAGACTTTGGTTCTCTGCGGAGCTATACGCTTCACTATTAACCAAATAATTACAATGCTTGGATGAGTCTATGCGTACAATATCCCAGTGCTCCATTCGTATCCCCGCACTCGTTCCTACATGAGACGCACAAACGTTACGCATGAAATACCCACGCCAACCATTGCGCATTACTCGTTTATTTTCGACATAAAGAACAAAGCAATAAAATCGGTCACAATATAGCAAGTAACGCCATTTCTATTTCCACACAAAAAAGCACCGCCTGCCGACTGGCAGGCGGTGTCGTTATTCAGCTTGCAAAATTCCCGGCTTCAGGTTAGGCAGCATTCTCGCTAAACCGCATCATGATCGCTGCAACTTCCGCGCGGGTCGCGTTGTTCTGCGGGGCGAGCCGATTGTTGTCGGTGCCGTTAATGAGACCGTCACCCACTGCCCAGTTGAGAGCTTCTACCGCATAGTCCGAAACTGCCGCATAGTCTGCAAACTTCTCGATCCCAGACTCTGCAGCTGTCGTATCACCGCCCGTGGACTGCACATAGCGGTACAGGATAGCCGCCATCTGCTCACGGCTAACCGGTGTGTCCGGTTCGAACTTGTCTGCCTCGGTACCAGTGACAATATCATTCTCTGCCGCCCAAGCGACATACGGTGCATAGTAACCGTCAGCTGCTACATCGGTAAACTGCGCCGCTGCGTCTGCGCCGCTGCCATCCGCCTGTGCCAGACGGCCGAGCACAGTGACAAACATGCCACGGGTCATCGCGGTTTCCGGCTCAAACGTCGTCGTCGAAGCGCCCGTGAACAGGCCTGCGTCGACCACATAGTTGATGGCATCCTTTGCCCAGTGATTGGTGATATCCGTAAAGCTCAGTTCGACCGGCATGCCCGGGTCGGCTTCGCCACTGTAATCATCGAAGTCTGCCGCATAGTTCTGATAGACCGTCTCGTCCTGATGGCCTGCAGCACCTTCGAAGGTGCCTGCATTCCAATCGACCAGCGTGTTCCAGACCTTAGTCTCGCCCGCGGTCAGCTTGTACTCACGCAGTACCGGAATGTTGGACTCGGTCTCGTTCAGATCAGATACAAAGTTGGTCACCACACGGACATACGCCGCCTCGCCCATGCCGGACAGATCAACCGTGTTTTCGCCGTTTCCAAGCGTAACCGTCTTTTCTTCCTTGACCGTGCTGCCGTCATCCGAGGTCTGCACCGTCGCGGTGATGGATGCCGCGCCCGCAACGGTTGCGTCATAGGACAGCGCCGTCGGCGCTGCCGTCGTGGCCACCCACTCCGTAGTGTGCGTGCCCTCGTTCTCGATGTCGCCTTCCTCAAAGCGCAGCCAGATCTTGAGCGACTCAGCCTTTGGGCCAGCAGCCGACTGGTTCTCGCGCACCTGATCGTTTTCCTCTGCGGTCAGCTTGTCGGTGTAGAAGCGCACCTGTGAGATCGCGCCCGGCAGCATGGTGTGGTACATGCCGCGGTTACGGTTGGTCTGCAGCGTGTTCTTGAAGCCAAGGCCGATGTACATCGGCTCGCCCTCCCAGTTCTTAACCGGGGCGGTAAAGGCAGGCTTGTCGACATGTGCGCTATTATATCCGTTCTCGTAAGAGTCGCCGCCAGTCTCAAAGTCGAATGCACTGGTGTACTGCACCCAAGTATCCTTCTTAATGCCTGCCTGCGGATCGTCGCTATCGTTCCAGCTGAACTCGCCGTTGTCATCGAGCAGACAAACGCCATAGGTCACCTTACCAGTCTCACGTACCGCCATGCGGAACAGATACGGTGTACCCCAGCCAAGACCAATGCCCTTGACCATCAGCGGATTGTGGTCGGGGATCGCGCCCGTTCCGTCCAGATCAACGTACTGCTCGGTCAGTTCGGAGACGCCGCCCTTGGTCGTGCCCTCGCTGGGCAAGTTGGCAAATACCATGCCGGTGCAGGCATCATCAACCGTATAACCGCCGTTGTCCGGAATCTCGATATAGTCACGCTTGCCATCGAGGATAAGCGTGCGGTTGCCTTCGTCATCTGTGCCGAACTCCGGCGCGCCGTGAATGTAACCGTCGTTGCCGTTGCCGGACAGATCCTTAACAATCGGCATGCCCTGAATTGAGCCTTCGATATTGATGGTCTGCGGTTCAGCATTTCCGATCGTCACCGTGTATTCTCCTGCTTCGGGGAAAGTGTAGGTGAATTCTACTGTCTTGGTCTCGTCCGAAGCAAGGTCATACTGCTGCGCGGCGACGGTCTGGCCGTCGACCTTAAACTCAGCGATCGCCGTACCCGCCTCGTTGCCGATGTTGGTCACGTCCGCCTTGATGTTCAGCTTGTTGCTGCCCATGTCGCTGATTTCGCCGTCGCCCATCTTAGTGCGGACATTGGTATAATCATAGGTTGCGCCGCGGTACTGCACGTTGACCGTTGCACTGGTACCTGCCAGCGATACCTGATGTGAACCCAGAGAGGTCATGCGCACCGTGCCGCTTAGGTTTGCGGATTCGCCGGGCTGCAGGATCTTGGTGGCGCCATCAAAGCTGTACAGATACCGGGTCTCGCCGTTATCGATCACCGGGATAACTGCTGCAGCAATGCCTTTGCCGTTATTGGTTACGGTAGCCGAAACCGTAACCTCACCGTTATACGGCACGCTGTCCGGTGTGATCGAAATGTTGCTGTAAGACAGCTGCTGCTTCTCTGCTGCGATCTTGATGGTGTTGGCAACCTTGGATTCAGACGAAGCGGTCTCCGCGCCGTAGTTCTCAACGGTCAGCAGACCGGACCCCGGCACGCCGGTGATATGGAAGAAATCGCCCTTCTTATTGTAGGTACGCGCATCCTGATGGGTCAGGTAAACCGTACCCGCACCGACCGCAGGGTCGTCCGATACCGCCAACGCATAGCTGTGCGTATGGCCAGACAGCAACAGATCAACGTTGCCCGGCTCTATGACTTCCGGGATGTAACGCTTGGTATAGGCGTTGGAAACCGGATGGTGCATCATAATCAGACGGAACTCAGCATCCTTGGCTGCATCCGTTGTCAAATCGTTTTTAAGCCAATCCATAGCATCCGAAATGGTCTGCAGGGTGGAGGCGTCAGCCTGATTGCCGGTCGCCTCGGAGTTCATCTGGAACAGACCCCACGGATTGCTGTTCATCGTGATGATGTGCAGCCCGCCGTAGTTGAACGAGCTGTCGCCCTCCACGGTTGCGCCATACTCCTCGTCCTGAATGTTGTAAATATATGTGTTGAAGTACACATCACCCTGATCGTGGTTGCCGCTGGAATAGACGACCGGATAGGAATGAATGAAATCATCGTCGCCGTCGCCTGCCAGCCAGAAGCTGAACTGCTCCGCCTGTGCGCCGGTTCCCTCAACCAGGTCGCCACAGTGTAGAATGATATCCGGGTCGTAGCCCTTGACCGCCTCATTCAGCTCCGCGCGCGTAGCGAAGATGTGCGAGTCGGACAGCGAGATCAGATTGATCTGCTCCGGATTATCCGACAGCGTGCGGAAGCTGGCCGCGCACTTCTCACCATTCTCCAGCTGCACCTCGTAATAATACCGGGTGCCAGGCTGCAAACCGGACAGCTTATAGTGATACAGATTCATCTTCTGCCCTTGAAAATTCGGAGCATCCGCATCGACCTCGACTGCGATCGGTTCACACAGACTGTCCTGCGAAGTGCCGTAGGCAATCGTGGATACGCCCGGCTTGGTGCTCTCCCAAACGACGACCAGACCGTCCGTCTTAGGAGCGAGCAGATAGGGCCCATTCTTAAATGCAGCCTGATCGTCCGCTGCAAATGCCGCCGGCAGCATGGCCGCAACCATGATGACCGCAAGCAGCAGGCTGAGCAAGCGCTTTGCTTTTTTTCTCATTTGGACTCATTCCCTCTCTTTTCGATATTCTCTCTCACATTGCTTTTTCCACAGCGCCAATTTGCAACAATATTCCATATTCGTTCTCTTTTTCCCTCCCATCCGCACATTCGGCACCGCAGAAAAAACCTGTTCATATTGTTATCATACGTTTGCATTTTTACAATATCAAGCACTATTTCACCATTTTTCCCATTTTCATTACATATTCACAAACCGGAATAATATTTTTTATTCAACATTTCTTAAAAAATAATATTCCTTATCATCGAATATTATTCCATCATAATAAAAAATTCCTCCCGACGAGATCGTCGGGAGGATTGTCCAATCCCGTCTCATTTCAGACGGAATTCTTCCAACGCCGCTTCCATGCGCGCCGTGTGGCTAAGAGCACTGTTTTTCCGCCGTAATGCCAGTCCGACATACAGGCTGTCGATCAATGAGACCTGCGCTACGCGCGGCGAAACAAACAGCTGTTCAGGCGAGTAAAGCTCCAGACACAGGTCAACCGCCTGCTGCACCGGAGTCTGCGGGAAACCGGTGATTGCAATAGCAGCTGCACCGCTTGCCCGCGCCTTTTCCAACGCGCGCACCACCTCCAGCGTCCGGCCGGTGTGGGTGATGCCAACCGCAACCGCATGCTGATCAAGCGAACCCGCCACAATCTGACTTAAGTGCGCATCCGTGACCGCCTGTGCATTCATGCCGATGCGCATCAGCCGGATATAGAAATCTTCCGCAATAGATGCCGAAGCACCCAGACCAAAAAAAACGATCCGCTCTGCATCATGCATCATGTCGACCGCCTGCCCGATCTTTTGGTAATCCACCAATTCCAACGCGTGCTCAAGCGTGTCGATATTGCGGGAAAACACCTTGCGGACGATGGTCTCCGCGTCATCCTCGGTCGAAAGCTCCTCAAAGATCGTCCGCCGCTCGTGCGGCGCGCTCTTGACCAGCATCAGCTTGAACTCAGCAAAGCCGCTGCAGCCGACCAGCTTACTGAACCGCACAATGCTGGACTCCGCCACGCCTAAAATATGCGCCAAATGCTGCACGCTCATGGTGGTAACCGCATCCGCATTTTCCAGCACATACTGTGCTATCTTTTTCTCGACCCGATGCAGCGAGGGATATATTCCCTCCAGCGTCATATACAAGTTCTTATCCACGTTTGCCACGTCCCCTGTCAAAAGGACGGCGTCCCGGCTTACCTGACGCCGCATTCATTTTCTGGAATGGCTTATTATATCACACTTTATCCCATTTGTCACCGCTGCAGCCGCAATATACGCTATACATCCTGCCCATATCGAACATATATCCTTTTTGCATTATGCAAATTGATTTTTGTTCTATTTAGCGATATATTGATATAGAAAAGGGAAGGGCGTGGCATAACTTTGGGCGAAAAACAATTTGAAGCCATCAGCCGGAAGGAAAAGATCGCATACGGCACAGGCGACGTGGCGTGCAACATTGTATTTGCGCTAACCACCTCGCTGTTACTATATTTTTATACCAACGTTGTCCATGTCAACGTATTCACCGTCGGCATTATTATGATGGTTTCGCGGATTTTCGACGGTGTCAGCGACGTACTGATTGGTTTTCTGATCGACCGTACCAAATCCCGTTACGGCAAAGCACGGGTCTGGATTTTGTGGATGATGTTCCCGTACGGATTATCCGCTGTTCTGCTGTTCACCGTCCCCCAAGCGGCACAATGGGTACAAGCCATCTATATTTTCATCACCTATAATTTCTGCACCACCGTAGTCTATACGGCGCTCAACCTACCTTACGCTACACTGGCCAGTCTGATCACGCGCGATGTCAATCAACGTGCCTCGATCAACCTATACCGTACCGGCATGTCGGCCATCGGCAATCTAGCGATCACTTCGATCACCTTCCCGCTTGTCTCCGCACTCGGCGACACCCAGCAAGCATGGGTGGCCGTTTCTATCCTATATGCGCTGCTTGCCGTGCTGCTGCTCTGGTTCTGCTTCCGACATTGCCATGAGCGCGTACACCTGCCTACCGGCCAGCGCGATGGCCAGACGATTCCTCTGCTGCAAAAGCTACGCCTAATCCTGACAAACCGATATTTTGTCCTATTTTTCCTACTCTCAATTGCCCTGTCACTTTACGAGGCAATCACCGGCTCCTGCACCGCGTATTACGCACAATACATCCTGCATAACCGCAACCTGACTGGTGCATTCGCCTCGTTCGAAGCCATCCCACAGATTATCGCTGTGCTGCTATTGTCGCCGTTCATTTATCGCTTCGGCAAGCGTAACGTTGCCTTTGTCGGCGCATTGATCGCATCCGTGGGCGTCGCCAGCCAGTTCCTTGCGCCGGACAACCTGACCTTGGCGCTGTTCGCTTGTGTCCTGCGCGGCATTGGCAAGGGGTGTTTCCGCGGAGTTAAATACTCCATGCTTTCCGATATCATTGAATACGGAAACTGGAAAACAGGCGTACGTCTGGAGGGTATGATCGTTTCTACCACCACCGCCGGACAGAAATTCGGCAGCGGCATCACGACCGCCGCCATCAGCCTGCTGCTCGATCTGGCAGGCTTTGCCGGCAACGACGCTATCCCTGCCAGCGCACAGTCCATGATCGCATATATCTACATCGGCGGCAACCTGCTCGCCTGGGTGATGATTGCCCTGCTGCTCATCCTCTACCGGCTGGACAAATATTACCCAGAGATCATGGCTGACCTTGCAGAGCGCGAGTCGGCAAACGCCCACTCGCAACAAAACACCTCGTGCTGATAGTGCCGCATACATGATCAAAGCGCCTATACACAGACAAAACGCCCTATATCCTGCTGAGCCACTCATCATCTGGAACTTGCCGATTATATTTCCATAGGTACTCCGATTGATGTTTTTTCATCCACATAGGCATTGAGGCAAATCAGATCACCGACCGTCTGCTGCGGCGCATTTTCTTTTTGCACTCATACCTGCCACCGGTGACTAATCTGCGAACTTTTCAATTAGAAAAGAAGCAAAATTGCCGTCACAACTGCCAACGATATCCCTGCCTACACGCAAAAACACCGTCTGAAAACAGGCGGTGTTTTTATGTGCAATTATTCTATTCAATATTTTTCAACAGATGCAAAGCATTATCCCACGGCATTTTCGTCGTACCGCGTCTCACGCAGGATATGCATCGCCTCATCGAGCGAAATACCGTTTCCGGCCACATATCGCTCAACCGGAATGCGCAGCGGGTTTTGTTCCGTCAAATTCTCCGCGGTGATTTCCATCTCCACCTCATACCGCGAGCTGCTGTCATACTGCTGCATCTCTTCCGCACTATTGAAACCACGGTCCCGCAGCTGCGTGGCGTCTTCCTTCTGCTGTTCCAGCATCTCCTGAATTGCAATCTTACTTCCAAAGATAAACTGGGAAACACTGCGCACATAGCGCAGCTGATCCTGCGGGATGCGGGCCTGCAGCGCAGGCGACTGCGCATAGACCTCCTTCAGCGCCTGCCACCAACCATAAAAGCGGCTCATCTGCTGCACCTGCAGCAGCCGTCCCTCCGGCGTGAACGCGGTCAACAGATCCGCGCGTGCAGTCTCAAACGCCCGATAAAACCGGTCAAAGCAGAGCTCAAATGCGGCATGCGCATTTTCGACCGCCTGATCCAGCGTCACCCCCGGCACAGGCTGCCCCTTCTCCAGCGTGCACAGCTGCGACAGAGCAGTCAGCAGCTGTTCCCCTTCGGAAAAGGCCTGCTCGATCTGTTCTTCTGTCGCCTGCTCCAAATCACAGAATTCCTGCGCACCGATCGCGATCATCACATCGCGTCTAATCGCACCCAGCCTATATTTGGGGCCCAAAAGCTCGGAATTGTTGTCTTCCTGCCGCTGCGAGAAAGCATCTGTCCAACTTTTGACGCGTGTCCGATAAACCTGCGGCGTGGAGTTGGATTGTGCCATCAGTACGCCAAACGCATCCTCTGACATCTGGTCCAACCGTATTTCCTCGCCGTTTTTGCGGCGGAACGCCGCACGCTCCTGCTCAGCGAAAGCCTCTTTTTCCGCTTGCGTATACTGCTGCTGCGGCACATTCTGATAAAGCACCGCATCCGACTCTGCCAACCACTGGCGGACACGCAGCAATTTCAAATTTTTCTCTACGATGGCATGATCCTGCGGCCTTCTGCCAATTTGCGCCTGCACCAATTTCCCATTTTGATCCAGATGCAGATTGTGCAGATACAGCTTTTTCTCCACACATTGGTGGTAGATTTCATACTGGTCGAGCAATGTCATGCACCGCGCCTGCGTTCCACGGTCCAGCGTTTCCCAAATATCCCGCCTTTTCTCGCGGATGTGCGCAATCTGGCGCAGCGTATGCTCTTGCCGAAGCATGCTCTCGATCTGAATGGTCTGCCCTTCGTTGACGTAATCCTGTTCCTGCATGCAATCCAAATCAAGCACCATCGTGCTGGCCTGCTGCAAATCAAACGGCTGCTGCATAACCTGCTCCTGCACGGCCTGCCCGCGCTGAAACAGCTCGGGCATATCAGGCGCAATCTTCTCCGGTTCTATATCCCACAGCTTTGCAAACTTCATTTGCACCTGATGTGCCTTTTTCCGATTATTTTCAACGCGCTTTTGCTCTTTCCGCTTAGCAAAGTGCCGTTTGACACGCGACATGCCGGCATAAGGGTCCTGCACCGGCGCTGCCGCTACGACCGGCTGCTGGGTAACGGCCGGCGCATTCCGCTGCCGCGCCTGCCGCAGCTGCTGCACGATCTGAATGGATTGCGGGGCTACGGCCGTTGTCGTCGTCGCTGTCGTAGTCGCTATCTGCTCCGCCTGTATTTCCTCGGGCAGGAACGCGGTCAACTCGCGCTCTGTCGTCGTAGTGGTTGGAGCTGCATGTACAGGGGTATCCTGTCTTTGCTGTTCAACTTGTTCATTCTGCTTGCACATCTGTCTGTTCCTCCTGCACGCGGCTTCCCGCAATTTGGCGCCATGCGATCCATCCCGTCTGTTGCTCTGCCGCCGGCAATAATTTTTTCACCAGCGCCTCCGCTTCCGGCGTCAATGCCGCAAGGTGCACGGTCGTTTCCGGCGGGAACGACCGTAACGCTGCACCCGCCGCCTGCTGCAGCAGTGCTGCCGCGACGCGCGGATGCGCCGCATCCGCATAAAGCCACTGCAAATCGAGGTCGCTGCCCCGACTGTCTGCACGGACGAGCAGCGCGCCCACGATCTCTGTTTCCAAAAGACAGCATAACGACAATGCGCCGTCACATTCTTCCAAGCGGATCGGTTCAACCCCGCGCAGCTTGTCTCCTCTCGCGGCTTGACGGTTGAATGTCTGTACCGCCTGCTGCGGCACCGCACTGAGCGGCAAAATGCTGCCGCTGCACGAAACCGGCCGCTGCCAGAACGCCCCCTGCTGCGCCATCGCCAGAGGGAACGCATATTCCTGATATGCAGATGGATAGACCCGGAACCCACAGCGGCGCAGCAGCGTAGCCGCTGCCTGTTCCCGACAGCTCAGCATCGCATGGATGGCATGCAGCGACTGTACCTGCTCCGCATCTTCGAGCAGCGCATCGATCATCTGCCGGGCAATTCCCTTCTGCCGCCATTCGTCCGCCACGCAGATCCACTGCAGCTCGACGATATCGTCTGCCGCCTCCAGCAACATCGCGCCAACCGCAGTTCCCGTCTGGTCATCCACAGCGCCGTATAACAGCTGTGTCTGCGCTTGACTGCCGCGAAATTCCGGCGGCAAAAATGGTTCAAACCACTGCCGCTCCTTTTCCGACACTACAACGATCTGCATATCTTAACTCCTCGTGTATCCATTCTGGTGATGTTATCTGTATTCTGTCCTGACTGCCGCAGCGGCTGCAAACGCCGCTCCCTTTGATCGGAAGCCACACGTAATATAATCATACTATAAACATCGAGCCTTGTCATCACCCGTTTGTGTGCCAATGCCCTCCGGCAAAAACATAGGCCTCCCGCACCCAAAGTGCAGGAGGCCTATGAAAAGTAGTTTTACGCAATATTTTCGATAAACCGCATCAGCATGGTTGCAACCTGTGCACGAGTTGCCTGCCCCTGCGGGGCGAGTGAACCGTCGCCCATGCCGTTGATGATGCCATGCATCGTCGTCCAGCACATCGCCTCGTACGCATAATCGCTGACCGCGTCCGCGTCCGGGTAGTCGAGCTGAAAAGCCCATGCGCCGGTGAAGCCCTGTCCCTTGTACTGCGCGTAGCGGTACAGCATCGTCGCCAGCTGCTCGCGCGTCAGCGTGCCGTCCATGTCGGTGCCGTCCGAAATGCCGGCTTCCATCGCCCAGTCGCGACCTGCGTCATACCAATTGTCGCCGGTCGAGGTGTCCACGCCTTCATAGCGCGCCAGCACGGTTACGATCATGGCGCGGGTCATATTGCCATCCGGCGTAAAGGCCGTTTCGCTTGTGCCATTGAACAGTTCGCGGCTGGTCGCAAAGTCGATGGCATCCGCGCCCCAGTAGGCAGCCGGTACGTCCGCAAAATCCTTGCTGTTGTCCATCACCTTGACCGTATCGCCGTCCGCCAGCGTCACAGCCACGCCGTTTTCGGTCGGGATACTGTTCATGACGATCGTTTCGTCGCCGTCCTCGCCCACGATCACAGCGACCGTGCCGGGCGTTACGCCCGAAACCGGGATCTCCACCTTTGCGCTCTGGCTGCCGGACAGATCGACCGTTACCGTTGGTGCGCTCACGCTGTCGCTCGTCGCAGCTACCTTCGGCATGGGCAGCGCCACGGCTTCACCCTTGTCCGCTGCATCTGCTACGACCGAAGCAGACAACTTGACCACGGTTTCGGTCTTGCCGTCCACGTCCGTCTTGGTGATCGAAGATGTGCCGTTCGTGTTGGTGATAACCGTCTCGGTCGTGCCGTCGGTGTTCTCGGTCACGATGGTCTTGTTGCCATTCTTATCGGTCGTGGTGGTGGTCACCGTGCCGTCCTTCTTGGTATCGATGACCTCAGTCGAGCCGTCCGGGTTCTTGGTGGTCTCGGTGGTCGAGCCGTCCGGGCGGGTCACGATCGTCGTGGTCGAACCGTCGGGGTTGGTGGTCGTCTCGGTCTTGTTGCCCGAGCTGCCCGAGCTGCCCGAACCGCCGCCGGACGAACGGGCCGAAATAGTCAGCGTGCCGGTGGTGTAGGCATCCTCGCCGTTTTTCAGCACAAGGTTCTGGCTGTCCGTCAGCTTGACGCGGACAGGATAGCTGCCCACAGCCGTCGGCAGCGTAGTCGTCCATTCGGTCTTGGCCGCTGCGTAGCCGCAGGACGTATCATGCTGATGCTGGCAGTTTTCACCGTTTGCACCGCAGCTCTCGTCATGCACATGACCGCAGGGCTTTTCCGGGGTGGTGATCTGATACTCTACGGTCGCCGTAGCGGTTTTGTCCGGCGGGTTGGTCGTCCATGTTACGGCAGACACGCTGTCGCTGTACTGCGACAGGTTGCCCAGCGACACGATGTATTCTGTCGCCGGATAGATGGTATAGGCCAGATAGATTTCGGTATCATCCGCCGTCGCATAAACCGTACCCGAGCCGGCATTTACGTTTTCTCCTTCATAGCGCAGGCTGGGCAGCGCACCCCACCAATTCTTATCATAGCTAATCGATGCCGTGATCTGCAAGCCGGTGTAGGTCATATTATTCACGAACAATCTCGCATCCGCGCTGTGAGTGCAGCGCGTGCATTTCTGTGTGATGGTGTCGCCGCTTTTGGAATAGGTTAGAGCATGTCCCAGCGCGGGGATCGGTCTGGTTTCCTTTGCAGAGCAGCCCGCATCCTGACAAGTGCGCTCTTCAAGCCCTTCTGTGGTGCAGGCAGCGTCCGTAACCGTCTGCCACGCACCCCAGCTGTGCTCATGGCCGCTGTTCCAGCTGCACCAGATGGCAACGCCGCTTTCTATATACGCCGGTATCAAGCCTTCCTTTGCTGTCTCAAACGGCATATCCTTACCGGTCAGGTCGCGAGAGAACAAGCAATAACGGTCGATGTTCTCCACATCGTCAGCATAGTACTGAATCGTGCCCGTGCCGGTGACATAAGGTGTCTGCGGCGCCTCCGGATTTGTGCAGGTCAGCTCATACGGATAGTGGAAAGACAGTTCGGCATCTTGTCCCAGCTGCAGCGTGCAGCCGTCATTCAGTCCCAGCCCCGTTGTGCGACTGCTCTTGCTGCCATTGATGTCCAGAGAACCATCCAGCACCAACGTACCGTGATCCACATTGATTGCATTGTTGCCCTCAAACGCAGTTTGAATGGCGCTGCCGGCCGGGATCGTCAGCGTATCCTGATACGCCGAGCCAATCGGCGTATTACCTACTTGAATGCCTCCTGTCAAGGTCAGGCTGCCGGAAAGCACGCCATTAGAACTGCCGCCGTTAAAGCCGCCCTGTATGTTTACCTGCCCGCTGACCGTGCCTTCCCCGGTCAGTGTGCCGTCCAGCCGGACCCACGGGTTCAGCGTTGCGCCCGCTTCTACTGTCCAAGTACAATCCTTGCCAATATACAAAGATGCGGTATCATAGGCCAGCTGAACAGAACTGCCCGGCTTCAATACCACATTGCAGCGGCTGATAAACTGGTCGTGGCTCGGGGCGGTCACATTAACAGGTCCATTGATCGTCACGGTATGTATTTCGCTTGCATTGCTATTGGTAATTCCGCAGCCGCTATTCGGAAACTCCAACGTAACATTTGCAGGAATTTCCCAATCTCCTTCCAGATACAGGTTTTGCTTAAAACTCAGGGTTCCCCCTTTCGCCGGCCAAACAAAATCCGCATCCGGCTTAAAATAGATGCCGGTACCGCTCTCATTTTGCAGCGCGGCTGTCAAGCTTTCAAAGGTGAAAGAATTATCCCCACCCGCCAACGCAGTCACAGGCAACATGGTCACCAACAGCGCCAAGCTGCACAACAAACTGAGCATCCGTTTTTTCACAGGAACCCCTCCCTATTTACTTCACATTGCTTCTTCCGCTGCCGGCGCGGCTGCGCCCCGCGCCCGTCAGAGCGTTTCCTTGATCTTTTATTTAATTATAGCAGATGCCTTATGTCCATGCTACTCCATTTTTGTCAATATTAAACAAAGCTTTCTGTGAATCATCCATAGAATCTAGACTGCCATCTTTGTATTCGTTTTTTGTCAGCACCCTACGCCCTAACGCAGCAAAAAGCCCCGTATCCTGTCGGATACGGGGCATACTTATACCGTTAGGCAGCATCAACCAGAGCGACAATACTATTTTCGTGCCTCCTTATGAGATGCAAACGCAAAAAATCGCTGTCCGATATAATTGAGTGCGGTGAACAGACACATGCCAACCAACATGGACACGTTGTCGCGCACAGTTTGTGACGCACCGCCCAGCAGCCAGACACACAACGGCTTGGCGATGCCGTAAGCCAGCAGATAACACACGACGATATTGACCGCAAAGCGCACGACCTGCCCGATGCCCTTTTCCTTATTGTGAAAGGTGAAAAACTTGTTGAGGAAAAAGCTCAGGATGCTGGTCAAAATGTAATTGCACGCCGAAGACATCCAATATGAACAATGCGCCAAATTGTATAGCCCAAACATGATCGCCATACCTACCAGTGTGTTAACCACACCAACCAACGCGAAACGCAGCACGGTATTATCCCTGAGTCTTTCCCACATCATAATCCCTCGCTGGTTTCCTGCACAATATAGATCGGGCGCCGTTTGGTCTCCAGATAGGTTTTTGCAAGATACTGTCCCAAAATACCGATGCAGAACAACTGAATCCCGCCGAGAAACAGAATGACACACATCATGCTCGGCCAGCCGCCCACCGGATCACCGTAGAGCAATGTCTTAACCAATACAACACAGATAAACAGGAACGCAATCAGGCAAAAGAGCACACCGATCACCGATGCAAATGCCAGCGGCACAGTCGAAAATGCAGTGATGCCTTCAATGGAATACAAAAACAGCTTCCAAAACGACCACTTTGTCTGTCCCGCAACGCGTTCGACATTTTCGTACGGCAGCCACTTGGTGCGGAAGCCCACCCAACCGAAAATCCCTTTAGAGAACCGGTTGTACTCTGTCATAGACAGAATCGCATCCACCATCTGACGGGTCATCAGGCGGAAATCCCGCGCACCATCCTCAATGCGCGTGTCCGAAATGCGGTTCATCAGCCGGTAAAACCGACGCGCGAAAAAGCTGCGTACCGGCGGCTCGCCGTCACGCGACACACGCCGCGTTGCAACGCTGTCATACTCGCCCGATCGCAGCGCTGCGTACATCTCGGGCAGCAGTGACGGGGGATCCTGCATATCTGCATCCATCACCGCCGCATAGTCGCCTTTACAATGCTGCAAACCGGCATACATCGCCGCCTCTTTGCCAAAGTTGCGCGAAAACGACAAATATTGCACATGGTTGTCCTGTCGCGCGGCATCGCGCAGCAGTTGTAGCGTACCGTCAGTCGAACCGTCATTGATAAACAGCAGTTCATATGCCAGTTCTTCATCTTCCATCATCCGTTCGAGTACGCTGCGTACCTCTTGCAAAAAGAACGGCAGTGCCTTTTCCTCATTATAGCAAGGGACAATCACCGATATTGTTTTCATGTGCCGACGAACTTCCTTTACCCCAATGTTCACTGTCCGGTATCGCCCAGCCGCACGCTGGCGTTGCCGTAATACGCCGCCATACCCGCGTTCTTCCAGTCCGCCGGGTCGGTCGTGATATCCTCATACGCCAGTACCCACGGCTCGGCTACGCGCTCAGTCAGCACAACATCCTCGCCCGGCGCGCTGCGGCAGATCTCCGCACGCTCCAGCATCTGCGCATGGAACGCCTGTGCCTCGCCTGTCACGAGCGAATAGGCGGCACTCATGCCCGCGGGCATGCGCGAGAAGGCCAGCCCGCCGTCCTCGCCTTTGCCGACCGCGATCTGTCCGCCGACCGCCAGTGCGAATACTAGACAGAACGCCGTAAACACCGTGCCGAAGCGTTTTTCATATAGCGCGCTGATATGCCAATCCGGCAGCCTGCCCGCAAAACGATGCGAAATCCAACCAAACAGGTAAAACATCGCACACAGCACGACTGGGTAATAGCTGAAATAGATCAAATTGATATTGCGTTCCGGGATAGCAAATCCCAGCGCGTAAAAACAGGGCATACCGAGCGCCGCATACAGGCCAAACAACAGCACCATCGCCCAGACCGGATGCGAAAAATCCAGCTCGCTCTGCTTTGCCAGCCGGTACACCAGCGGCGCGAGAAACACCCATACCAGCAGCACAGGCACGGTCGTGGCGTTTGCCATGCTGTACACTGCGTAGACAATCGAAGTCACAAGCCCCTTGATGACGCTTGCCTCGCCCACCGTGTCCTGCCGCATGCCATTGCCCGGCGCAAGGATGCTGATAAGCAGTGCCGCGGTCAGCAGCACGAGCGCGACCAGGCAGAGCACCACATTCTGCCGCTGCTTTTTCCAAAACAGGTAAATCACCAGCAGGAACAGCAGCATGGCGGAAACCAGCGCGGTCGAATAGTTGCTGCCGCCCACAATCGGCGCAAGAATGAGCGCCGGCACAAAGCACAGAAGCCGTCTATGAAGCGTGGTATGTTGCACCATTTGCAGCAGCAAACCAAGCATCCATAGCCCCAGCGCATAGAAAAACGTATAAGAGATCGCGCCCGGATGCCAATATAGTCCCTCAACCGGTTCATACATATACTGCACCAGCAAAAACGTCAGCAGCAGCGAAATGATCCAGCCGATGCTGCGCGTTGCCTGCATATAGCTGCGCAGCAGCACCCGGAAAAAATACAGTGCGCACACGACCAGCGTGGTCAGCGTCAGCACCGCCGTCAGGCCGTAATACTGCTCTCCAAAGCTTGCGGGCTGCAAAAAGGTCAGGAAGATAAACGAAAAATTGCCTTGCCACTCAAAATAGCGCTGCACGGTCTGCTCCAGCGCCGCCTGCAGCACGGCTGCGACCGATCCGGTCTGCTGCCAGACCGGCAGCGTCCCAGCAAGATACCAAAAATCATCACCGGACAAATAATCATACCGCGCAATGCAATACAAGGGAATCAGAGACAATAAAAAGATAACGCCGAGCACCTTTGCGCACCGCGATTGTGTCAAATGCATGGTTTTCTCCTTATCTATAACGTATCTTTCTTCTATTCTACCGACAACCCGCTGTCCTGTCAATCCATACGCCGCTCCAGCGTTAGAACCCGCTCCCCATACACAGCAAAAAGCCCCGTATCCTGTCGGATACGGGGCTTTTTTGGTGCCGCCAGCCGGAATCGAACCGGCACGGTATCGCTACCGGGGGATTTTAAGTCCCCTGCGTCTACCAGTTCCGCCATGGCGGCATGACATGATTATACCAGAAGGGACGCGGCGTGTCAAACGCTGCGCCCCAAAGCAGAAATCTATTTTGCAGTTGGCATAATTCGGCCTTTTTCTCTGTCCCGCTTGGCTGCCTGCCGGTCAGACTGTGCGTGGCTTCCCCACAGCGGCAAGCGCCTGTTCAATCGCTGTACGGCTGGGCATCCATGCAGCTTCGCGTGCCGCACTGCCCGCCGCGATCGCCCAGCGCAGCGTCTCCGCGTCGGACAGCCCCTGTTCGCGGGCATAGAGCCAGCCCGCGGTCATCGCATCACTCATGCCGACCGGCTGCTGCGCCGCTCCCAGCGCCGCGCATGCCAGATATAGCGCCTGTCCCGCCGTCGGAACCAGCACGGCTCCCTCCGTGCCGCACACGATCAGCACCTCGCGCGCGCCCGCGCGCTGCAGTTCACAGCCACAGGCCGCGAGTCCCGACGGGCTATGCGGCGCGCCGCCAATCAGCGCGTTCAACTCGTTCACCGTTAATTTGACCAGATCCGGTTCATGCGGCAGCGCGTTCTTGAGCGCGTCGCCCGCCGCACCCACAACGGTTTTCACACCGCTGCCCTGTACACGGCTCAGCATCCGCGCGTACACATCCGCAGGCACGCCCGCGGGCAGCGAGCCGGACAGCACCAGCCAATCACCCTCGCCTAGCAAATCCAGCTTACCGGCAAGTTCTATCAACGCCGCAGGCGGGATTTCCGGCCCCGCGCCGTTCAGCCCGGTCCGCTCATGCGAGGAAATCTTGACGTTGATGCGCGTCATGCCCTCGTCCAGACGGCAGAAATCATATTCCACGCCGGTTTCGGCCAAAAGCGATGCGAACAGTGCGCCTGTGCGCCCTGCGATAAAGCCAAGCGCACGCGTCGGCAGCCCGAGCGCAGCGCATACCAGCGAAATATTCACGCCTTTGCCGCCCGGGTGCAGCGTCTCGCCATCCGTGCGGCACAGCCGCCCGGGGCGCAGCGCTTCGGTGTGCACCAGATAGTCCAGCGAAGGGTTGAGGGTTACGGTATAGATCATCGCGTTTTCCTCCTTTTGCGCGTGGCGGCTGTCCTGTTATGCTTTTATTATATCTGATTTCGTGCGTAATGCAAGGCGCGCGTCCCGTTCCGTCTTGTTTTGACATAAAAAAGCCCGTGCCTACCAGCACGGGCCTTGGTTTTTAGTTCTGCGCGGCGCAAACCGCCTGCGGCAGCGGCCGGT
>DXDE01000115.1 GCA_019115615.1 Candidatus Agathobaculum merdavium | reverse complement strand
GCCGCCATAGCACTTGGCCAGAACGTCCTTACGCATCGCCTTGACTGTCTCTCGCGCGATGACCTTGCCGCCGATCGCAGCCTGTACCGGCACCTCGAACAGCTGGCGCGGGATGTTTTCCTTGAGCTTTTCGCAGATGCGGCGCGCACGGCCATATGCCTTTTCGCGGTGCACAATGAATGACAGCGCGTCCACCTGATCGCCGTTGAGCAGCATATCGACCTTGACCAGATCGCTCGGACGGTAATCGAGAAACTCGTAGTCAAGCGACGCGTAGCCGCGGGTGCGCGCCTTCAAAGCGTCGAAGAAGTCGTAAATAATCTCGTTGATCGGCATTTCGTAATGCAACTCGACGAGATTCGCGTCCAGATACTGCATGTCCTTGAATACGCCGCGCCGTTCCTGACACATCGGCATGATGTTGCCGACATACTCCTGCGGCGTCATAATCGTCGCCTTGACAAACGGCTCGCGCGCCTCCTCGATGACCGCGGGGTCCGGATAGTCGTGCGGGTTGTCGCACTGGACGATTGTTCCGTCAGTCTTGACGATCTCGTACACCACGCTCGGCAGCGTCGTGACCAGATCAAGGTCAAATTCGCGCTCCAAACGCTCCTGAATGACCTCCATGTGCAGCATGCCGAGGAAGCCGCAGCGGAAGCCAAAGCCCAGCGCCACCGAACTTTCCGGCTCGAACGACAGCGCTGCGTCATTCAGCTGCAGCTTTTCCAGCGCGTCGCGCAAGTCGGGGTACTTAGAACCGTCCTCGGTATAGATACCGCAGAACACCATCGGCCGCGCCGGACGATAGCCCGGCAGCGCCTCCGCGGTCGGACGGTCGGCCTCGGTGACCGTGTCGCCCACACGGGTGTCGGACACGGTTTTGATCGACGCGGTGAAGTAACCAACCTCACCTGCGCACAGTTCCTGCTGAGGGGACAGGCCGAGCGGCAGCAGATGGCCGCACTCGAGCACTTGGAACGTCGCGCCGGTCGCCATCATTTTGACCTTCATACCCGGCCGGATCGTGCCATCCATTAGACGCATATAGACGATAACACCCTTATAGGGGTCATACTGGCTGTCGAAAATCAGTGCGCGCAGCGGTGCATCCGGGTCGCCCGACGGTGCGGGAATGTCGGACACAATGCGCTCAAGCACCTCGTGGATATTGATATTCATTTTTGCCGAGATCTCCGGACTATCCTCGGCCGGGATGCCGATGATATCCTCGATCTCCTTCTTGACGCGCGGTGCATCCGCCGCGGGCAGATCAATCTTGTTGATCACCGGCACAACTTCAAGACCGGCATCGATCGCAAGGTAAGTGTTGCCCAGCGTCTGCGCCTCGATGCCCTGCGCCGCGTCCACGACCAGCAGCGCGCCCTCGCATGCGGCGAGCGAACGCGAAACCTCATAATTGAAGTCCACATGGCCGGGCGTGTCGATCAGGTTCATCTCATAGGTCTGCCCGTCGTCAGCCTCATACTCCATACGCACGGCGCGCGCTTTGATCGTAATGCCGCGCTCGCGCTCGAGATCCATATTATCGAGCAGCTGCTCTTCCATTTCGCGCTGAGAGACAGCCTTGCACTGCTCAAGCAGGCGGTCGGCCAGCGTGGATTTACCGTGGTCGATGTGTGCGATGATGGAAAAATTCCGAATATGCTCACGATTGTTCACACCGAAAGCTCCTTCTCTGCATACAAATTTCAATACTGAAATATTATAACACGTCCGAACGCACCAAACAAGCGTTTTCGAGGAGGCCGGCAGCGGTACATAGCACATTTGCAGCTTTTGCATAAGTTTTACGTGCCTTTGCTCCGTTTTTTGCAAAATGCTGCTATCCTAAAAACGTGGTCAGGACACACTTTTCTCTTTTCTTTTTTACTCTTCCCTCGGCGGGGGCGGCTACGGCTGCCCTCGCACAATTTTGTAAAAATGCTTGCATTCTGTTTTCCGCAGGTATATACTTGTCCTTGGTAAAGCGTGAAGAACGCTTTCCACCAACCGAATATCAGGATTCTTCAGGGCAGGGTGCAATTCCCTACCGGCGGTACAGCCCGCGAGCGGACGCTCTTTCGAGTGAAAGCATGATTCGGTGAAACTCCGAAGCCGACAGTATAGTCTGGATGAAAGAAGAATGTGCGGAAGGCGGGATAGGTCCTGTTTCCGTTTGTTTGCTGTTCTGAAACGCGTTATCGTGTTTCAGATTTTTTATTTTTGCGGCATTACGCCCCGAAGCATCTACTTTCGGGGCGTTTTTTATCATTTCAGCCCATCCGGGCTTTTCGCGAGGTGATTTCTCTTTGCAAAACATCCATGAAAACTATATGCGCCGGGCGCTCGAGCTGGCTGCGCGCGGCGCGGGACACGTCAGCCCCAACCCCATGGTTGGCTGTGTGATCGTCAAAGACGGCCGCGTGATCGGTGAGGGCTGGCACGAAGAGTGCGGCAGCCTGCATGCCGAGCGCAACGCGCTGAAAAACTGCATGGAAGATCCGGCGGGCGCGGACCTGTACGTTACTCTCGAGCCATGCTGCCACTGGGGACGCACGCCCCCCTGCACGGACGCGATTCTTGAAAAACACATCGGCCGTGTGTTTGTCGGCTGTCTGGACGCCAATCCTCTTGTTGCAGGCAAAGGCGCCGAGATTTTGCGCAGCGCGGGCATCCCGGTCGAGACCGGCATCTGTGAGGATGAATGCCGCAGGCTCAACGAAATATTCTTCCATTACATCACAAGCAAGACTCCTTACGTTGTGCTTAAGTACGCGATGACACTGGACGGCAAAATCGCCGCAGCGTCCGGCGACAGCCGCTGGGTAACAGGAGAGGCAGCACGGCACCATGTCCATGAAACGCGCGCCCGCCTGTCCGGCATCATGGTCGGCATTGGTACGGTGCTGGCCGACGACCCGCTGCTCACCTGCCGCATCGAGGGCGGCCGAAACCCTTACCGCATCATCTGCGACAGCCACGCACGCACACCGCTGGACTGCCAGCTGATCCGCACCGCACACGAGATCGACACCGTCATCGCCGTGACCGAATGGAACGAACGTGCCTCCGCGCTGAAAAAAGCTGGCGCACATCTGGTGCTCTGCAAGGAGCAGAACGGCAAAGTCGACTTAAACGACCTGATGCGCCAGCTCGGTGCGCACGGGCTGGACAGCATCCTGCTCGAGGGCGGCGCAGAGCTTGCGTTCGCGGCGCTCGAGGCCGGCATCGTGCACAAGGTGCAGGCGTACATCGCGCCCAAGCTGATTGGCGGTGCGGCTGCCAAAACCCCGCTCGGCGGCACAGGCTTTGCCAAGATGGCTGGCGCGATGCCGCTCAAAAACGTCACCGTTACGCCGCTGGGCGAGGATTTTCTCATGGAGGGAGTACTGTAACGTGTTCACTGGCATCATTGAGGAAATCGGCACGGTGCGTCGCATCGAACGCGGCGCGGCAGGCGCACGGCTGACGATCGGCGCGAAAGCCGTGCTTGAAGGAACAAAAATCGGCGACAGCATCGCCACCAACGGCGTGTGCCTGACGGTCGTTTCCATGACCGCGGACAGCTTTTCGGCTGACGTGATGGCCGAATCGCTGCGGCGCTCGGGACTGGGACAGCTGCAAAGCGGCTCCCCCGTCAATCTCGAACGCGCCATGGCCGCTAATGGCCGTTTCGGCGGACACATTGTGTCCGGCCACATCGACGGCACGGGTACGATCGCATCCCAAAAACGCGAGGACAACGCGGTCTGGGTGACGGTGCACGCCCCTGCATCGCTTTTGCGCTACATCGTCGAAAAAGGCTCAATCGCAATCGATGGCGTCAGCCTGACAGTCGCGGCGGTGGACGAGACCAGTTTTTCCGTTTCGATCATCCCACACACGGGCGCGGAAACCATTCTGCTCGGTAAAAAGCCGGGCGATACGGTCAACCTCGAATGCGATGTGATCGGCAAATACGTTGAAAAGCTGCTCACGCCTTATGGAAAGGACGAGACCACGGCAAAAAGCGGCATCACCATGGATTTTCTGGCCCAACACGGGTTCTGAACACAAAGGAGGACAAACCACTATGGAACAGCAATACTGCACGGTCGAGGAAGCGCTGGACGAATTACGCGCCGGCCGCATCATCATCACGATCGATGATCCCGACCGTGAAAACGAAGGCGACATGATCTGCGCCGCCCAGTTCGCCACGACCGAAAACGTTAACTTTATGGCTGTCCACGCCAAGGGTCTGATCTGCACACCGATGAGCAAGGCAGTCGCGGATCGGTTGGGGCTGGAGCAGATGGTTAAAGTCAACACCGACAACCACCAGACCGCGTTTACTGTTTCGGTCGATCATGTGAACACCACCACGGGTATTTCTGCTGAGGAGCGCGGCTTCACCTGCCGCATGTGCGCTGACCCGAACACGAAGCCCAGCGACCTGCGCCGTCCCGGCCATGTATTCCCGCTGATCTCGCGCTATGGCGGTGTGCTCACCCGCAACGGTCACACCGAGGCAACCGTCGACCTGTGCCGTCTGGCAGGATTGGAAGAATGCGGCCTGTGCTGCGAGATCATGCGCGACGACGGCACGATGATGCGCACAACCGAATTGCTCGAGCATGCCAAAGCATGGGGGCTGAAGGTCATCACAATCAAGGACTTGCAGGACTACTGCCGCCGCCACGACAAGCATGTTGTGCGCGAAGCGAGCGCCAAGCTGCCCACCCGTTTCGGCGAGTTCCAAATCTACGGCTACATCAACGACCTGACCGGCGAACACCATGTCGCGCTGGTCAAAGGCGACATTGGCGACGGCAAAAATCTGCTGTGCCGCGTACATTCGGAATGTCTGACCGGCGACGTATTCGGCTCACGCCGCTGTGACTGCGGTCAGCAGCTGGCCGCCGCCATGCAGCAAATTGAGCGCGAGGGCCGCGGCGTGCTGCTCTACATGCGGCAGGAAGGCCGCGGCATCGGCCTGATCAACAAGCTGAAAGCATACGAATTGCAGGAACAGGGCTGGGACACGGTCGAGGCTAACGTCAAACTTGGCTTTGCTCCCGACCTTCGTGAATACTGGATCGGCGCACAGATTTTGCAGGATCTCGGCGCAAAGGAGCTGCGTCTGCTGACCAACAACCCGGAGAAGATCTATGGCCTGGATGGTTTCGGCGTCGAGATCGTCGAGCGCGTCCCGATCGAAATCGCCCCGCAGGAGGATGACGCATTCTATCTGCGCACCAAGCAGATCAAAATGGGACATCTGTTCAAGCACGTTCTGTAAGTTCAAATAACCATTTCATATCAAACGGAGGAAAACTATCATGAAAGTTCTGGAAGGAAAACTGGTCGCAGGTAAAGGCAAATTCGCTATCGTCGCGTCGCGTTTCAATGAGTTCATCGTCTCCAAGCTGATCTCGGGCGCGGAGGACACGCTCGTGCGCCACGGCGTCGATACGGATGACATCACGCTCGTCTGGGTGCCGGGCGCGTTTGAAATCCCGCTGGCCGCACAGAAGCTTGCCCAGTCCGGCAAATACTGCGCAATCGTGTGCCTCGGCGCGGTGATCCGCGGCTCGACCTCGCACTATGACTATGTCTGCAATGAGGTCTCCAAGGGCATCGCACAGGTCAACCTGCAGACCGGCGTACCGGCAACCTTCGGCATCGTCACGACCGAGAACATCGAGCAGGCGATCGAGCGCGCCGGCACCAAGGCCGGCAACAAGGGCGCGGATGCCGCGCTGACCGCTCTGGAACTTGCCAACCTGATGCCGCAGCTGTAATCCACCTCATCGCAAAGGAAAAAGACCCGCTTAGGCGGGTCTTTTTCTTTATCCATCAGGTGTTTGCCGATTCAAAATACGTGTATACCGCAGAAGATAAGGCAGTGATCTGCGTCCGCGCAGCAGCCGGGTCGGACACCCCATCCGCCAGCACGCAAAGGATATATGTACCATCCTGTGCCCAGACAATGGCCGCGTCGTTCTCCACATCGTCCAGCTCGCCGGTCTTGTTGGCGGTCATAACACCATCCGGCACACCGGCCGGCAGCTTACCCGTACGCTCCTGCTCTTTCAGTGCGGTTAATATCCTGTCCGCACCCGCCGTTTCGCCCTGCTCCACCGCACGCAGAATTGCGCAGCAATCGGCAGCGGAGGTGAAATTATCCCCTGCCGCATCGAAATCAAGCATCAAGCGCCCCATGTTGCTGTCCGCATAGCCGTTTTCTTCGCAATAGGCGTTGACCTGCGCCATGCCGCTGGAAGCATCGCCGCCGCCCAGCCGACGTACAAGGGTATTGGTCGCATCATTGTCGCTGACAGACAGCATTTTTTGCAGCAGCTCGTCCGTCTCCCCTGCATACTGCGCCCGTGCGTCCACCGCGTCCCACTGCTCACAAACTGTGCCGGCCACAAACAGCTTGATCAGGCTAGCCGAACGCAGCGGCTGTGCATTCATAATCACCGGTTCCGCGTCATCCGGCGGCAGCACACAGGCAGACCAAGTCCCGCCTGCCATCTGCTTTCCTGCCGAGAGCTGCTCTTCAAGCAGTTCCCGCAGGGCAGCCGCCGCGCCCTCCTGTTTCTCCGGCTCATCTACCGGCATTTCTGCCGCCTGTTCTTCCTGTACCTGCGGCGGCTGCACCTCGACCTCTGTCGTCGTGTTTTCCGCCTGAGACGTACTGCAGCCTGCCAGCAGCGCCAGCGCAAACAGCGCCGCCCACCAACCGCTATTTCGTCTGTTCATCGTATCGTTCTACCCCATCTGCAATACCCTGCACCATTTTCATCCGGAAATCCGCGTCCGCCATCGCCAGATCATCCTGTTCATTGGTCATAAATCCCATTTCCAGAATCATCACCGGGCAGGTGCTCCAGTTGATGCCGGTCATCGTGTCGTTGTCCTGCACGCCCAAATCGGAAAAGCCGGTCGCTTCACAATACGCTGTCAACACACACTGCGCGAGCTGCAAGCTCGATTCATGCAGATCGGCAACATACGGGTTCTGGGCGCTCGGCACGAGTGCGAGCGCGCCATGCACCGATGTATCCTCGCTGCCGTTGGCATGGATGCGCAAATAGATATCCGCACCCGCCTCGCTTGCCAGCTGCGCCCGCTCCGCATTGCTGATCGCGGTCTGGTTATCCTCTCGCGTCAGCACAACCCGATAGCCGCGCTGCTCGAGTTTGTCACGCAGCAGCAAGGAAATATCCAGATTCAGCGCATACTCCGCCACGCCGGAATACCGGCCCGCCGTACCGGTTGTCGCCTTCTGCTTATATTCCGTCGCCCCCGGGCCGACCGGCTCGGTGTCGCTCATATCCACATCCCAAGACTGATGCCCCGGGTCGATCGCAACCATAAGTGACGGCTCCGCCGCCTGCGGTTCCTCCACCTGCACCTCGACGGCAGACGCATCCTCTGCCGACGCCGGTTCCTCAGTCTGCTGCGCAGGCGCACCTGCACACCCGGTCAGCAGACCAAGTGCAAGCACCATGATACATACACGCTTACGCATCGAGCTTATACCCATTGGGATCGATCGAAAACTCGACTTCGGCCAGGAAGTCCGCGTTCTTGCGCTCGGTATCGCTGAGCACGGAATCGCTGAAGTCCTCCGGCGCGATCGTACCGTGATACCACGACTTGGAATCAAAATAGGTTTGCAGCTCCTTGGAGCTGAATTTACGCCCATGGCGCGCGTAAATCTCATTTTTAGCGTAATTGATTTCCTGCAGTGTCAGCCCTTCGATATCCGAATGGGTCAGCAGGCGCGAATCACTCTGCGGCAGAATCTCCTCCTGCTGCACAGGCGGCTGCTGCTCCGCTTGGATGACCAGCGCGCTGCCATCGGTATCGGTCAATTCCTCAGCATACAGGTAAAGGCGTGTCCCCTCAATCTCCAGCTCGCCTTCTATGCGCACCGGCTGATCGAGCGGCAGTTCTTCCCATAATGAACGACTGACGCCGTCGTTAACCAGATAAGCCGACGATACGTCGCTGACCTGCACGCGTTCGCCGTCATCATCTGTCAGCAGGATGCGCATCGGCTCGCCCCAGTCAAGGAACAGCTCATTCTCGGTCGAAATACGCACCGTCCCGGTCAGTTCTACCGTATCATCCGCCACAAGGTCGATATCCGCGCTATCGATCTGATCCGGCTGCACCACCGTATCGCCTGCCGCAGATGAAACCGGCTGTTCGCCGCCCCCTTTGGCTGCGGGGCGGGTCACCGCCCATACAGCAGCCGCAATGCCGACCACCAGCACAACCGCAACAGCCGCGATCACCGCCGTTTTTCCCTTACCGCTCTTTTTCTCCGGTGACTGCGGCGCTGTTTGCGCAGGCTGTGCCTCCGGCTGCGATGCTTCTACCGGGCTGCCGCAGTTTTTGCAGAATCTCGCTCCCGCTTGCAGCGCAGCACCGCAATTCGGACATATTTTCTCTTCACTCTCTGGCTGCTTCGCCCCGCAGGCAGTACAAAATCTTGCACCCGGCTTAAGCTCGCTGCCACATTGTACGCATTTCATCAGAATCCCCCTCCAGTTTTTCACATTGTATACGCCGCACTGCATCTGGAACATACGGTGCAGCGTGCAAATGCATCATTAGTGTACACCGATTTCCGCTTATTGGCAATGGGATGCCTTGCAATCCAAAAAGGCAGCCACGCAGATCATCAGACGGTTTAAGCTATTCTGATACATCGTCAAAACCGTCGGAGGCCAGATACGCCTGCAAACAGTCGAGAAATAATCCGGCTGCTTTGGAAAACACCTGTGACTTTTTCCACACCAGATGCATACCCAGTTCGAGCTTAGGCTGCAGCGGGCGGAAGCAAAGG
>DXDE01000114.1 GCA_019115615.1 Candidatus Agathobaculum merdavium | reverse complement strand
TTGGCAGGGGCAGTAGGGATCGAACCCACGGCACTCGGTTTTGGAGACCGATGCTCTACCAGCTGAGCTATACCCCTGTATGGCTCCTCAAGTTGGACTCGAACCAACGACCCTGCGGTTAACAGCCGCATGCTCTACCAACTGAGCTATTGAGGAATGTAAAAATGCTGGTATGCAACCGCGATTCTTCTATCGCAGTTAGCCTAACTATTATAGCGTGTGTCGTGCGTACTTGTCAAGAGTAAAATAAAAGAAAAATGAAAAAATCCACGCCCTGCGCCGCGCCGGGGAGGACGCACGCGGGCGTCGCTCCCCGGCGGGCAGGGGGCGTTATGGGCAAAAGATTATTCAGCCAGGCGGTAGATGGCGAGGATGGCATCCTTATCAAGCGGCGTATAGCTCTTGACCGGCCCTTTGACTGTGCGCATGGTGTTGTCCGCGAGCGTATCGTAATCCGCGGGCTTGATGCCAAGCTGGGACAGATGCACCGGCATGCCGATTTCTTCAAAGAAGCGCTTCATGGTCAGGATACCCTCGCGCGCGGTGCGCTCCGGGCAGGCAAAGTCCATTTCCACGCCGAACACGCGGTTTGCCAGCTGGGCAAAGCGCGGGATATCGTTCTTCATCTCATACATGGCCCATGCCGGGAACAGCACGGACAGGCCCGCGCCGTGCGCGATTTGGTCGCGGAAGGCGCTCAGCTCATGCTCGAGCTTGTGCACTGGGAACAGGCGCGTGCGGCCGCAGCCGGTATAGTCGTTGTGCGATACGCTGCCCGCCCACATCAGCGTGGCGCGCGCCTCGTAGTCGTTCGGGTTTTCGATTGCACGGCGGCCTGCGTCGCGCGTCGCGATCAGTACGCCCTCCGCGATGCGGTCGGTGATATCGCTTTCGCCGCCCGCCGGGGTCAGGTAGCGCTCGAGCGTGTGCATCATAATATCCACGATGCCGCAGCCGGTCTGGAACTTGGATACGGTGAAGGAGTTCTCCGGGTTAAGGAAGCTGATGCGCGGGCGGTTGGTCTGGCTGGTGATGCCGCGCTTTTCCTTGGTTTCCTCATTGGTCAGTACGCAGGAGTTGCTGGTTTCCGAGCCGGAGGCTGCGAGCGTCAGCACGGTCGCGACGGGCAGGGTCTTATCCGGCGCGGTGCCGGTCGAGGCGAATTCCCACGGGTCGCGTCCGGTGGCCACGCCCAGACCAATGGCCTTGGCGGAGTCGATGACCGAGCCGCCGCCGACGGCGAGGATAAAGTCGATCCCCTCGCGCTTGCAAAGCTCGATGCCGCGGCGCGCCATGGATATCTTGGGGTTGGGTTCGACACCGCCCAGTTCAACAAAACTCAGCCCTGCGTCAAACAGGCTTTTTTCAACTTTATCGAGCAGGCCGGACGAACGCGCGCTCGAGCCGCCGAAATGCACCAGCACGCGGTGCGCGCCGAACTCCTTGAGCTTGGGGCCGATTTGCCCTTCGATATCACGGCCGAAAACGACCTCAGTGGAAGTGTGGATGGAAAAATTCAGCATAGCGGCGTCATCCTGCCCTTCTTGATGAAAATGAGATAATTCTATTATACCTGCACCCTTGCCAAAAGTCAAAAAATTAGATAGAATAATGGAACAGATGTTAAACAAACACTGGCATATTTGGAAAGAAGGTCCGCGCTATTGCTTTATGATTATTCCGCCCCGCAGTGGCTGTTTGTATTTTATGCCTACTGCTTTTTGGGCTGGTGCTTTGAATCGACGGTGGTATCTGTGCAGCAGCGCCGTTTTGTCAACCGTGGCTTCCTGCGCGGCCCGATGCTGCCGATTTATGGCTTTGGCGCGACCATCCTGCTGCACGTGTCGCTGCCGCTGTACGACCGGCCGGTCGAACTGTTTCTGGCCAGCATGGTCGCGGCGACGGTGTTTGAATATGTTGTCGGCGTGCTGATGGAAACCTTATTTAAGGTGAAATATTGGGACTACTCCACCCACCGGTTCCAGTTTCAGGGGCGGATCTGTTTGCAGTCCTCGTTGTGCTGGGGTTTTCTCGGGCTGATCCTTGCGCGGGCGATCCACCCGCCGGTCGAGGCGATCGTGGTCTGGCTGCCGTTCTGGGCGCTGATCGTGGTGGATGTGCTGCTGTCGGCTGCATTTATCGGCGACGTGGCGGTATCCGTACGCACCGCACTCGATCTGGCACGCGTGCTCGAGGAGCTGGACAAGCTGCGCGAGCAGGGCGCCGAGCTGCGCGAGCAGCTGTCTGAGACCGCGCTGGTGCAGCTGACAAAGCTGTCTTATCGTGTGGATGAGGCGCGCGGCGAATGGTCGGAAAAGATGGACGAGGCGCGCGAGCAGATTACCGAGCGTGTGGACGAAGCCCGCGAGCAGCTCACCGAGCGTGTCGGTGGAGCGCGAGGCCAGCTGTCCGATGCGAAAGAGCAGATTTTGGCACGCTTGGACGAGGTGCAGCGTCGCTTTGACGAGCGCGCTGAGGCACTCGGCCGCACGCGCAAGAGCCTGCTGCGCGGCAACCCGACGGCGCGTTCTGCACGGTACGATGCGGTGCTCCAGCGGCTGAAAAAGCACATGGATACCCGTGACCATGGTTAAAACTACACAAAATGCACAAAATGATGCAAAACGGGAGAATTGCGCGCGTGTGATTTGTCAGTTTTTCGCTTGCTAAAATGCGCGTTTCAGGTGTATATTAGAAGTACCGGAAATCCTGCCGGTTTACTGGCAGATACATGTTATGTACAACCCCTTTTGGAAAGAAAGGCTTGAGATAAGAAATGAAAAGATTTGTGTATGCGGACAACGCGGCGACCACCCCGCTGTCCGAAACGGCGTTCAACGCGATGAAGCCGTGGCTGACCGAGTATTTCGGCAACCCGTCCTCGCTGTACCGCATCGGCCGCGAGGCTAAGATGGCGCTTAACGAGGCGCGCACGACGGTCGGCAAGTGCCTGAATGCGGCGATGCCGGTCAACGAAAAGAACGACTACGCCCCGGGCGAGATCATCTTCACCGGCGGCGGTTCGCAGGCGGACAACCTCGCCATCCGCGGCTTTATGCACGGCCCGGCGGGCAAGAAGCGCCGTCACCTGATTACCTCCAAGATCGAGCACCATGCCGTGCTGTACACCTGCGAGGCGCTCGAGAAGGAAGGGTTCCGCGTCACCTATCTGGATGTGGATAAATACGGCCGTATCGACCTCGAACAGCTGAAAAACGAGCTTTCCGAGGACACCGCGCTCGTCTCTATCATGGCGGCGAACAACGAGATCGGTACGATTCAGCCGCTGAAGGAGATTTCCGCGCTTGCGCATGCGGTCGGCGCGAAGTTCCACACTGACGCAGTGCAGGCGGTCGGCCATATGCACATCGATGTGCAGGAAATGGGCATCGACATGCTGTCGCTGTCCGCGCACAAGTTCCGCGGCCCGCGCGGCGTGGGCGCGCTGTATGTCAAGCAGGGCATCGTGCTCGAGCCGCTGGTTTACGGCGGCGGGCAGGAGCGCGGCCTGTGCTCGGGCACCGAGAACACCGCGGGCTGCATCGGCCTCGCGGCCGCGATGAAGGAAGCGGTCGAGGGTCTGGACGAAAAAATGGGCTATGTCAAGGGCTTGACGGATAAGCTGGTTAAGGGCGTGATGGATAAGATCCCCTATACGCATTACACCGGCGATCCGGTGAACCGTCTGCCGGGTACGGCGTCGTTCGTGTTCGAGGCGATCGAGGGCGAGGGCCTGATCCTGATGCTGGACAACATGGGCGTTTGCGGCTCGACCGGCTCTGCATGCTCGACCGGTTCGCTCGACCCCAGCCATGTTCTGATGGCGATTGGCCTGCCGCATGAGATCGCGCACGGTTCGCTGCGTCTCACGCTGGGCGAGCAGAACACCGAAGAGGACGTCGATTATGTTATCGAGACGGTCGCACAGGTGGTTTCGCTGCTGCGTTCGATGAGCCCTGTATGGGAGAATGGCAAGCCCAATCTGACCGCGGCAAGCGAACTTCACGAGCATCACTAAGATAGATTCAACAGAAAAGGGAGATTATTTCTATGCAATACAGCGAAAAGGTACTCGACCACTTCACCCATCCGCGTAATGTGGGCGAGATCGAGGACGCAAACGGCGTCGGCGAGGTCGGCAATGCCAAGTGCGGTGATATCATGAAGATTTACCTCAAGGTGTCGGATGACGGCATCATCGAGGACGTCAAGTTCAAGACCTTCGGCTGCGGCGCGGCGATCGCGACCAGCTCGATGGCGACCGAGATGGTCAAGGGCAAGACGCTCGAAGAGGCGCTCAAGCTGACCAACAAGGCAGTTGCGGAAGCGCTCGACGGCCTGCCGCCGGTCAAGATGCACTGCTCGGTGCTCGCAGAGGAGGCGCTGCGCTCGGCGATCGCGGATTACTACAAGCGCATGGGCAAGGACCCGGCGGAGATCCTCGGCTGCAGCATGGACTGCGCCGCTTGCCACCATGAGCATGACGAGCACGCGCATTAAGTTCTGAACACACGCATACAATGAGGGCAGATTGCAAAATCTGCCCTTTTGGCGTCCCCTGAAAAAGGAGCTAAGGCCGGTATGACGGAATTAACTAAAAGTATAACTTATCTAAAAGAATACAAAGCGTTGAAAGATGCCGTCCAGCAGGGCAAAACGCCCGTGCTGGCTGTTGGCCTGTCCGCTATCCACAAGGCGCATCTTGCGGCGGCGCTTGGGCTGGACACCGGACGGCCGGTGTGCGTGCTGACCGACGACGACGCGGCGGCTGCGCGTTTTTTACGCGACCTGCAAGCCTTCGCGGAGCGCGAGGTGCTGACGCTGCCTGCGCGCGAGCTGGTGTTGGCCGATGTGGTCGGTGTGTCGCGCGGTTATGAGCAAAAGCGCCTCGCCGTGCTGGATGCGCTGCCGCAGGCGGCTTTTGCCGCGATGAGCGTGCAGGCCACCGTGCAGCGCACGCTGCCGCCTGATAAGCTGCAGGATGCGGTCGTGACGGTTGCGACCGGACAGACCGTGCCGCTTGAGACGCTGACCCAGCAGCTGACCCGCGCGGGCTACGAGCGCTGTGTGCAGGTCGAGGGCGTGGGGCAGTTCTCGGTGCGTGGCGGTATTCTGGACGTGTTCCCGCCGCAGGCGGCAAACCCCTACCGTGTCGAGTTCTGGGACGACGAGGTCGATTCCATCGCGTCGTTCGATGTCGGCAGCCAGCGGCGTCTGGAAAACGCTGAGACGCTGCGCTGCCTGCCCTGCATGGAAACGCTGCCGCATCTCGCGCCGGGCGGTGCAAAAGGGCTGGCCAAGGCCGTGCGCGGCCTGCTGTCGACGCGCAAAAAGAAGCATGCCGATCTCGCCGCGCACATCGAACGCGACGCGGAGCGGTTGGAAGAGACCGGTACGCTGCCCGCGGCGGATAAATACCTGCCGCTGGTCTATCCAGAGCTGGCGACTGCGCTCGACTACCTGCCGGAGGACGCAATCGTGCTGATCGAGGACACGCCGCGCCTGCGCGACGCGCTGCGCGACTTTGTCGCGCGTATCGCGGACGATGTGACCGCGCTGCTCGAGCGCGGCGAAATCGCGCCCGGGCTGGATGGCTATGCGCTCGATTTTCCGGCGCTGTGCGAAACAAAGCACACTATTTTGCGGCTGGACAGCTTTTTGAACAACGTACCCGAACTCGCACCGCAGCACTTGGAGAACTTTATCGCCAACCAGATGAACGCCTATGGCGGCAATCTGGATATGGCGGCCGCCGATATCCGCGGCTACACCCAGCAGGGGCGCGCCGTGGCCGTGCTGTGCGGCAGCGAGCTGCGCTGCCGCAATATGTGCGACGCGCTGACCGAGGCGGGGCTGACCGCCGCCGTCAGCGACCTGCTGCCCAAGGGCGGGCAGGTGTGCGTCATGGAGGGCACGCTGTCCGCGGGCTTTGAATACCCCGACCTTGGCCTTGTGGTCATCACCGAGGGGCAGGTGCTCGCGCGGCGCAAAAAGACGCAGGTCAAAAAGTCCAACCGCGACCGTGTCAAGTCGTTCACCGACCTGACGCCGGGCGATCTGGTCGTGCATGAGCACCACGGCATCGGCCGCTTTGTCGGCATGGAGCGCATGACGGTCGACGGCGCGGAGCGCGATTTCATCAAGATTGCCTTTGCAGGCACGGATTTTCTCTATGTTCCGGCGACCAGCCTCGACCTGATCTCCAAATATATCGGCGGCGGTGAACCGGAGCGCGTGCGGCTCAACAAACTCGGTGGCGCGGACTGGACGCGCTCCAAGGCGCGGGCCAAGGCGGCGGCAAAGGAGTTGGCGGAAGGCTTAATCAAGCTGTATGCCGAGCGCGCCAAGGTGAAAGGCTTTGCCTTGCCGCAGGATGACGCGTGGCAGCGCGAGTTTGAGGAAGCCTTCCCTTATGAGGAAACCGATGATCAGCTGCGCTGCATCGCGGAGATCAAGATGGACATGGAATCCGACCGTCCGATGGATCGCCTGCTGTGCGGCGACGTAGGCTTCGGCAAGACCGAGGTCGCGCTGCGCGCGGTGATGAAGTGCGTGCTCGCGGGCAAGCAGGCGGCCATCCTCGTGCCGACGACTGTGCTCGCGCGGCAGCACTATTTGACCGCTTTGCAGCGTTTTCAGGGGCATCCGGTCACAATTGAGCTGCTCACACGCTACAAAACCGGCTCGGAACAGACCATGCTGCTGAAAAAGCTGGAAGCCGGCTCGGTCGATATCGTGATCGGCACACACAAGCTGTTCAACAAAAAGATCAAGTTCAAAGACCTTGGTCTGCTGATCGTCGACGAGGAACAGCGCTTCGGCGTGTCCCACAAGGAGACGCTGAAAGAATTGTCCAAAACGGTGGACGTGCTGACTCTGTCCGCGACCCCGATCCCGCGCACGCTCAACATGGCGCTGTCCGGCATCCGGGACATGTCCTCGATCGAGGAGCCGCCGCTCGACCGTCATCCGGTGCAGACCTTCGTTTTGGAGCAGAACGACGGTGTGCTGCTCGACGCGATACGCCGCGAGCTGGCGCGCGGCGGGCAGGTATATTACCTGCACAACCGCGTAGAATCTATTGCGCGGTGCGCGAACTTGCTCCAGCAGCGCCTGCCGGACGCGCGTATCGGCATCGTGCACGGCAAGATGACGCAGAAGGAGATCGCTGCCGCGATGAACGCGATGGCGGACGGCGAGACCGATATTTTGGTCTGCACGACCATCATCGAGACCGGCATCGACATCCCGAACGCCAACACCCTCATCATCGAGGATGCGGACAACATGGGTCTTGCCCAGCTGCACCAGATCCGCGGGCGCGTCGGCCGTTCTAGCCGCCATGCTTACGCTTACCTGTGCTACCGGCGCGGCAAGGCGCTCTCCGAGATCGCGCAAAAGCGCCTGTCGGCCATCCGTGAGTTCGCGGCCTTTGGCTCGGGCTTCAAGATCGCCATGCGCGACCTTGAAATTCGCGGCGCGGGCAATGTGCTCGGCCCCGAGCAGTCCGGCCACATGATGAGCGTGGGCTATGACCTGTACCTTAAGCTGCTCGAGGAGGCTGTGCAGGAGGGAAAGGGCGAAAGCCCCAAGCCGCGTGTCGACTGCGCGGCAGAGCTGCTGCTGTCGGCCAACCTGCCGTCCGATTATGTGCCGGATGCAGGTCAGCGCGTCGACCTCTATCGCCGTATCGCGCTCATCCGCACCGAGGAGCAGAAGAGCGACATGCTCGATGAGCTGATCGACCGCTTTGGCGAGCCGCCAAAGGAAGCAGTGGCGCTGCTGGACATTGCGCTGCTGCGCAGCCGTGCGAGTGAGCAGGGCATTTCGGAGATCAAGGAGCAGGACGGCCGCCTGCTGCTGACCTTTGCGCAGACCGATTTTGCGCGTTTGTCCGCTTTGTGCGGGGACGAGGATTTCCGCGGGCGGCTGCTGCTCAATGCAGGTTCAACGCCTTATCTGTCGCTGCGGCTGAACAAGGGCGAAGCGCCCCTCAATATGGCGGAAACGCTGGTCGGCAAGTACGCACAGACCGCATAACGCAAAAAAACACCCGATGGAGCGAATCCATCGGGTGTTTCCCGCTATTCTGGTCAGATAATGCCCTGCATCTTTTGCAGGATGGCCGCCACCGTGCGGTTGGCCTCGTCTTCGCCGAGGTCGTACTGCTTGTCGCCGAAGTAATGAATGGTATCGAAGGAGGCACGGTACTTGACCCATTCGGTCACGTCGATCGCATCCTCACCCATCGGGAAGTCATACGTAAAGGACGATCCCATGCCGTCCATCGACGCGTCGCACACGGACGCCGACGCGCCCGGAATGACCGGGATCAGACCGTTCGGGCCGGTGCCGCCCGCCAGCAGGCGGTCGGTCTCGGTCAGCGCGCCCATGCCGACCAGTTCATTCAGAAAATCCTGATATTCCTCGTGGGTCATTTCCTCCGGGTCGTATTTCTCCGCCAGCGCCTTAAGCTGCTCCTCGGTCAGCGCATCCAGCCCCTTGGACGGCTCGCGCCCGGCCATCTGCTCGAGTTTGTTCTGCGCGAGCGCCGCAAACTCGTCCTTATACTCGTCCTTGAGCGTCGCAATCGGCAGCTTTTTACCGTTTTCCATGGTCAAATTCTGCACGTTGAACCAGTTGCTCTGAAATCCTCCGATTGTCATAAACTCTCGTCCTTCCTTTTGTGATAATTCAGCAAATAATGGCATATACTGTTTATATCGTCTGCGGCTTTGGACAAGATAACAGACCGTCCGGGCATTTACTTGACTTTTACACGGATTGTTGCTATACTGGCAATGTATATAGGAAACGTATGCAAAGACGCGGGAAAAGTAACCGTTTTCGGTGCGCGAAAGAGAGAAGCCCCTCGGCTGAAAGGGCTTTGCGCGCGGGACGGTGAAGTGCGCCCGCCGAGCATCGGGGTCAAACGCCCCGCGGGCATGCGCCCGTTACCGCGCATCCAAGTGACAAACAGGAGTGGAACCGCGTGATTTTGCACGCCTCCCGAGGTATACTGACCTTGGGAGGCGTTTTTTCATCTGAAATAAAAGGAGATACTACCATGAAACTGTACAATACCCTGACCCGTAAAAAGGAGGAGTTCGTCCCGATCACCCCGGGCGAGGTTAAAATGTATTCCTGCGGCCCGACCGTGTATAACTATTTCCACGTCGGCAACGCCCGCCCGTTTATCGTGTTCGACCTGCTGCGCCGCTACTTTGAGTATCGTGGCTATAAGGTTAGCTTCGTGCAGAACTTCACCGACATCGACGATAAGGTAATCAACAAGGCCAACGAAGAGGGCGTGGACTTCAACACGATTGCCGAGCGCTATATCAAGGAGTATTTTGTCGACGCCGAGGGGCTGGGCGTTGGCCGCGCTACTGTTCATCCCCGTGCGACCGAGACGATGGACGCGATCATCGACATCGTAAAGAAATTACTCGACAACGGCCATGCTTACCTCGCAGAGAACGGCGACGTATATTTCCGCACCAAGTCCGATCCGGGCTATGGAAAGCTGTGCCATCAGCCGATGGAGGAACTGCAGGCGGGCGCGCGTATCTCGGTTGGCGAGGTCAAGGAAGACCCGATGGACTTTGCGGTCTGGAAGGCGGCGAAGCCCGGTGAACCCGCGTGGGATACGCCGTGGGGCAGCAAGGGCCGCCCGGGCTGGCACATCGAGTGCTCGGCTATGGCCTGCAAGTACCTTGGCGAGACGATCGACATTCACTCCGGCGGTCTCGACCTGATTTTCCCGCACCACGAGAACGAGATCGCGCAGTCCGAGTGCGCCAACGGTTGCGAATTCGCGCATTACTGGCTGCATAACGGCTTCTTGACCATCGACAACGAGAAGATGAGCAAGTCCAAGGGCAATTTCTTCATGGTGCGCGACGCGGCAAAGCAGTTCGGCTATGAGACCATCCGTATGTTCATGCTGTCCGCGCATTACCGCACGCCGCTCAACTACTCGGCTGAAAGCCTCGAAATGAATAAGGCGTCGCTCGCGCGCCTGTACGAAGCCCGGAACAACATGGAGTTCCGCATCGAAAAGGCCGAGGGCGACGCGATGACCGCGGAAGAGACGGCCAAAATGGAAGCGCTTGCGGCGTACAAGCAGAAGTTCATCGACGCAATGGACGACGACCTGAACACTGCGGACGCGCTGTCCGCGATCTTTGAGCTGACGCGCGAGATCAATGCTTATATGGGCGCGCATCAGGACGCGACAAAGGCATTCCTGACCGCGGCGCATGACCTGTTCATGGAGCTGACCGGCGTTCTCAACATCGTGCAGAAGCGCGACGACGCGGTTGACCCGGATGCAGAGAAGATCGAGGCGCTGATTGCGCAGCGCGCGGCGGCCAAGAAGGGGAAGAACTTCGCGGAGGCCGACCGCATCCGCGACGAGCTGGCTGCGATGGGCGTCACCATCAAGGACACCCGTCAGGGCACCCAGTGGAGCCGCGCGTAACTAAAACAAAAAGAACCGCCGATTGGCGGTTCTTTTTGTTTTGCCGCAGGGGATGTGTGTTTTCTCTAATAAAAGAAAACATCGCCTGCGCGGCGGGGAGGTGCTTACCCCCAAAGTGGGGAACATCGCCTGCGCGGCGGGCGGACAAGAGGAAGGCAACCTGGCGGTTTTCTCCCTTTTGTCAATCACCCTCTTTCCCTTGTCCCTAAGATGGCGCCCGGGGTGCTATGCGCCCCTACTTCGTACCGGGACCGCTGCGAAAGAAATACGAGGGGCTGAAGCGGAGGGCATTTGCGCAGATGGTTTTGCCTCTTACTCCCGGAAAAGTGGGTGCATCCTGTCTGAGGAGAATGCTGGAGTGTACGTTGGAAAGGTGGGTGCATCCTGTCCAGTGCGGGATTTTGGGGTGCGCGCCGGAAGGTTGTTCTGTTCCTGCGGACTGGGTGGCAATCGGAAACAGGTACTTTCCCTTTGCGCGCAACGCGCGCCCTTAAAAAAAGGAAGTGGGGTGATTCGCAAGAGGGGAGAAACCATTGGTTTATCCCCTTTTGTGCGCCTGCGGCGCGCAGCCGCACATTTCCTTTGCTTTGGAAAAAGCACACCCCCTGCGGTGGGGAATCGCACACCCCGCCGCGCAGGCAACGTTTCCCTTTCTATGCCAAAGCACAAAAAAAGAACCGCCTGCAGGCGGTTCTTTTTCGTTTGCTTGGAAACAGACGGTGGTCTGTTTTAGAACGCGAAGTTGGTCTTAACACGCCAGATGTTCTGCGCATACTCGGCGACCGAACGGTCGGATGCGAAGCGGCCCGAGTTTGCAATGTTCATCAGCGACATATAGTTCCAGTTTTCTGCATGGCGGTACATCTCGCCGACGCGCTCCTGTGCGATCGCGTAGGAGGAGAAGTCCTTCAGGCTCATATAACGGTCAGCCGGGCCGCCGTTGCCGCCGTGCAGCAGCAGGTTTGCGATATCGGTGTAGTCTACGCCGTCGCCGAAGCCGTGGATCATGTGATCCAGCACGCCCTTGATGACCGGGTCGTTCTGGTAGATCAGCATCGGCTCGTAGTTGCCGGAAGCTGCCAGCGCCTCTGCCTCGGGGGTCTCCATACCGAAGATGAAGATGTTCTCGCGGCCGACCGCCTCACAGATTTCGACGTTTGCGCCGTCCATCGTGCCAATGGTGAGTGCGCCGTTCATCATGAACTTCATGTTGCCCGTGCCGGATGCTTCCTTGCCCGCGATCGAGATCTGCTCGGAGACCTCAGCCGCCGGCATGATCATCTCAGCAAGAGATACCTTGTAGTCCTCGATGAAAACGACCTTGAGCTTGTCGCCGATATCCGGGTCGTTGTTGATCATGTTCGCGATCGAGTTGATCAGGCGGATGGTCTTTTTCGCCACCGCGTAGCCCGGTGCAGCCTTGGAACCGAAGATGAAGGTGCGCGGCACGAAGTCCATGCCCGGATTTTCCTTCAGCTTGTGGTACAGCGAGATGATGTGCAGGATGTTGAGCATCTGGCGCTTGTACTCGTGCAGACGCTTGACCTGTACGTCAAAGATCGAGTCCATATTGACATCGATGCCGTTGTGCGCCTTGATATAGTCGGCCAGACGCTGCTTGTTGTTGCGCTTGATCTCGCCCAGATGCTGGAGCAGTACCTTGTCGTTGCCGTAGTTCGCCAGAACCTGCAGCTCGGACGGATGCTTGCGGTAGCCCTTGCCGATCTTGCTCTCGATCAGCTCAGCCAGCTCCGGGTTCGCCTCGCACAGCCAGCGGCGGTGTGCAATGCCGTTGGTGACGTTGCAGAACTTGGACGAATAGATCTTGTAGAAGTCGTTGAATACGCGATCCTTGAGGATCTCGGAGTGCAGCGCGGAAACGCCGTTGATCGAGAACGAGCCTGCGATCGCCAGATGTGCCATGCGGACGGTGTTATCCGACACGATAGCCAGCTTGGAGATCTTCTGGAAGTCGTTCGGGAAGTAGTTCCACAGCTCCTTGCAGAAGCGTTCGTTGATCTCATAGATGATCTGCATGATGCGGGGCATCAGCTCCTGCACCAGCGATACCGGCCAGCACTCAAGCGCCTCGGGCATGACGGTGTGGTTGGTGTAAGCCACCGACTGGCTGGTGATGTTCCATGCAGTCTCCCAGCTCATGTCGTTGTCATCCATCAGGATGCGCATGAGCTCCGGAATGACCAGAGTCGGATGGGTATCGTTGATGTGCAGCACGTGCTTGTGCGCGAAGTTTGCAAGCGTGCCATACTTGGCCTTATGCTTGGCGCAGATGTCCTGCAGCGTGGCGGAAACCAAGAAGTACTGCTGCTTGAGACGCAGAGACTGGCCCTCGCGGTGGTTATCCTCCGGATAGAGCACCATGGAGATGGTCTCGGCCATGGCGTGCTTCTCGAGCGCCTTGAGATATTCGCCGGACGAGAACAGCTTCATATCCAGCGCGATCGGGCTCTTGGCCTCCCACAGGCGCAGGCAGGCGATGTTGTTGGTGTCGTAGCCCGAGATCGGCAT
>DXDE01000113.1 GCA_019115615.1 Candidatus Agathobaculum merdavium | reverse complement strand
TTCGACAGCCTCAAAGACGGCCTTATGGCCGTCTTTTTTTGCGTCAAAACGTCAGCGGATCGTCCTCGCGCGCCTGCACCGCACGCATGTACTGCCATAGCAGCACAAGCGGCACGACCTGTGTGCCAAGCTGGATCGCAACGCCGAGATAATACGGTGCCGCCTGTCCAGTGAGCATCAGCGTGCTGGCTACAAATGCGCCGAGCAGCGGCGCATACAGGCACCAACGGATGCGCCGGGCGGGATAGTTGTAAGCATGGGGGATGATGCGCTCATCCAGCCCCCAGTATAGGTAATACTCGCTCAAAAGCCCGGCCACGCTGCCCGCCATGGACAGCAGCGCCATGAAGTTTTCCAGCGTAACATTGCCGTGCGCCAACTGGGTCACGACCAGTGCAAGGCCGATCAGCGCAATCGACAGCAGCTGCGCTGGGAACGCGCGGCTGAGCAGCTGGCTTTCATCCGACAGCCGGTAAAGCACATAGGCAATCACACAGTAACACAGCAGGTTGAGCACATTGGCTATCAGCAGCACAAGCATCGAATTGCATAATGCAGTCAGGTTAAGTACGGCTGAAACCGTCAGCGCGCCCCAAAGTATGCGCAAATGGGGATAAATTTTCATAAATAGCTTCCTCCAATATGGCCTATTATAGCATAGCCGAACAGAATTGAAAAATATTTTTTGTCAGGGCTTGACAAAGCTGTACTATTGTATTATTATCATAGTACAATAAAACGCAGAGAGGAGCGAGGCCATGCAATGGCAACTGCGAGGCGATCGGCCGATCTACCAGCAGCTGGTGGAGATCCTGACGGAGCAAATCGTCAGCGGGCAGCTGGCTGCGGGCGATAAAGTGCCAGCCGTGCGCGAACTGGCGGCGCAGGCTGGGGTCAACCCAAATACCATGCAGCGCGCGCTGGCGGATATGGAACGCGAGGGACTGATGTACACCAACCGTACCAGTGGACGCTATGTGACGGAGGATAAAGAGATGATTCAGAAGATTCGGGAACAGATTGCGGGCGACCGCATCGCGGAATTTCTGGCTGGCATGAGCCAGCTCGGTTTTTCCGAAAAAGAGGTCTATGACCTGCTGACAAAACGGCACAAGGAGGGGAAAAACAATGGAGCAAACTAATGGATTGGTTGTCTGCACCGGGCTGACCAAAGCGTACGGCAGCCCCAAGGCGCTGGATAACCTCAATCTGACGATCGAACCCGGCCGGTTCGTCGGCCTGCTGGGGCCAAACGGTTCGGGCAAGACCACATTCATCAAGCTGATCAACGGCCTGATTCAGCCGACGGCCGGCACGGTCACAGTGGATGGCCGCCTGCCCGGTGTATACACGCACAGCGTAGTCAGCTACCTGCCGGACCGCGCGTATCTGAACGACTGGATGCGCGTATGCGACCTGATCGATTTTTACGCGGATTTTTATACGGATTTCGACCGCGTCAAGGCAAATGAAATGCTCGCGACCTTGAATATCCAGCCGCTGAACCGGCTCAAAACACTGTCCAAGGGCACGAAGGAAAAGGTGCAGCTGATCCTGACGATGAGCCGCAAGGCCAAGCTGTTCCTGCTTGACGAGCCGATCGCGGGTGTTGACCCGGCGGCGCGCGACTATATCCTCAACACGATCCTGTCAAATTACAGCGAGGATGCGTCGGTGCTGCTGTCTACCCACCTGATTGCAGACATTGAGCGGGTGCTCGACGAGGTCATCTTCCTGAAAAACGGTGTGATGACGCTGCATGAAAGCGTGGATACGATCCGCGAGGAGCACGGAAAGTCGGTTGATATGCTGTTTAGGGAGGTGTTCGCATGCTGAAGCTGCTGAAATATGAATGGAAGGCGTGCGCGCGCATCTGCCTGCCGCTGTACGGCGCGATGCTGCTGATGAGCGTAGTCAGCGCAGTGATGACGACCGAGCGCGCAAAGGATTTTATGAATGGTATCCCGAGCGCGATCCTCGCCATGCTGTTCTTCGCGCTGCTCGTCGCGGTATTCGTCGTGACAGCCGTCATCCTCATCCAGCGGTTCTACAAAAACCTGCTGGGCGACGAGGGCTACCTGATGTTCACGCTGCCGGTCACGGTCGCGCAGCACATCTGGAGCAAGGTAATCGTCGCGGTAGCCATCTGCTGCCTGAGTGGGCTGGTCGCGCTGCTGAGCATTTCCATCCTCGGCGCGGATACCAACCTGCTCTACGGCATCGGCATGGTGTTCGGCGAGCTGGGACGCGCCATCGCCGACGACCCGAACGCGCTGGGCTACCTGTTCGAGGGCGTCCTGCTGCTGGTGCTGAGCACGGTCAGCGGTGTACTCTACCTCTACCTGTGCATGGCGCTCGGCCATCTGGCCAAAAAGCACCGTGTGCTGATGTCGGTCGTGTGGTACTTCGTGCTGTCGACCGTGGCACAATTCGTACTCAGCTTCGTGCTGGTCGGCGTGTTCAATGGGCCGCTTGAGACGCTGATGGAAGCGATCGCAGGCATGCTGGCCGGTGTGCCGCAGAAAACGCTGCTGCACGGCGTGCTGCTGGGCTTCTGCTTTGCGACCGCAGTACCGGGTGCGATCTGCTACGGCGGGACGTATTATGTGCTGAAAAACCGGCTCAATCTGGAATAACCGGAATGGAAACGGGGGACGCGCTTCCGCGCGTCCCTTTTTGCACCCATTTTGGGGTGAACCAACAGAAAATCTTAAGATTTTTGTGCGTAGGAACGAAAGAATCCTGCGGTAGGATAGGAAATGGATAGAGAGCAGAAAGAAGGAGGAGAGGAACATGACAGCGGCAATGAGGATGGCTATCAGAAGGGATAAAGTGCGTGCAGCAGGGGGCTGCACGGTTTGCGAGTATACCGGGCTGTTTCTGGCATTTTCCGCAGCGGGCTGGCTGTGGGAGGTTGCGCTGCATGTGCTGCTGGATGGTGAGCTGGTTAACCGCGGCACGATGCTCGGCCCGTGGCTGCCGATTTATGGCGTAGGCGGACTGGCGGCCGTCATGCTGCTTGGGCGGTTCGCGGCGCGGCCGCCTGTGGTGTGTGCGCTGGGCATGCTCCTCTCCACCGGGATCGAGTATGCAACAGGCAAATATCTGCTGGCGGTATCTGGGCAGCGCTGGTGGGATTACAGCCGGTATCCGCTCAATATTGACGGGCTGATCAGCCCGCTGACCTCTCTGCTGTTTGGGCTGGGCTGCTGCGCGGCGGTGTACATGGCGGCACCCATGCTGCTGCGGACGTTCCGCCGCATGCCCTATGCACGGCTGCGGATGGCTTGCGTGCTGCTGATGGCACTGTTTGTGCTGGATTTCGGCGTTTCTACCCTGCATCCCAATGTGGGACAAGGGGTGACGGTAGCGCCGGTCACACAGGATGGCCTGCGCGTGATCGAGCCGGCGCAGATCGGCCTGCTGTTACAGAATTTGCCCAAATAAACTTGCGCGCATCTTCCTTCTCTGCTATGATGAAAACAGAGAAGGGGGATGGCGTATGAAGTGTCAGAACTGCGGCGTCAATTATCTGGATGAGGATCGCGAGTGCCCGATCTGCGGTGCGCGCGCCGGTGTCCGAGGCCGTGTAGGTGAGCTGGAAAAAAAGGCGGCGGTATGGCGGGAACGCCAGCTGGAGGATTCGCCGGATTACCGCAAGCCGCGTCCGCGTGCCAGTAAGGCGAAAACGGGCGCACAGAAGGCGCGGCCAAGTGCCAAGCCGATGCGGGACAAAAAGCCTGGTCTGAGCAAGGGCAAGTCCGCGGTAGTTGTTGCGGTGGTTGTTGTGCTGCTCAATCTCCTGCCGGGGATCATATCCGTGGTGGGGGACATTGCCGAGCATTATGCCGGTGTTTTCGACACCTTTGTGGCTGACGCAGGCTGGGGTGCGGCCGAGCCGGAGCCGGATCTGTGGGATGATTACGAAGACGACACGGTGTATTATACGCCGGGCGGTACTTACGAATATGATGTGGACAATTACACCTATGTGTATGTCCGGCTGCATGAGCTGCTGGGAGACTATGCGATGGGCACGTTGTCCGACGGAGCCACTGTCAAGCTGTGGGTCGACGAGTACGACAATTACACGCTGATGATCGAAGATGGAACAGGTATCTATGACGAAACCGGATATACCTGGTGCGTGTACAATTATCCGGAGGAAGAGCTTTACGATGACAACTATCCTCCCGATCAATACGATTCGCTGACGCTTTGCCTGACGATGGACAATAGCGGCTATGACGGTGCGCAGCCTGAGCGGTATGATGGCCGTCAGGAAATCGGCGCTGACTTGTGGCTGATGGCCTATGTCGACCGTGCGACCGGCCTGCTGACCTTGCAGGACGTGGACGGGACCAACATTTTCGGCGCGGATACATTTGTGTCAATGCGCGCGCTGGAAAAGGGATAAATGAAAAAAGGAAGCCGAAAGGCTTCCTTTTTTGTTATTGTTTCGCTTTCCGCAGGTTTTGCAGGGTTTCCGCAACATTTTCCTGATGCAGCTCGGCTGCACGGAAACCAAGCAGATGGAAATTGATATTGAACAGCGAGCCAAGACCGACTGCACAGATCACTGTGCCGATACCGACCTGCCCGCCGAGCAGAAAGCCGGCGATAATCACGAAAACCTCGACGCTTGCGCGGCACAGACCGACCGACCGGCCGGTTTTGCGCGCCAGCGCAACCATAAGCGCGTCGCGCGGCCCTGCACCGAGCGCGCTTTTCATGTACATCCATGTGCCCAGCGCGAGCAGTTCAAGTCCGGCAAGCAGCAGCAGGATGCCTGCCCAGAGTGAGTGCAGCTGCGGAATCCAGCCCAGCCAGAGCAGTCCGTCAATGAAAACGGCGCACAGAATGATGTTGATGATCGTGCCGAAGCCGAAGCTCTCCCCGCAAAGGACAGCCGCACCGATAGCGGCCGCACCAACGATCATGGAAGCGGTGCCATAGGTGATGCCAAGGGTCTGCGCAAGACCCTGCTGCAGTACGCTCCATGGCTCAAGGCCAACGTTTGCCTGCAGCATCATCGTGATGCCGACCGCGCTGACCAGCATGCCGGCAACCAGCCAAAGCAGGCGCCGGATATAATGATTGGGCATGGGTCAGTCCTCCGCGGCGAAGGCGCGCACGAGCGCCGCGGTCTGCTCGCAGTCTGCGCGCGTAATGCCGTGATGGCAGACCATGCGGTATTCGCCGCCCATGCAGCCGGTGACCTTGGCGCCGTGCTCGAGCATATAGGCCGGATAGCGCGCGGCCTTTTCTTCGTCCCAGTCGGTCGTGAAGAACACCATGTCGATATCCAGACGGTCGTGGAATACCTGCACACCGTCGATGCTGTCCAGCGCGGAGGCAAGGAATTTGGCGTTGTCGTGGTCCTCCTGTAAACGGCCGGTCATGTCGCGCAGCGCGACCAGTCCTGCGGCAGCGAGGAAACCGCCCTGCCGCATGCCGCCGCCCAGGATACGGCGCGCGCGGCGTGCGCGCCAAATGAGATCCTTGGGGCCCGCCAGCACAGAGCCGACCGGTGCGCAAAGTCCCTTGGACAGACAGCACATAACGGTATCGCAGTATTGGGTCAGCTCGCGCACATCGGCAATGCCGAGCGCGGTTGCGGCGTTGAACAGGCGCGCGCCGTCCAGATGCACGGACGCGCCCTTTTCGTGTGCAATTTGATAGATCTTGCGCATATTGTCGAGCGAAACGACCGCGCCGGATGAGTGCGCGTTCTCGACGACGACTAGCGTTGCGGGCGCGACCTGCACGTCGCTGTCATCGGTCAGGCAGGCGCGGACGGATGCAGGCTCCATTGTGCCGTTGACGGTTTGGGGATAGCGCAGCGACACACCGGCGAGCTGGCCATATGAGCCGGCCTCGTGCTCCGCGATGTGGGAGTGCGGGTCGATGATGACGCAATCGCCCCGGCGGGTGTGCGCCATCAGTGCGCAGGCGTTGCCCTGCATGCCGGATGTGACAAACAGTGCAGCCTCCTTGCCCAGCCGCTCTGCGGCATAAGCTTCCAGCTCTTTCAGGGTGGGGTCGTCCTCAAATACGTCGTCGCCGACGACGGCCGTGGCCATCGCGTCACGCATGGCCTGCGTCGGCTGGGTGACGGTATCGCTTCGCAGATCAATGTATTGCATGGTTAAACCCTCCTATAAGTAAAGTTCGCCCCATCGTCCGCAGGGCGCAAAGCCGATCTGCCGGTACAGCTCGGCAACTTCGTCATAACCGGAAACCAGCCGCGGGGTTTTGCCCGCCTCGCGGATGCGCTGCACGAGGAAGCGGGTGATACGCGCACCCAGTCCGCGGTGCCGGTATTCCGGCACAACGGCGACTGCGCCGATCACGCCACATTCCGCGTCCCATGATACGATGCTGCCCGTGCCGATGACTTGTCCATCCGATATGAGCTGATACAGCTCGGCCAGCCCGCGTGACAGACGCAGGTCAAGATCGGCCGCCCATGTGTCATAGGTCAGATGGGTGCGGTAATATTCGTGGCTGCGCTGCAGCACATCGAACACGGCGCGTTTGTCGCCGGGGACGATGTCCGGGCAGTCGATCGGCTGCGGCGTGCCGCGGTAAACCATGAAATAGGAACTTTCGATCTTTCCGCCCAGATGTCCTTGCAGCGTCTGGCACAGGGAGTGGCTGGCGTCGACCTCATGTACATCCATGCGCTGGATCAGTTCAGCGATCGGTGCGGCGTCGGCGCGCTCATCTGCCGAGATGGTCAGCACGCCATCCGCCAGCGAGAGCGCTGCGGCGGCTTCGCGCCCTTTGCGGCACAGATAAAAATGTACGGTGGGATCGCCCAGACCATGCGCACGCATCGCGGTGCGGATGCGCGAGCCGAATACATGTTCGTGGGTGCAGGCCGTCAGAAAATCGGGTACATCGGCCGCGGTGACAGGAATCAGCATTTCAGTCCTCCGTTTCTGATATCGCCAAAAAATGAGCGCGCTGCGCTCATTTTTTGTGCGGGATAGGGGATCAGGTTTCGTCTTTCTTGATTTGGGACAGATATCGGTAAACACTTGCCTGCGAGCAATGCAGCGCGTCGGCTACGTCCTTGACCGCGCCCTTGAGCAGGAAGATGCCGCCTGTTTCCAGCGAGGAAATAATCTGGATGCGTTCGTCCGGTGTCAGCCGGTCGGCGGTCACACCCAGACGTGCCAGCTCGCGGCCGACCGCGTCGCCGGCGACTGCATCGATCGAGTTGTGGAAGCTTTCGGTCGTGGCAGGAACGGCCTGCACCGCTTCCGCGCCGGAAGCGGACTGTGCGGGCGTGCAGTGATCCTGCACAAAATTATCCGGATGGCACAGGCGCAGGATGCTTTCGCTGGCAGCCTGATAGCGGCTGTCGTCAAAATTGATGCAAAGCATGCCGATCAGACGGCCGTTCTGCTTGATGAACAGCGTCGACGAGCGCAGCGTTTTGCCCGCGGCGGAAACCCCGCAATAGTGCAGGCGGTAGTCCTGCGTCTCATAGCTCTTGTCCATCAGGATCTTGAGCGCGACGTTGGTCAGCGGCGCGCCGACCTCTCGCCCGCTGACATGGTTGTTGGCGATGGCGATGATCGAGCGGTTTTTGTCTGTCAGATCGTGCAGCGCGACCTCATAGTCCGGCCCAAGCGCGTGACCGAGAAATTCTGTCAGCTTAATATAATGTTGCAGCAGTGGATTGGCCATACGCTCACCTCATTTTCAAAAATCAGAAGGGTTTTTGCTTGTGATTTTATTATAACGCAAAAAGTCGGTTTTTGCAAAAGGAGCGAGAATAATTTATCACAATTAGGAGAAAAAGTTATTATGCAATTTTGACAAAACCTATGTAAGATACCCACAAAAGCGATGAAAAATTCTGCGCTATCGTACGAAATGCACAAAAGCCACTTGACAAATTATTCTTCTGATGATAAATTTATCTCAGAAAAGGAGGCGTGCAAAGGATGAAAAAAACCATCAGTACAGACCTTGCGCCTGCAGCGATCGGCCCGTATGCACAGGCTGTCGCAACAGACGGATTGGTCATCACCTCCGGTCAGCTGCCGATCGACCCGGCGACCGGTGCGTTCCCCGAGGGGATCGCGGCACAGACCCGGCAGTCGCTGGAGAATGTTAAGGCGATTCTGGCTGAGGCCGGCGTTGGCATGGATCGGATCATTAAAACGACCGTGTTCCTGAGTGATATGAATAATTTCGGCGCGATGAACGAGGTGTATGCGACCTTCTTCGGTGAGGGCAGCTACCCGGCACGTTCCGCTGTTGAAGTTGCGCGCCTGCCCAAGGATGCGCTGGTCGAGATTGAAGTAATCGCGGCCCTGTAATTAATTCGGTTCACATTAGTGAAAGATACTGTCCGCCAGTCGGAATTGCATGTGGTGGGAAGCATGCAATCGATGACCGGGGTATCCTCTAAACATAACGGCGCAAAGCGCCAGCATAATGGAGGTAAAGAATATGGACAAGAAAATGGCAAACTATCCGCTGAATGTTCCCGCTCCGCACCACTACACCTTTGCAGTCCGTGATATTCCGGAAGTAACGATCGAGCAGCGCGAGCGTGCCCTGAACGCGACCCACTGGAACGAATTTGCGTTCCCGGCCGGCATGCTGACCGTTGATATGCTCTCCGACTCCGGCACCACCGCTATGACCAACCAGCAATGGGCGTCCCTGTTCCTCGGCGACGAGGCTTACGGCCGCAACACTGGTTATTATGTTCTGCTCGACACCTTCCGCGACATCTTCGAGCGCGGCGGCGAGAAGAACTGGAAGAAGATCATCGACCTCGTGCGCACCGACTGCCGCGACGTTGAGAAGATGATGGACGAAGTTTACCTCTGCGAGTACGAGGGCGGCCTGTTCAACGGCGGCGCCAAGCAGATGGAGCGTCCGAACACCTTCATCATCCAGCAGGGCCGTGCCGCTGAGTCCGTCCTGATGGAAATCGTCCGTAACATCCTCGCCCGCCGTCATCCGGGTAAGGTATTCACCATCCCGTCCAACGGCCACTTCGATACCACCGAGGGCAACATTAAGCAGATGGGTTCGGTTCCGCGTAACCTGTACAACAAGGAACTGCTGTACGAAGTACCCGAAGGCGGCAAGTACGAGAAGAACCCCTTCAAGGGCAACATGGACATCGAGAAGCTCGAGCAGCTGATTCAGGCTGTCGGCCCGGAGAACGTTCCGCTGATCTTCACCTGCATCACCAACAACCCGGTATGCGGCCAGGCGGTTTCCATGGCGAACCTGAAGGAAATCAATCGCGTTGCGCATAAGTACAATATCCCGCTGGTATTCGACTCTGCACGTTGGGCTGAGAACGCATACTTCATCAAGATGAACGAGGAAGGCTATGCTGATAAGTCCATCGCTGAGATCGCTACCGAGATGTTCCAGTACTGCGACGTATTCACCATGTCCGCTAAGAAGGACGGCCATGCGAATATGGGCGGTATGCTGGCATTCCGCGATAAGGGCCTGTTCTGGAAGAACTTCTCCGACTTTGACGAGAACGGCAACCTGATCACCGACGTTGGCGTTACCCTGAAGGTTAAGCAGATCTCCTGCTACGGCAATGACTCCTACGGCGGCATGTCCGGCCGTGACATCATGGCTCTGGCAGTTGGCCTGTACGAGAGCTGCGACTTCAACTACATGAACGAGCGCGTTGCACAGTGCAACTATCTGGCAGAAGGCTTCTATAAGGCTGGCGTTAAGGGCGTTGTCCTGCCGGCAGGCGGCCACGCTGTATACATTAACATGGATGAGTTCTTCGACGGCAAGCGCGGTCACGACACCTTCGCGGGCGAGGGCTTCAGCCTTGAACTGATCCGCCGCTATGGTATCCGTGTCTCCGAGCTGGGCGACTACTCCATGGAATATGACCTCAAGACTCCGGAGCAGCAGGCAGAGCTGGCAAACGTTGTTCGCTTCGCGATCGACCGCAGCCGTCTGACCCAGGAGCATCTGGACTATGTTATCGCAGCAGTCAAGGCGCTGTATGAGGATCGCGAGTCCATCCCGAACATGCGTATTGTCTGGGGCCACAAGCTGCCGATGCGTCACTTCCATGCGTTCCTCGAGCCGTACCCGAACGAAGAGAAGTAATTTGAGGAATACAATATGGGCGTAACCTGTGCCGCGTGGAAAGAGTACAGGAACGACTAGGCAAAGGCGCCTGCGGAAAAGTAAAGAGTTCCGCAGGCGTTTTTATTTACCGGATATCGGTATAAAAAAGGGGTGTAAAGTATGAGTAATAATCAGAGCACCGTAAAGACAGACGGCTTTAAGTCTCAGTGGGGCTTTATCATGGCCGCGGTCGGCTCGTGTGTCGGCATGGCGAACGTATGGCGCTTCCCAATGCTGGTTTCCAAGTATGGCGGCTTGACCTTCCTCATTCCGTATTTCATCTTTGCAGCTATCATCTGTCAGTCCGGCATGATGGAGGAGTTCTCGCTCGGCCGCTGGGCCAAGAGCGGCCCGTCCGGTGCGTTCGGAAAGGCAATGGAGGACGGCGGCAAGCCCAAGTCGATCGGTGAATGGCTGGGCGCAGTGCCGATCGTCGGCGCGTTCTGTCTGGCGACCGGTTATGCAGTCATCATGGGTTGGGTGTTCTACTACGCCAAGATGGCGCTTACCGGCGAACTGACCGCGATGGGTCAGGATATGAACATCATCGGCGGTACCTTCGGTGCGGTCGCGCCCGAGGCAAGTAGCCTAGGCGAAGCGATCCAGATGACTTTCTCGACCGGCGGCGCAAACAACATGTGGATTATCGTCGGCGTGATCGTATCGCTGCTGGTTATGGTCATGGGCGTTGCGGGCGGCATTGAGAAATCCTGTAAGATCATGATCCCCGCGCTGTATGTGCTGTTTGTCATTCTGGCCGTTGTCATGGTGTTTATCCCGGGCACCGAAGCTGGCTATAAGTACATCTTCACCCTCAACCCGGCTGGCCTGCTCAATCCGGAGGTTTGGGTCTATGCATTCGGTCAGTGCTTCTTCTCGCTGTCTGTGGCAGGCTCCGGCTCGGTCGTATACGGCTCGTATCTGGGCAGCGACGTCAAGATTCGTCAGTCTGCTATCATTTGCGCGATCATGGACACCTCGGCTGCATTGCTGGCGATGTTCGTCGTGATCCCTGCGATGGCTTCTGCCGGCGCCGATCTCGGTAGCGGCGGCCCTGGTCTGATGTTCATCTACGTTCTCCCCGTATTCAACGGCATGGGCGGCATCGCTCGCTTGATTGTTATCTTCTTCTACGTCGCAATCCTGTTTGCAGGTGTATCCTCGGTCATCAATCTGCTTGAGGTGCCGATCAACTTCCTGCAGGATCAGTTCAAGCTCAAACGCTGGATCCCGACCGTGATCATCCATGCGGTCTCGCTGGCTATCGCGCTGGTCATCCAGCCTTGGACCTCGCAGTGGATGGATATGGTTTCGATCTACATTCTGCCGCTCGGCGCAGTGACTGCGGGTATCATGTTCTTCTGGGTCATGAAGAAGGAGACTGCGATTGGAGCCGCGCAGTTAGGCTCGGACAAACCGGTTATGAAGTGGTTTATCCCGTTCGGCAAGTATGTGTTTGTTCCGCTTTGCGTGCTGTGCTTTGTGCTCGGCATCGCTTGGGGCGGCATCGGCTGACATAAAAGCTTTAATTCCGAGAATATCGTCCCTTTCCCACGGAAATTGTCCGCCGGCTGTTGCAGTCGGCGGACAATTTTGCTATACTAATTGAGACTGGAATGGAAAATGAGGAATGAAGGAGAAAAAGATGAATTCGGATTTGCGCGACAAGATATCTACTGCGGCAACTGCCGTTGAGATTGTTTTGGGTCTGATCATCCTGCTGGCCTGTGTCATCGGCAGTATAGGCTTGGTATGTACGACGGAAATGGATCAGATGCTGCATGTGCCGGAGTATTTTCAGGAGCGTT
>DXDE01000112.1 GCA_019115615.1 Candidatus Agathobaculum merdavium | reverse complement strand
TGTGTTCTATTGGAACACACGGGATATCTTCAATACGGGCAATCTGTGTCATCATCCATCAGACCTTCCGGCAGAGTACCTTGTGGGATAGCTTCAGTTGGCTGCTGCGGCGTATAAGGCATTGGCCTATGCGGCATGGTGATAGAAGTATCCATGCCTACCTCTACTTTTGCGCTGGTAGAGCGTGCCGCAGGCTCATATCCTTGTGGTACTGTTACTTCTGTAATGATATACTCACCGGCAGGCAGACCCACAATATGCGCAGCGCTATCGCTGCTGGATAAAATATTCTGTTTTACCGTATTTCCATCATAATCATACAGGTCATACGCTGCGCCGGACAATACTTCGCCACTGGACACATCGGTTGCAGTGATTTGCAAACTACCTGTTGCATTGGAAAGTTGGCCCGCTTCTTCACGCGCCATACGCTGGCGCTTGGTTTCCCCAAACGTCACTTCATTGCATTTAACCTCAATGGTAAGATGACTCTTACCTTGTTCATCTTTCCACACATGGGAGATCAGTTCACCGATCACAATGGCAAGTGTACCTTTGGAAAACCACTGCGAAACAAATTCGGCCTTTTCACGCCACGCCACACAAGGGATGAAATCTGTTTTTTCCTCATCCCCGGAGGTGTGGCGGGCAACGGCCAGTCTGAATGAGCAAATAGGGATATTACCGCTAACATATTTAAGTTCAGGATCGCGGGTAAGTCTGCCCATTAAAACAGAATTGTTGATAGAAACTGCATTACTCATGGTGCTAAGTCTCCTTATTGACATTGTGAGAATGATTATGAATAACTGCGCATCCAATTCATTCGCAATTTGCAGAATTGTTGGAATTGAGGGTAATATTTCTCCGCTTTCATACTTTTGCACAGTGCGGAGTGTTTTGCCTAAGCGATGAGCCAATTCCGCTTGGCTCATACGCGCAGCTTTTCTTGCAGCTTTAATTGCTTGGCCAATTTCAACAGAAAGATCTGTCATAGATTATTACTACCTTTTTCTTCATATGGAGTGCATCTTTCTTCGATAATTTGTGTCAGTAAATGTTCCTTGAGAGCCTGTTTTTCAATTTTTTTCTTGAGATAAATGATCCGCAACGTTTGAATGACTGTTATACAAAGCAGCCCAACGCAGATCAAGCCAAGCACGGCTATTCCTCCTCCATTATTATGGTTAATAGACTTTTATATAGAAGTAGGGTATTATAAGAGTAAATCTTTGTCGCTGCTGGAATCGACAAGAATAACATCGGATATACTGATCCAATGATCGTTCAGATAACAGATTTCCTCGCCAATCGGCACACTCCCTCTTGGATGCCGGAGATACAGGGAATTACAAGATCGGCTGGCTTTGCAGGCACAGACCAATATCTTATCGAAAAGATTAGTCTCCGCCAGCCTGCATATATCGCCATACATCATCGGTTGTTCTGCAGCCTCTGTATGGACAATGTGATCCAGATTTAACCGGTCAGAGACTAATCGAATATACGTCGGGGGTACCATATTGTCATAAAATATAATTGTTTTTTGTTTCATAAGGAGATTCGCATTATACGGTTTGGATTTCAAAACTTAGCACCTCATTACAACTCCGGCCCGTCCTTGGCCGTTCGGTGCGCTGCTGGTCTGGATATGGCTGGCGCATGGCTGGTGTCATGCGCTACACGGTCATGCTCCTCGGCGCGCTTGGCGTTATTGAACCGATCCAGATCACCAACCAGATAACCAGTGATACGGCGAATGCGCTCAAAGCCCACGCCTTCACCGACCAGATCGTCATGGGCATCACTTAATGGAGCTGACTGGCCGTTCGGTTGATGATAACGGTTCATAAACTCCTGTTCGCTTAATGGATGATTGACACCTGTTGCTTCACAATGTGCTTGGTATAGGGCGTAGTCCAGCGCAGGCGCGGTATCTGCTACTAAAATGTCGGGGGTCTGACCCTGCTCCATGATGTGGCGGAGCGCAAACACCGCAGTGTCAGCCTCGTGCTGCGTAAAATGCAGCTCGACCTTTTCACCGCTTGGCTCCTGATATGACAGCGCGGCAATTTCGGTCGGCTCCAGTCGGAGGGGATTGTTACTGATCTCTGACGTAGAATCCAGTTCCATGCGTCGCATTTCACGATGGGAAATGTACTCGATTTCACTTCTGTTCGGAGCGAATCCATACGCGCCCGCGTATGCGCATAGAAATTGATAGCCTACATGATCGTAAGCTGCGTCTGGTTCAATCCGATAATCGACTGCGTTAACCCCAAAATCATCAATGCCGTTGCGATAAGCATCCAGTGCTGCCGTTTCTTCGCCCGCAAAGTAGGGGACTTCCTCGGTGAATTTGGAGGTATGCCGGAAATACAAGGTGACCGCAAGAGATCGTTTGTTAAGAAAATCCTGTGCCTGCTGTGCGGAATCAAATGTGTGCAGCTGGCCGGTACGCGGATTTTCAAAGCGTAGATCGGTAGCCATTACCGCAGGCGGGACGTGCCGAAAACCGGCCTGCTGCATAGCCTGCATCAAGACAGCGTTATTATGTTGTGCATCAAGGATACTTTGCGGAGATTGCAAACCGAGCTGAAGCCGATGCAGCGTCGCCCGCAAGTCAATCTCTTGCTGGATAAGGGACATAATCTCACTGCTGTTTGCGCTGTCTGCTGCATTGAGTGCTGTCATCTGTTCATTGACAGTGTGCAGATCGTCATTTACTTTGCCGATGGACACCCGCAGCGATTGGAAGTTTTGCGTTTCTGCTGGTGTCAACTCATGGAGTGCGCCATTTTCCAGCAGCTGTTCCAGAGCCGGGAAGTGCTCAAAATGAATGTCGGCAAACACATCCGGATCGGAGGGGCGGTACATTTGGTACTTACCAGAATCGGAAACAATCAAGAAATCATTTGCGTGCGGTGTCGGCACACCCACTTTGCTGTGATATGTAGCATCGAGCGTATCATCCACAGGAGCTACACGGTAAGCGCCACAACTTTCGGTGAGATCGCTTAAAAACTGATAATATTTCTCTGCCATTTTACATTCCCTCTTTATATTTCTTTTGCGACAGGATCAGCCCTGCCGTTATTCACATGTTTCTGCATCTTGAGCTGAGATAAAATAGAGGATTGCCGAGCAAGTTTAATCTGACGCTGGATGTGTGCAGGTTGTCCACCAGCTTTTTCATCATCCTTAACCGTTTGTTCAGCCGCCGAGATTTCATAATTAAGTTGCATATAATACCGTCTCCGTGTGCTATAAACCTTTAATTTGCGATTAGCTTTTTGTAGCAGTGCAGTGTTGCCATGGCATCGTGCAAACTGTTATGCGCAGATCCCGGCCATGTATAACCAAAATAATCAGCGCAAAATGTGAGTT
>DXDE01000111.1 GCA_019115615.1 Candidatus Agathobaculum merdavium | reverse complement strand
AGCAACAAGAAAAAGGGTAGAGAGTACAGCAGCATTTACGAAAAGACAGTCGATCAAACAATGGAACCGATGAAAAAACTTGTAATTCCGCTCAAAAATAAAAGCGACCTTGAGAAGTAAAATCTCAAGGTCGCTTTTATTTTTAAAGGTCAGATATTGCGAATGTTGCGTAGCATATTCTTGTTACTTGTGATCCCTGGTGGTGTTGTCCTGAATGCAAGCCACGTCCAATTGACTTTTGTAATATTTTAATATATTATTAATCGGGCAACAAAGTGAGGAGAACAACGGGATATGACTACTTGGCATTACGCATAGGAACCCCTTGTGACGGAAGACGCAGAGTGAATAGGAAATGGAATTTGTCGGCGGCAACAATATGCAAAGAAAGATATGAAGGGAAGGATAGGCTGATTATGCAACAACAGGAGCAGATACTCTGTGCAATTTTAGATGCAGGGGAATTGCTGCTTACCGCTGGCGCAGAGGTCGCACGTGTGGAAGATACCATCCGCCGGATGGCAGCGGCCTATGGGTTTGGGCGCGCGGATGTATTGACAATTACGGCCAGTATGATTGTGACTGCACAGTCAAATGACGGTGCGGTGCTGACACAAACGCGACGTATCCTGCGCAGGGAAACCAATATGCGGCAAATAGAGGCGGTCAACGCGCTGTCGCGTGAGGTTTGTGCTCATCCGATGCCGTTGGAGCAATTTCATGCGCGGCTCGATGCAGTGCGCCATATGGATGATGGCCCGCGTTGGCGGCAGCCGATCGCTTATTTAATCATTGCAGGCGCGTTCGCAGTGTTTTTCGGAGGCACATGGCGGGACGGGATTGCAGCCATGCTGTGCAGTATAGTGCTGTATTTTATCGGACAGATGGGAGCCCGGATCGATTTGCAGCCGCTCGTATTGACCACGTTCAGTGCGGCGGCCATGTGCCTTGCGGCAATAGTCACTGTATGGATCGGCTTGGGGCAGGGGCTGGACTATATCATCATCGGCAACATCATGCTATTGATTCCGGGCATTGCGTTCGTCACTTCGCTGCGCGATATGATTGTTGGAGATACCATCAGCGGTCTTTTGGGTGCATTCGAGGCGTTGCTGCGTGCGCTTGCCATTGCAGCGGGCTGTGCACTTGTGCTGATGCAGCTGGGAGGTACGGTATGACAGAGGAAATGATTTTGCAGGTAGCAGTGGCGGCGGTCGGCGCATTTGGATTTGGCCTGCTCTTTCGCGTCTCGGGCGGACGGCTGCTGACAATCACCCTTGGCGGTGCGGCAAACTGGATTTTTTATCTGCTGGCTATGCAGGCCTACGCGGATCGGGTGCTTGCATTTTTCCTGTCCGCGTTGGCAACCGCGGTTCTGGCCGAAATTTTGGCACGGTTGCTTAAAACCCCGGTCATTACGTTGCTGGTTCCTATGCTTGTGCCGCTTGTGCCTGGCGGCGATTTATATTATACGACTTTTTCGCTTGTTCGGGGCGATATGGAAGCATTTGGGCAGTATGGAAGCATGGTCATCAGAGAGGCAGGCGCGATGTCGTTCGGCATCATCTTAGTAGCCTGCGGGGTACAGACAGCAATGAAAATATGGATGCTCCGTAAAGAACATGGAGAAAAAGATACTAAGTGATCAAAAGGGCTGCCGGATGTTCCCGGCAGCCTTTTGACTATAGGGACGTGCCGATTCGGTCGTTTTTCACAACCGGATCGAGAAGAATATGTTGTTTGATCTTATGGATATGGGAAAAATAATAAACGACCAACAATAAAGCTGCGCCCGCCCAAGCGGATACTTCGGAAAAGAATATCCCCTCCTGTCCGATCAGGCGCGGAAGAATCAGCGCAACAAGGACGCGCATCACAAATTCCATCACACCGGAAAGCATGGGGATCGTCGTATTGCCGAGGCCTTGCAGTGAAGCGCGAAAGGCGTACAGCAGGTACAGGCTCCACAGCATCACGGACATGAGAGACAGATACCAGCAGCGCCAAAAGCATTGAGGAAATCCGCTCATTCATCAGCCGCCAGAAAGAAACCTACCGGACACCCTACGAGGCCCAGCCAAAAGACCGGCTGCGGCAGTGCGTGTTCGGCGGTTCATCCAACACGCTGGACTTCCTGCCACTTGACCGGGCCGGGAACCGGCGCTTCCTGCCGATCATGATTTACCCGGAGAATGCGGAGGTTCACATCCTAGAGGACGAGAACGCCTCCAGAGCCTATCTTTTGCAGGTCTGGGCGGAGGCCATAACCATCTACCGCAGCGGCCACTATTCCATGAAGTTCAGTAAGTCTATCCAGCGCCAGCTGGTGGAGGTACAGAAGGATTTCATGCCGGAGGACACCGAGGCCGGGCAGATACAGGGATTTCTGGAACACTACACCGGCAGCATGGTCTGCTCCAAACAGCTGTTCAAGGAGGCGCTGGGTCACACCTACGATGAGCCGAAGCGGTGGCAGCTGCACAATATCAACGAGATCATGAACACGGTGGTGACGGGCTGGAAACCATTCTCCAA
>DXDE01000110.1 GCA_019115615.1 Candidatus Agathobaculum merdavium | reverse complement strand
ATAGCGAATTGATCCATGAGAAGTCCTTTGGCGCGCTCGACAAGTTTGCGTTCGGACAACTTGTTCAGCGCATGGTCACGCTCCTGCTCCGCAGTGCGTTGCTCACGATAACGGGCGGCAGCGATGGAAAGAGCAGATTCAATTTCATATTGATCGACTGGCTTTTGAAGGTAACCAAAGATCCCGGCAGTTGTAACGCGCTCAATGGGCTTATGGTCACGGTATCCAGTAATAACAATGGATGGAATATGGAGCGTTTTTTGAATGGATTCAATCACGCTGATCCCGTCCATGCCGGGCAAATTAATATCGATCATGATAATATCGGGGACAATGCGGATAATTGCTTCCAACGCCTCCGGACCGGTTGTTGCAACACCGGCAACTTCGTGACCGCATGCAAGAACCATTTTTTGAAAGCCGAGCAACACGAGCGGTTCGTCATCTGCAATAAATACACGCATGGTAATCTCCTTCTGTCATCTGGAAACGGATGTGTAGGTCAGATCTTTTTGTAAATAAGAAGCGGTAATGGATGCTTTACATTGCAGCAGGTCGGACGGAGGGCCTTGGAACAGGATAGAACCGCCGTTTTTCCCGGCACCGGGACCCATATCAATCACCCAATCCGCGTGAGCGATCACATCGGTAGAGTGATCCGCAAGGATCATGGTGTTCCCGCGGCAAACCATTTCATCCAATAATGTGAGCAGCAGCGCGATGTCCTTAGCATGCAGCCCGGTTGTCGGCTCATCCAGCACGTAGATTTGTCCATTTTCTTGTAAATGAGATGCTAACTTGATGCGCTGGCACTCGCCGCCGGAGAGCGTGTTGGTGGATTGACCAAGTGTCAGATATCCCAATCCGATCCGGTGGAGCAAGCTGAGCTTTTCTTGGATTTGTGGTTGATCAAAAAAGTCAATGGCTTCTTCGACGGTCATGCGCAGCACTTGCAAAATGTTTTTTCCGTGCAGCGTATACTGCAGCGCTTCGCTGCTGTAACGGCTGCCACCACAAGCTTCGCAAGGCATAATAATTGGGTCCATGAACGCCATTTCGGTTTTGATCGTGCCTTTCCCGCCGCATATCGGGCAGGCGCCTTTTGAGTTGGAACTGAAAAGCGCAGCGCTGACATGGTTGGCGCGGGCAAATGCGCGTCGGATCTCGTCCATAACGCCAATGTAGGTAGCGGGCGTAGAACGTGATGTAAGACCGATCGGAGCTTGGCTGATGATATGAACGTCTGGGAAACGGTGCGGAAGTTCGCCGCAGATGAGGCTGCTTTTCCCGCATCCGGCAACGCCGCTGACCACAGTCAGGGCATGGAGCGGAAAGCGAGCATGGATATCTTTCAAGTTGTGCAGTCGGGCATGTGTCACATGCAGAAAATCATCGGATACCCGGGGCGCTGCATTGAGCGTGACCGGACGGCGCAGACTTTGGGCAGTAGGGGTATCCTGTTGCAGTAACGCATCTGTGTCGCCTTGAAAAATCAGATATCCACCGTTGCATCCAGCGCCTGGCCCCAACTCGATGATTTCGTCTGCCATTTGCAGGATTTGCCGGTTGTGGTCGACAACCAGAATGGTGTTGCCGCGGTCGCGAAGCCGCAGCAAAAGCCGACTCAATCGCTCGACGTCTTTGGGATGCAGCCCGGCGGAAGGTTCATCAAAAACATAGGTCAGGCCGGTCAGGCTGCTACCCAAATGGCGGATCATTTTTAAACGCTGTGCTTCTCCACCTGATAGGGTGACGCTGGGGCGGCTCAGCTGCAAATATCCCAGCCCCATATCTATGATATGGCGTAAAATGCGTTGTAGTTGCTGCGCCAGTGGTTTACCGATAGGGTCGGTAATTTGTTCTAGAAAAGAAGCCAGTTCCGTGATTTCCATATCGCTTACGTCTGCGATGTTATAGCCATGCAGCAAGCTGCGGCGTGCAGCATCGTTGATACGGGTGCCGTGGCAGGCTGTACAGGTGTTTTCGCAGGTAAAAGTGCGGAGAATGCGCTGGTTGGCAGCGCTTTGCGTATTGCGTTCCCGGTTGAGATAGAGACGGGTGATCCGGTCGAGCAGTCCTTCATAGGTGAGCTTATAGGAGTCGCCCCAGATTTTTCCCGTCTTGTTTGTGATATCAACGGTGATGCCGCTGCCGTGCAACAAGTCGTTCCATTCTTGGGGTGTAAACTCACATAACGGCTTATCCGGGTCATACAGCCCGGAATGGGCGTAAAGCTGCCACTGATAGGTTCCTACCTGATGGCCGGGGAAAAGGATAGCACCCTCATTGAGCGATTTGCTTCGATCAAGGATGCGGTCGGGGTCAAAAGCGACCGTTTTCCCTAATCCGCTGCAAGCGGGACACATGCCTTGTGGATCGTTGAATGAATATGCGCTGGACGCAGGAAGCCTGGGCGACGCGCAGCGTGAAAACAACAGCCGCAGTAAAGGCGCGCAATCTGTCATCGTGCCGACTGTGGACCGGATATCCCCTGTAAACTGCCGCTGTTGGATCACAATGGTTGGGGTCAGGTGGTCGATCTGTTCTGTGTCGGAAGGCTCGTAATGCGGCAGGTGATTGCGGACATATAAAGGATAGGTATCATTCAGCTGACGGCCTGCTTCAGCTGCGATGCTGTCGAATACCAAAGAGGACTTGCCGGAACCCGAAATGCCAGCAAATACGACAAGTTTGTTATGAGGAATTCGCAGGCTGATCCCTTTCAGATTGTTCTTGTAAGCACCCGAAATCAGGATGAAATTAGGTTGATCAGACATGAAAGAACCCCCCCTTTTAAGCTAATATTTTAATACATAATTTATTATAACACGTTTCATTTTTGGCAGCAAGGCATAAAGAGAATTGGTAAATGTAAGTAATATTTTAATGGTTGACAAAAATGAAAAGCTGGGGTATGATGAGAGTGCAAGGCAGAGAATGCCGTTATGCGCCCGAAGCAGATATTGGCGGATCCTCCTACTCACATACTTGCACTGATCGATACGCTTATCTGACTGTTTCGGGGAAAAACGACCGTCCGGACGGGGTAGTGTGTCCGGACGGTCGTTGTATTATATTCTTTTCTGCACCAACTCAATTCCGCAGGAGAGCATTTGCAGGGCGATAAGGGTCAGACCGTTGGCATAGTCCTGCCGGCAATCCGGGCGCAGCTTCAGCTGTGGGAGATATTCCGGTGAAAGATAGTCTTCGCAAAGCATTCGGACGTGCTGTAGGCGTTCTTCGGTCAGGCCGCTTCCGGTTACAGCGATAGTGCGTGGGTTCAGGATGGGGATAAGCATGCTGAATAGGTTCGCAATCACTTCCGCGGGTATTTCACCGTAGAGATCGGGCGGCAGGAATAGCCCCATGGAACCTGCAAGGCCCGAAGCGCCGCGAATAATTTTGTGGTCGCAAACCAATCCCACATCTATCAGAAGCGGCTTAGTTTTTGATTCGGATTCGGAAAGCGGCGTGGCCGGCGTGAGAATTTCATGAGGCGATCGGCCGGTGCGTACGGAAGTTGGGATGAAAAAGTATGCGCAGATATCCTCCGATGTGATATTTTCCGACAGACTGTACCCATAAGCTGCTGCGCGGGCAGCGCTTTCGACCATGATCTGTACATGCGGGAATGCAGCACTGAGTTTTTCCTGCAGCGCCATGCCGTTGAGCGGCAGGAGATAGGAAGATGAGATAACACCGTTATGTACTGTGCCGGGTACGCCGATTGCAATGGCTTGAATAGAAGGCTGCTTGCGCAGAAGTAAGTCGACTTTCTGTTCCAAGACGTTATAGTCGATCACATGCAAGGCGGTGACTTCACTGAAAATGACCTGCCCGATCAAGTCGGCAATTTCCGAAACGAGTTCCAACCGACCGCGGTCGGACCACAGGAAAAGGCAGGCGACCGACGCATAGTTGGCGTTGAAACGAAAAGTTGTGGCAGGGCGCCCACATCCGGTGTTGATGTGTGCGCCCTCCAATACTTCACCTGTTTTTTTCAGTTCATTCAGTATTTTGCCGCAAGTCACCACGCTGATGCCTGTCAATGCGGCGATTTGGGCTTTTGTAGATTCGGGATGTGCCTTGAGGGCGGATTTAATCAATTCGATATTGGTCTTTTTTACCTTGATGATATCATTACGGATGACAGACATGGTATCACCTGCTTTCCGCGGCTATTTGCTTATTCAAGAAAGAATTCTTGCGCAAACCGTACCATAACGAGCGGCGCCTCGTTGGGGATTTCGTGTGCAACATTCTCCAGTGTGATAAAACGTGCCTGCGGAAGGAATGAACGGATTTCATCCTGATAAGGCTGTGTGAAAATACTGTCGTTGGTGCCCCAGAGGATCAGGATGGGAGCCTGGATGAATTGGAGGAAGTTTCGGTTATCCGTCAAAGACATGCCGCGCCATGCAGCGGCCAGTGATGCACCGCTAAGCAGACGTAGCGTCGAAAAATAACCGGCAGGGAAGTCCTTATCGAGACAATTCTCAGGAAACGGAAGGAAGGTTTGCTGCAAGACAAGCTCGGAAGCATTCTGCATGTCCAGACCGGCATACAGCTGCTCCATTGCCAAAATATCGGCGGGGGTTTCGTGCATGCGCGCCATTGTCGACGCGAGCACCAGCTTTTTGACGCGGTTCGGCGCCGAAAATGCAACAGTCTGCGCAATCATCGTGCCCATGGAATGTGCGATAAAATCAGCTTGAGGAATGTGCAGTGCATCCATGAAAGCCAAAATATCCTCCGCATGCTGCGGCATGGAGTAAATGAATTGCGCAGGCTTATCGCTCTGCCCGAAACCGCGCAGGTCAACAGCAAAGATATGGAACTGCTCCTGCAATCGCGTGATCGCCAGCCTCCAGATGCGGCTGGAATCGGAGAAGCCATGGATCAAAATTAACGGCTGGCCGTCAGGGTTGCCGGCTTCCATATAGGCCATATTGATGCCGGTGGACAGATGCACACGTTTTGTGTATTCATGCCACAAGCAGTGGGAGGGAAGCGGCAATAGGTTTGGGTGAGTCATTTTCTGGAATCCTCCTGGTTATGGGATTAGGCGCGTCCAAATAGAAATTGGATTTGCTCCTTCAAGTTATTGTTTGCAAACACACCGGTTTCTAAGATGTGATCCTGTACATCGACGGGGAGTTTGTTGCCGGGCAGCAGCGCTGTGAACATGCCGCCCATGGTAATGCGGTACTGCCTGCCGCGTTCTACGGCGAGCTGGCGCAGATTTTGCGCATAGGTGAGGCATTGCCCGCAGTGTGTGCTGATACAGATGTGATGGATATCCTCTTCATCCGCCAAATCCAACAGCGTGGCCGGTTCCATATCGACGCCGCCGTTCACGACGGTTGCATGCAGTTCGGTCAGTACGCTATCGATCAGCAGCAGGCCATAGCTGTGTCCGTCGGCTGAAGCGCAAATAACGCGCTCGCCGGTAAGATCGTAATGCTGCTCCTTTAAGCCGGCTACGATTTCGTCTTTCAGTTCCATCGTCTGGCGACCAAGCTGGCTGGGACAGTAGGGGGTGAATACACCGGTTTCACTGACGCTGGGATGAAAACTCTGCTCGAATTTGACAGGATTGAAATGCTTGAGCATCATGATCATTTGCAGCGGATCCTCGATATCCACGCCTGCTTCCTTAAAAGAGTCCAACACATTATGGAAGAATTTCTGTCCTTTTTCGATCAACAGATCGCTGAGGGCCTCGATTGGGCTGAAGTCCATCAGGGGAAGCCATTCCGGCGCCTTGCTTTCGGCGCGAATGCCTGCAGCGGAAATATCCAGCAGTTCTTCTAAGGAAGGCGTGCGCAGCCGTTCTGTAACAGCGACAGGGCTGATGATGATTGGCGTATGGTATTTGAGGTTAAACAAAACCTGAATCAGCATCTCCTGTACGCCGGTACCATAGTTGCAGTTCACGTCATCAGGGAGCTGGTCGATCGTTCCGCCGTTATAATATACGAGTGCACAATGATCTTCGGTGGAAAGAAGCCGGTGCATTGCCAAGGCGAATGCCATACGGGGTTGTACTTCGGTCAGCAGCCCACCGTAACTGATGCTGAACAAGGCGTGGCACAGGTCGTGCACAATATAGTTCTCCACCAGCATATAGCCGACCCAGGATGCAATATCCAAGAAATATCCGGGGAGGCCGTCCTCGGGATAGGTGACAACGTCGATTTCCTGTTCTTTCTTTGTCGAAAGGATGCCGAGGGAGCGCACCATATCGGAAAAACGGTTCACTTCGTCATAATATCCGGTATAATCCCAAATTAGCGTGGATACACAGCCGAGCCGATCGGTACCGGCTTGCAAAGCGTTGATGGTCGTTTGCAAAGCGGCCGGGCTGGCAAGATGGAAGTCTTGCCATGCCACCTGAATGGGGACTGTTTGGTTATGGGCGATCCAGTCCGCGGGATCGTGCATTTCATAGCTGGTCTGCTTGGGGAAACGCTCCCAATATTCATGCGGCAGGCCGACAATTTGCGATGGGATGGACTGCACGCCGGAGATCTCCATACCGGTCCGCTGCCCAAATTCATATATTTTTCGGATGCCGTTTAGTTCGTCTTCGAGCGTTGCCAGACCGAGCAAAATCTGCCATGTCTGTTTACCTTCGGCTAAGCGCTTGCGGCGATACTCGGCGTAGCTTTTGCAGCCGTGCTTTTCCAGAAACATAGAGCGCGGGACTTCGATCTGTCGACCCAGTTCGACGCCTTCCTGCAGTACGGTGCGCCCATCGGGAAAGCCTTGCGGGATGAGGCTTTGTATATACTCTTTGAGTGCTTGATCCATTGCTGCACCTCCTGGACAATGGCTGACAGGCGACCGGTATGCGCGCTTTGCCGCATACCGGCCGTGAAATGAACAAATGATTCCGGTTTAGAAAATACCGCGTCCCAGCTTGGCTTCGGTTACACGTTTGACGGCAATCAGATATGCACCGGTACGCAGGGTGGTATTCTTTTCGTGTGCGATGGACCATACTGCTTCAAAGGCGGTGTCCATGATCGTTTTCAGTTCACCGTTGACACGCTCTTCCGTCCAGCACAGCTCCTGAATATTCTGTACCCATTCGAAATAGGATACCACAACGCCGCCGGCGTTAGCCAGAATGTCGGGAACGAGCATAATTCCGCGTTCGTGCAGGATATCGTCGGCTTCGAGCGTGGTAGGACCGTTGGCAGCTTCTACAATATACTTTGCTCGGATGCGTGCGGCATTGTCCGCGTTGATCTGGTTTTCCAGCGCTGCGGGGATGAGCACGGTGACATCGAGCTCGAGCAGCTCGGCATTTGAAATGTGCTGGATGTTGGGAGCAGTAAAGTCCTTGAGAAGGTTCTTGGGGTTTTCACGCAAATATGCAAGGATAGCGGGAATGTCCAGACCGGCGGGATCATAAATGCCGCCGGAAACATCGCTAACTGCGACGACACACATACCTTCTTCGTGCACAAGCTTTGCGGTAACACTGCCGACATTGCCCATGCCCTGAATGGCGACGCTGGCCTGCGTGCGGTCAAGTCCCTGCTTAGCCAGCAGGTTATTGACGGTGAACATAACGCCGCGGCCGGTCGCCTCGCTGCGGCCGAGAATACCGCCGAGACCGATGGGTTTGCCGGTGACGCAGCTGAGTACGCTATGTCCCTTCAGCATGCTGTAAGCGTCCATCATCCACGCCATAACACGCGCGTTGGTTCCGACATCCGGCGCCGGAACGTCCTGCTCGGGGCCGATCAGCGGTGCGATCTGTGCGATATATTTGCTGGTCAGGCTATGCTTTTCACGCTCGCTTAATTCGTTCGGGTCGCAGATGATGCCGCCTTTGCCGCCGCCATAAGGGATGTTGACAACGGCGCATTTGAAGGTCATCCATGCGGCCAACGCCTTGACCTCGTCGTGGTTTACACCAGGATGGAAGCGCACGCCGCCTTTGGCCGGGCCGCGCACCGTAGAATGCTGGATGCGAAATCCTTCAAAAATGCGGATACTGCCGTCATCCATCACAACAGGCATGGAGACCTTCAGCTCGCGTTCGGGATATTTTAGGAACGCATAATCCTTTTCCGGATATCCAAGCAGGGAGGCCGCATGATCGACTACCTTCAATACATTGTCGTAGGGGTTATACAGGTTTGGCATGTCAATTCTTCCTTTCTGTGCAAATCACGGAATGGCTGCTGCAAGTTGATTTATAGGGAGAAACGTAGGCGCAGCATTTTTATACTCTTTATTTTAACCCCTTTTATAAAAATGTCAATAGTAAAATTAATATTTTATTTAATCATAAAAATAATTAAGACAATGTATCCCAAAGTATGTGTGCGGTGGCGACTACGCGAACACGGCGTTCAATAAAAATCTTTTCGGCGGTCAGGGGATCGTCCGTATATATATCATCGATTTCGCAAGTGGTGTCACCTTGCATATTGGGCAGCCGACGGAGTGTTTGCTCCTGCCCTGCAGATTGCGCGAATGCAGTTGCCTGCTCCAGCGTGGAGAAGGCACGGCGGTTATCGACGGAAAATACCGTATATTGTTTGGTGACAGGGTCGGGACGAATCAGCACTTCCGTGCGTTCCAGCAGCTGCCCTATGGCAGCGCCAACTGCACCGGCGACTTGTGCGTGGACAGGGGAAATGACTTGGGTGTGCAAAGCGGCGCGTAGACAGGCGGTCCAAGCCTCGGCAGGAGCGCCAATGGTGACAATTTTCTTGCGCACGGAGGATGAAATATCCAAAAGGGAGCTGCTATGATCAAGCATCAAATGGTCAATGACATAGCGGGTGAAAGCGGGGGCTGTATGTGGGTTTTGCCCATCAAAATAGAATCCGGCTTGGAGACATGCGCTGGCAAGCTTGCGTTCGACTGCGGATCGGATTTTGCAAAGGCAATCAGCGTGAGAAATACTGAACAGTTCCGACCAAAGCGCAATAACATGTTTTGCGGCGGCATCGTCCCAGACTACATAGCTGCCGTCGGCATGGAGCAAATCGGTCGGCGTGAGGGCAATGCGCATAACGAACCCTTGCGCGATCAGGCGATCCAACAGTACGGATAGATTCCCGAGTCCTGTTTGTTCCCAAAGGTTGAACAGCGTATGGGGGCCGCTTTGCAGCGCTTCCAAGAGATGTTGCTCGTTTTCGCTTTCCGGGGTGAAAGGATGACGAAGCAAAAAGCCCTCGGCATCATTTTGCCAGAAGCGCAAAAACGGCTTTTGTGGACTGCGACAGAGGGTGAGCAGCTCATGGGAGAAGGTCGGAAAGCGGTGAGCGGCCACGCAAAAGGGAATGGCGCGTTCCGGACCGACAAGAATTTCTTGCTTGGAGTTTAACTGGATGCGGCTGTCCCCACCCAGTCCGATGGTATATACCTCTGCTGCGCGCACCTGTGTAAACCATCCGCCGATATTGGCACCATTGGCACGTAGCGGTACTGCACCGTTGGAAATATTTGCGAGGTCTGTTGTGGTTCCACCCATATCCAGAATAAGAGCGTCCTGCAGGCCGGAAAGGAAGCGTCCGCCTGCGATACTGGCGGCAGGTCCGGATAAAATGGTCTCAATCGGCCGCGCACAGGCCTGTTCGGCAGACATTAGCATGCCGTCGCCGCGGACAATGAACAGCGGCGCATGGATGGAAAAGTCGAGAAGAGCCTGCCTGACTGCGTCAATGAGTGAACAGAGCAGCGGGATCAGTCGGGCGTTCAGCGCGGCTGTAACGGTCCGGTCTAGGAAACCCAGAGCGCCAGTCAATTCATGTGCGCAGACAACAGGGATGCCCAACAGCTGCCTAATACGGTCGCGCACATAAATTTCGTGTGCCGGATTTCTGATACTAGCATAGCCGGATACTGCGATGGACTGCACCTTGCCGCGGAAAGATTCGATTGCTTCATCGACCAAAGCGGGGTCAAGCGGCTGCTGGATGCGGCCGAGAATGTCCGGTTTGCCGGGCAGGACACGAATATGCTCTGTTGGAAGACGGCCTTCCGGCCGGCCGCCAATCAGAATAAGCCCTTCCGTGCAACCGCGCCCTTCTACCAATGCATTGGTTGCCAGCGTGGTGGAAAGGGAAACCAGACGGATCTGATCCCGTACAGTTGGGTCGAACGAACGGATGCAGTTTCGGATACAGTCGCATAGATTGTCATGCGTTGTGGGTGTTTTGGCCTGATGGAGCACGATGGCTTCCGGAAAACGCACAATAGCGCCATCGGTAAATGTTCCGCCGGTATCTATGCCCAGAATATATGGCATACGCAAACCTCCACAGGAAAACGATGCGGTGTGCTTATACGATAAAGGGGAAGAGGATGGAATCTAATGTCTGTCGGATCAGTCCGTTGACATAGTTTTCATAAATTTCGTTAGAAAACTGAATGTCCGGCAGGTGGCGCTCGGAAATGAACGATGCGCAGTGGGTCTTGATGGCGGAAACATCCTCTTCTGTGATATGATTGCCCATGATCACAACATCGGATGGATTGATGGTGCAGCATACAGTAGCCAGCATTTGCGCAGCAAATTTGCGGAAGGCTGCGCGGTCGCCAAGGATGCGCCGCTGTTCGTCCAGCGGTGTACCAAAGGCTTCGGCAACATGCGAAATCTCGCCTGCCAGCATGCTGGCACCGTGCAATGCGTGGCCGCCAACAATAAAACCGCTGCCAACATATCCGGCGCTGCCGACATCCGGATAATATATCGCAGCAAAATCGCCGCGGGGCTGCTGCAGCCGATAGAGATAATAGGTGATTATATTCATATCGTTTTTGACGATAACATCAACGTGGAACTGTTCGCCCAGCAGCTGCACGAAATTCACTTTTTCAAGCGGCTTGATATCGCAAAACTCGATCACACCGTCTACTACAACACCGGGAATGCCGATGCCGACCGTGCGAATCAGCGGGTCTTCTGCGATATATTCCGACACCAGGGCTTCGATGGAGGCGCTGGACAGATTGTCGCACGAAAAACTTTTGGTGCGGATGCTCTGACCGAGCGCATCTGCCACGGCCAGTTCGATCGTATTGGAATCATCCTTGTTGTAGATGCAGATGCAAAGCACGTGGAGATAGTCCCTGTTATATGCAAAAAGATCGGAGGGACGGCCGATGCCGGCACCAATCTGATCTACTTTCAGGATTTCGTTGCTCTCGAGCATTTCGTTCAGAGCGGTTGAGCAAGTGGCCATGCTCAATTCGGTTTCATGTGAAATATCTGCCTTGGTACAGGTTTCGTGTTTTTGTACTGCATCACGGATTCGCTCTTTGTTCCATTGGCGGATCTCAATCGCATTCGTAATCATAACAAAATGACTCCATTCTGAACCGCTTTGTCCGCGGCGCAATTTATTTAAACAATATAAAAATATATTATATTACTATCATATATCGAATCAATCACATTGTAAAGAGTTTTTTATAATGTTCCGAAAAATGCCTTGAATTATTTTTATATTTATTATAAACTTAAATAAATTAAAGATGCAAGGAAAATGAAAACGGAAGAAAGTGGAAGGTATGCGTGGAAGCGTACCGAAACCTCAGGAAGTATTTTCAGCAAAACTGACGGACAAAGGAGAAATGATGATGCGTAAAAATATTCTGGTAGTAACGGGAAGCCCGAGAAAACATGGGAACAGCGCTGCGATGGCGGACGCATTTATGCGCGGCGCACAGGAAGCGGGGCATAAGCTGGAGCGCTTTGACATGGCATTCCATCATATTGCCGGCTGCACAGCGTGCGACCGATGCTGGGATGATGGCCGGGCCTGTTGCATAAAAGATGATTGGCAGGAATTTTCCGACAAGCTGGAGCATGCGGATGTAGTGGTTTTCGCATATCCTTTGTATTGGTCGACCATGCCCGCGCAGATAAAGGCAGCGATTGACCGTTTGTATTCGTACTGTTCCGCTAAGACTATCCGCCCGTTGACAGGGAAGGAAGTAGTGCTGCTGCTATGCGGCGAATGCGAGGGGCAGCAGATTTTCCGGGAATCATTATCGATTCATGAAGGGATCAACCAGTATTTTGATTGGAAAACGGTTGGTACAGTCACTGTGGACGGCGTTTTTGAATGTGGCGCAATTCAAAAAACAGATGCACTTTCTCGTGCCGAAGAAATAGGGGCGACGTTATAATGGATTGCGCTGCGGCTTTAGTATCATAATATAAACTCTCTATAATGCTTATAATGCGAAAAACCGGGGCCGGAGTGCCCCGGTTTTTGTATTATGAGGTTAGGACTTTACCAACAACCCGGGGTGGGGATGTCAAAGCATCCCCACCCCGGGTTGTACTGATAAGAGAGAATAGAAAGAGGGAGTTTTAGAGATCCTTCATCTGCTCCATAACCTGCGCGCGGAAATTGGAAAGGAAGTCGCCCATGCCGTCGCCATGCTCGTAGAGGCGCTTCTTCGGGGATACATCGCAGAAGCCGTAGGTCTTCAGACGGGTAAACTCAGCGCAAGAGTAGCCGGCGCCTTCGTTGCCGATACCGGTGCCCTTGCAGCCGCCGAACGGCTGGTCATTGTGGCGCAGCGCGGACGAACCGTTGACCCAAACTGCGGAAGACTCAATGTTCTCGGTATAATAGAAGGACTTCTTGAGATCCTTGGTGATCACACAGGCGCTCAGGCCGTATTTGCTCTGATTGGCAATCGCGACGGCTTCTTCGTCGGTCTCAAAGGTGATGATCGGGACGACCGGGCCAAAGACTTCCATATCGCATGCAATATCCATATCCTTGGTTACGTTGTCCAGAATGGTAACGTCCATCTCCGGGCCATTGTTCTTGCCGCCATACAGCAGGGTAGCGCCCTGATCAATCGTGTGCTGTACCTGCTGAACAACGCGCTCGGCGGCCTTGGTGGAAACAAGGCGGGTCAGCTGTGCAGTAGGATCAGTCGCATGGCCGCGCTTGAGGGTCTTAACGAAGCTGATCAGGCATTTGACGAAAATATCATGCGCATCCTTGTGAACGATCGTACGCTTGGGGGAAGCACAAACCTGACCATTGTTTTCGTTGATGCGGCCCCAGCACAGGCACTCGATTGCCTTGGCAATCAACTCGGGGTCGTGCGCTGCTTCTGCAGTGATGATGAGCGGATCATTGCCGCCAAGCTCCAGAACGACCTTTTTAATCGTGGGTGCTGCATCGTGCATCATTTCGCTGCCAGCTTCTGTGCTGCCAGTCATAGCGATGCAAGCGACTTTCTTGTTTTTCAGTAGGTTTTCCGTGCAATCAGCGCGGCTGCCGGTCACATAATGGAGTACATCCTTGGGTACACCAGCCTCATAGGCCAGGTCGATGAGTTTCTTGACACAGCACGGCGCGGTCGTCGAAGCCTTAACGATCATCGTATTGCCCATAAGCAGTGCCGGAACGAGTTTCTGAAGGGTCAGCTCAACTGGATAGTTAAACGGAATAACCGCGGCTACTACGCCCAGCGCTTCGTGGCGTACCATGACAACATGGTCTTCATAACCCTCGGAGCTGTCGCAGAGTACTTCGCCGTACAGATGCTTGCCGACTTCGATGTTAGCACGTCCGATTTCGGCGGCATAGGTGGTTTCCGCACGCGACTGCAGGATCGGCTTGCCCATTTCGCACGACATGTAGTTTGCGATTTCCTCGCGGTTCTGATCAATCAAATCGCAGAACTTATAAAGGATCTGGCCGCGCTCGAAGAGCGGTACACGTTCCCAATCAGGCTGTGCTGCATAAGCGGCATCAACCATTGCTGCGATTTCCTCGCCGGTGTAGTTGGGGACACTGCCGACTACCTTCCCAGTAGACTCATCGATTACATCCATCATTCGCATAGTAGTTCCCTCCTGTTGAGTGGTTTTGGGTAATCAAGGGCATGAAAACGGATTGCACCGTTCTCGCCGACGGAAGCCAATCTTTCGGTTCGTCGCTGCCACTTTTAATTGCATTTAATTTAACATATAAAATAAAAAGTGTCAATATTTTATTGA
>DXDE01000109.1 GCA_019115615.1 Candidatus Agathobaculum merdavium | reverse complement strand
GGGCAAAGCCCGTCCCTGGGTATTGTGGATGGCCGTGCCGTATGCGCTGTGCACCATTTCGATGTTCTGCATCCCGCAGTCCACCGAAACCGTGCAGTTCTGGTACATATTTATAACCTATAACCTGTGTACAACCGTTTGCTACACCGCGATCAACGTGCCGTACGGTACGCTTTCCACGCTGATGACCCGCTCTTCCCACGAACGGGATATGCTGTCGGTCATCCGCATGGCGTTATCCCCCTTCGGCAAGATCATCGCCGTCACCTTTACCCTGCCGATCGTCAAGCTGTTCGGCGACGATCAAGCAGCGTGGATCAAGGTCATGAGCATTTGGTGCATCATTGCGGTCGGCCTGCTGGTCATCTGCTTTGCCAACTGCAAGGAAACCGTGCGTTTCGAGGTGCAGCAGCAGGCGCAGCCTAAAGTGACCGCGGGACGCAGCCTGAAAGCCTTGCTGTCCAATCCCTATTTCTGGGCAACCCTGATTCTGTGGGCGGTCACCTGCATCCATACCACCATCATCGGCACCGACCTGCCTTACTACTGCAAATATGTACTGGGCAATGATGAGCTGTACAGCTTTATTTACACCGCTGAGATCATTGCGCTCATTGTCGGCGCGCTGGCCTGCCCCTTTTTGCTGCGCCGGTTCAATAAACGGGACCTATCGCTGCTGGGCTGTGTGATCGTGGTGGCGGCGCAGGCGCTCATTATGCTCCACCCCAACAGCTTCAGCTGGATCCTGATTATGACCATCATCCGTGCACTGGGACAGGCACCGCTGACCTCGGTTGTGTTCGGCATGATGGGCGACGTGGTGGAGTACGGCCAATGGAAATCCCATATCCGGCAGGAAAGCCTGATTTTCGGCGCCGGTTCGCTTGGATTCAAGGTCGGCACCGGCGTGACCAGTGCCATCATGACCATGCTGCTCGAAGGAGCAGGCTTCCTCAGCTCGACCACAGGCGGTGCGGTGCAGCCGGAATCCGCCAAGGAAATGATTGCTGCGATCTTCTACTGGGGACCGATTCTGGTCTGGGCCGTCGCCATTGTGGTATTACTGCTGTATCGACTGGACAAGATTTACCCCACCATTATGACAGAACTGGCCGAGCGCGAAGCGCGCGGCGAACTATAAAGGAGGATGCAATATGCTGAAACTCGGATATAATGAGGCCACCTGCAAGGAAAATTCCACGGTGGAAAAAGACCTCGAACTGTGTGAAAAATATGGCTACGACTATATTGAACTGCGTCTTGATATGCTGAAGGAATACCTCAAGACCCATACCGTCGATGACCTGAAGGCATTTTTCACCAAGAGCCATCTCAAGCCCTATGCCTTCAACTCCATCGAAAACATCAACTTCTGCACCCCGGATGAGTGGAAAACGCTCGTCGAACTGTTTACCTTCGGCTGCGAAATCGCCCAGCAGATCGGCAACCCGTATATCATTGTCGTACCGACCGTTACGGCGGAAATCTGCACCAAAAACGAGCAGGAGGTGTTCGAGGACTCGGTCAAGGTGCTTAACCAGCTTGCCGATATCGCGGAGCCTTATGGGGTCAAGCTGTCCTTTGAGCCGATCGGCGACCGCAAATGGTGCTGCAACAGTGTGCGGCAGGCGCTTGAGATCGTGCAGGCGGTTAACCGCGACAGCGTCGGCCTGACGATCGACTGCATCAACGTCTACCTGCACGACAAATGCGCGGACGTCGACTTCATCCGCAAGGTGCCCAAGGATAAGCTGTTTGTGTTCCATATCAACGACTGCGAAGACCTGCCGCTCGGCATCCTCGACCACTGCCACCGCCTGATGCCCGGTCTGGGCGCGATCCCGGTCAAGGAGGTTGCCGAAGCAGTCAAAGCCGTGGGCTACGATGGCCCCGCCTGCCTCGAACTGTTCCGTCCGGAATACTGGGCCATAGACGCAGAGGATGTTATCCGCATGGGCGCGGAAACCACCCGCCCGTTCCTGTAACAGCAGGATTTTCAAAAAACACTGTTTTCCCAGTGCGCCGCCTGAAACGCGGCGCACCGCTTTCAAGGCGCTGTTTGGTATTCATTCCACGCATTTGTCCGGCGTTTTTCTTCATTTTTTCTCCCGCGCACACTTTTTTGAACAAACCCAAGAAGTTGAAAGAAAAAGCCAATGCAGACTGCTACACTGTAACCAGTAAGCAAGACCGCCACACATCAAACGAAAGGAAGGAATCCCATGTTAGATCCGAATAAAGTCAAAATCGGTATCGCCCCGATTGCATGGACCGAGGACGATATGCCCGAAATGGGCGCGGAGAACAGCTTTCTCCAGACCATCAGTGAAATCGCGCTGACCGGCTATGTCGGCACCGAGATCGGCTGCCAGTACCCGCGCGACCCCGCCATCCTGAACAAGGAATTCGGCCGCCGCGGTATTTCCGCCATCACCGCATGGATCAGCACGTACTTAAATGAGCAGCCGCTTTGGTGGAATGAGCGCGCCTTCGTCGACCACATGAATTTCCTCAAGGCCATCGGCGCGACGGTTATCAACACCTCGGACCAGTCCTTCTCCATCCAGCACCAGTGGAACACCCCGCTCTCCAACAAAAAGGTGCTCAACGACGATGAGTGGGAAGTGCTCACCAAAGGCCTCAACCACCTCGGCAAGATCGCTTATGACAGCGGCATGAAGATCGTCTACCACCACCACATGACGACCACCGTGCAGACCACTGCGGAAATCGACCGCATGCTTGCCATGACCGATCCGAAGTATGTCAGCATGATTTACGACACCGGCCACCTGACCTTCTCCGGCGAGGACCCGATCGAGATCCTCAAGAAGCACCACGACCGCATCGGCCATGTCCACCTCAAGAATGTGCGCAAGCCCGCCATGGACAAGTGCTACGCGGAAAACAAAAGCTTCCTGCGTTCGATCCCGGAAGGCGTGTTCACTGTGCCGGGCGACACGGAAGGCTGCGTGGACTTCCCGACCGTGTTCAAGCTGCTCGACGAATACAACTACGAGGGCTGGCTGGTTGTCGAAGCGGAGCAAGACCCGGCCAAGGCCAACCCGCTGGAATACGCGCGCATGGCACGCGCCTACGTCAAGGAGCACACCGGGCTTTAATCCGGCTGCCCCGCGAAAACAGAACATTCAAATTTTGAAATAAAGGAGAGGATCCCTATGAAAAAGCTGAAAATCGGTATCATCGGCGTTGGCCGTCTGGGCTATGAGCATGCCTGCAACATTGCAAACCGCGTACCCGGTTCTGAGCTGGTCGCGATTGCGGACGCAAACTTTGACCGCGCTAAGCAGGTAGCCGCTGAGTTGGGCGTCACCGCAGTGTATAACGATCCCAAGGCGCTGTGCGAGGACCCGAACGTCGAAGCAGTTGCAATCATCACCAACACCGCATCCCATGTGGAGATGATCAAACTCGCGATGGACGCCGGCAAGCACGTATTCTGCGAAAAGCCGCTGGCTGACACGGTTGAGAAGTGCAAGGAAGCGGAAAAGATCATTGCCGCGCACCCGGATCTTATCTTTATGCTGGGCTTCATGCGCCGCTATGACCACTCCTATCAGGTGGCCAAGAAGAAGATGGAAAACGGCGACATCGGCGACGTAATTCTGGTGCGCTGCTACTCGCAGGACCCGATCTCCATCATCGAGGGCACGCTGGAATACGCGCCCCGCTCCGGCGGCCAGTTCATCGACATGTCCATCCATGATTTTGACCTGATCCGCTGGCTGACCGGCTCCGAGCCGAAGAAGCTGTGGGCGATCGGCGGCTGCTATGAGTTCAAGCAGTACAAGGATTGGGACGACGGCGACAACGTTTCCGGCCTGATGCAGATGGAAAACGACGCGATGGCGTTCTTCTTTGCCGGCCGTGCGGCGGCGCATGGCTCGCACGTAGAGACCGAGATCGTCGGCACCCGCGGCACGCTGCGCATTGCCTCCGTACCGACCGATTCTCTGGTGGAGGTCATGAGTGCACACGGTGTATGCCGCGAATGCTATCAGGACTTCATCACCCGCTGGCACGACGCTTATGTTACCGAGATGGAAGAGTTCTGCGATTGCGTAGCAAATGGCCGCAAGGCTACCCCGGGTGTCATCGACGGCACCCAGTCCACCAAGATCGCGTTCCGCTGCAAGGAATCCTTCCTCAAGAATGAACTGCTCCCGTTGGAGTAATCTCCGAACATTTCAAAACTATCTCTATCCTCTTTTGATACTTTGATATGCTGAAAAGGCAGAAGGACGAAGCAACTGTGCTTCGTCCTTCTGCTGTTATTCGTATCGTGTAAGCAAAGAACCGATCTATGGTTCTATGGCGTGACATTTCATCCGACTCTTATTCCGGTACATAGCGGCATCGGCCTCGCGGAACATTTGCTCGATGGGTGCATCCTGTCCCATGGCATAACCCATGGCCAGCGACAGTGGGAAAGGCCGTGTCAGATTTCTGCGGCTGATGCACAGTTCCAATTCCGACAGGGCCTTGTTCACTTGGGATTCCGTAATATTTTGCAGCAGTACCACAAATTCATCACCGCCCATGCGGTAGCAGCAGCCCAGCGAATCAAAAACCGACAGAATACACTCAGCGGCGGTACAAATCAGCTCGTCGCCAGCCGAATGTCCCATAGTATCGTTCGCCTGTTTCAGATTGTTGAT
>DXDE01000108.1 GCA_019115615.1 Candidatus Agathobaculum merdavium | reverse complement strand
AAAGCAAAAGAAGAAGAGAGAGATATGTTCGTTTTCTGTCCGCTGTGCTTTACCACAACTTGATCAGGTCGGTAACCTTATTGCGCAGCGCGACAAATTCTTCGGAAACAACGTCGCGCGGCAGGGGCAGCGGGTTGTCCAGCACGGTCTTGACCGAGGTCGGCTTATTGGTCAGCACCATGATCTTCTGGCTGAGGTAAACCGCTTCCTCGATGTTATGCGTGATGAACAGGACGGTTGTGCCGGTCTTTTTCCACAGCTTGATTAACTCGTCCTCGAGCTTGAAGCGCAGGTCGATATCCAGCTGGCCGTATGGCTCGTCCATCAGCAGCAGCTCAGGCTTAGTGGCAAACGCACGCGCGATCGCCACACGCTGGAGCATACTGATCGACAGCTGGCTCGGATAGTAGTTGCGGAACTTGGTCAGACCGACGATATCGAGCATTTCCTCGACGTTCGCGTCCGCCTCCGCCTTCGGGGTCTTTTTGATTTCCAGGCCAAAGCGGATGTTCTGCTCGACCGTCAGCCACGGGAAGGAAGAATACTCCTGAAAGATGTAGGAGATGTTCTGTTTTTTCGGGTCGACCGGGATACCATTGACAAGGATATCGCCCGCAGTCGGCTCATACAGGCGCGTCAGACTGTTCAGGAAGGTGGTCTTGCCGCAGCCCGTCGGGCCGACGATGCACAGGAATTCGCCTTCCTCTACCTCAAAATTGAGGTTGTCGAGCACCAGCAGGTCGCCGAACTTCTTGGTCAGGTTCTGCACGCGAACCTTGGGTTCTTTATTTGCCATTTGCAGCGACCTCCTTTACAGCGTGTGATCGACCACGGCGTCGATCTCGCGGCGCAGCCGCAGGAATTCCGGATCGGTGTAGTTGCGCGGCCGCGGCAGCGTGATCTCGTACTCGGCCTTGACGCCGGTCGGACAGTTGCGCAGCACCAGAATACGGTCGGCCAGATAGACGGCCTCTTCGATGTTGTTGGTAACGAAAATAACCGTGCGCTTTTCCGCCTGCCAAATGCGGGTCAGCTCGTCCTGCATCAGATAGCGGGTCTGCGCATCCAGATGGCCGAATGGCTCGTCGAGCAGCATAACGAGCGGCTCGTTGCAGTAGGCGCGCGCGATGCCGACACGCTGCTGCATGCCGCCGGACAGCTTGACCGGGAAGGAGTTTTCAAAACCCTGCAAGCCAACCAGATCAATATAATGCTGTGCCTTTGCCTGACGTTCTTCCTTCTTCACGCCGCGCATCTTGGGGCCGTATTCGACGTTGCCCATAACCGTCAGCCACGGGAACAGCGCGGTGTTCTGGAACACCATGCCGCGCTCCGGACCGGGGCCTTCGATGGGCTTGCCCTGACAGAGCACCTCGCCCGAAGTCGGCATTTCAAAGCCTGCGACCATGTTGAGGATCGTGCTCTTGCCGCACTGGCCGGGTCCGAACAGCACGAGGAATTCGTTCTCGCGCACCTGGATATTCAGGTCGCCGACGACCTGATAGCGGCCTTCCTCCGGCTTATTAAAAAACTTATCAACCTTACGGAACTCAATCAGCGGAGTGCCCGTGCTTACTTGCCTCTCACCGTCCATGCGCATAGCTTAGACTCCACTCCTCTCATAATCGATGTGATCAGCAGGCCGGTCAGGGCGATCGCCACGATGCCTACCATGATCTGGGTCATATTGCCGACTTCCTGACCGCTGATGATGATCCAGCCAACGCCTTCGGACGAACGGATCATTTCCGCGGCAACGATGGTCGCCCATGCGGAACCGAGCGCGACCTGCAGACCGGAAAAGATGTACGGTACGGTAGTCGGCAGCACGATCGAGGTGAACAACTGATTATCCTTTGCGCCCAGCATACGCGCCGCGCGTACCAGCGTTTCGTCAACCGAGTGTACGCCATTATAGGTGGTCAGTGCGATGGTGAAGAAGCACGCCAGGAAGATCAGGAAGTACTTCGAACCTTCGTCAAAGCCGAACCAGACGATCGACAGCGGAATCCACGCGATCGGCGGGATCGGACGGATCATCTGGATATAGGGCATGAGGATCGCGTCGGCCAGCTTGTACCAGCCCATCAGGATACCAACCAGCACGCCCAGCACGCCGCCGAAGAAATACGGGATCAGCATACGGCGCAAGCTGACCAGAATGTGCATGATCATGGAATGGGTGCCGATCGGCTCAACAAACGCGGTAAAGAAGCCGGCCAATACGGTAATCGGGTCAGGCATAACCTTGCCCAGCGAAGTAAATGTGGTGGCGGCATACCAGATGCACAGGAAGATGAAGATACCCAGCGCACCGAATGCAACGCGTTTCTGTTTCTCTGCCATCAGGTTCTGCCTCCTTTAATCATCTTTCTGCCCAGCCACTGAATGATCGTAGACAGCACCGCGCCTGTAATTGCAATAACGATCATACCGACGATAACGATATCCAGTCGGAAGATGCCGCGTGCCTGCTGGATCATGAAGCCGAGGCCCTTGGTCGAAGCAAGCAGTTCGGCCGCGACCAGCGTGGTCCAAGCGGAACCCAGCGCAACGTCCAGACCGGTGAAGATCATCGGCAGCGCCGACGGGATCGCGATTTTGGTCAGCAGCTCCCAGTTGCTCGCGCCGAAGGTCTGGCCGACCCAGAGATGCACGGTTTTGGTCTGCTTGATGCCGGAATAGCTGTTGATAACCATAGCGACCATCGCCGAAATGAAAATAACCAGCGCCTTGGAAAGGAAGCCGATACCAACCAGCGTAACCATAACCGAGGTCCACGCAACGCCCGGAATGGTACGCACAAGGTCGAATACCGGACGCACGCACATGTCAACCTTATCGTTCCACGCCATGAAAATACCAAGCGGGATACCGATAACCGCGCCGATTACATAACCGCCCAGCGCGACCTGCAAGCTGGCAATCAGATGCTCGAGCAGCGTTGCGCCGTCCGGCTTGGTTTCATACCACTTCTTGATAAAGGATTCAAACACCTTGACCGGGGACGGCAGCGCATTCGAGCGGAAAATTCCCAGCCCGTCGGTCACCAGCCACCAGATAAAGATGCCAACGCAGATGGACAGTATACTGATGAAAAAGTATTTGTTGATCTGTATCTTCTTTTTTTCTTTCATTTGCCCCGCTCCCTTGCTGCAATCCACCGAAAACAGTGCCAAATCCACTTCTGTTATCGGTATTTTTCCGCAAAAAGGGAGCCCATGGAGCATGGGCCCCCTTTTGCAGGCTTTCTATACTGTTGTCTTTGCCTTATTCGAGCGTAGCTGCCTTGACGGTGATACCCAGTGCATCCTGCAGCGGCTGAACGTTGATCGCCTCTTCGATGAACTGCACCTGATCCTCCTCGATCGTGCCGATCGAAGCGAAGAAGTTACCAACCTGCAGCGTGCCCGAGCCGAGGTAGTAGTCGTCGGCAGTCAGGTCGTCCGGTACGATGAACGGACGGATCTCGGTTTCGGTCTTGACATCGTCCTCATCCGCCGGCTTGCCGTTCTCAGAGTAGAACTTGAGGGCAAACTCGTTGCGCAGATCCGGATCGGCCTGCAGCTCCTCAGCTGCCTTATACATGCCGCGCAGGAACAGGACAACGTCGCCGTAGCGCTCTTCCAGAATGTCCTTACGGGCGAGGAAGCCGTTGAGGAACTGGGTGTCGGTCGCTTCCATGCAATCGGCAACCGCAACCATGCCAGCGTCTTCCATCATGTTGCAATAGTCTACGTCGGTGGCAACAAATACGTCGCCTTCACCGGTCAGGATCGCCTGCGCAGCCGCAGCGCGGTCCATGTTCAGGTATTCATAGTCCGCACCGGCGGTCAGGCCGAACTGTGCGAAATAGGAAGCGGCAACCCACTGCTCCATCGTGGAGGTCGGGCCAAGGACAGTCAGACCCTTGAGGGTGTCTGCGCTGCCGTACATATCCGGCTTGCCGTCGATCTCACCCTTGTGCTCCAGCACCGGGCTGTCCGGGCGAACATAAACATTAACCGTTACCGAACCGCTGTCAGATTCCGCGATCCAGTCGCACAGGCCGGACGCCATGGAGTAAACCGACGCGAGGCCGTTGGAAGCAACGTCCAGCTGCTCGGCGGCAAGGCCTTCGTTTTCCGGAGAACCATTCGGGAACATGATCAGGTTAACGTCCAGACCAAGCTCATCGAAATAACCCTTTTCTTCTGCATAAACCGTGGGGATGGAAATGATGTTGGACTGTACGCCAACATTGAGCGTTTCGCCCGATGCGGTGAACGTGCCGTCGCTCGAACCCTGGGACGCACTCTGATCGTCGCCACCATTGCTGGAATCATTGCCGCCGCCACACGCAGCCAGACTGGTCAATACTGCACCGGTAAGTAATAACGCAAGTAGTCTTTTTTTCATATTTCATACCTCCCTCTGATTTGTCTCCAGTTTACCGTAAATATTACACAAAGTCTTTTTAATTTTTGACCCGCTTTTTCACATTTATGACATTATCCGCCCTTCTTCTGTTTTCGGACATCGTTGGGCTTGCAGCCGAAGGTTTTGTGGAAAACGGTGGAAAAATAGCTCATATTGGTGATCCCGACATGCAGGGCGATATCGGAAATGCGCATACTGGTCGTTTCCAGCAGCCGTTTGGCCTCTTTCATGCGCAGCGACATCAGATGTTCCGAAAAATTGACACCGACTTCTTTTTTGAACTGGCGGGACAGGTAATCCCGATTCAGATAGACAAACTCCGCTACCGTATTGAGCGAGATATCCTCGGCATAATGGAAGCCGATGTAATCGATCGCCTTTTGGATCGCCGCCGAATACCGCCGTCCCTGCCCGCGCAGCAAATCCAGTCCCTGCTGCACACAGGCGCTCATTTCTGCAAAAGTGCGGCTGTATTGCACACCGTGCTCCACCTCTTCCAGCCCGACCCCGAGCTTGGCATGGATGCCTGCAAACATCTGCAGCAGCGCCTCTTTAAGGAAGAACACGCGCACATGCTGTTGCTGCGCCTGCTCCATCATGGTTTCGATTGCCGCGCAGCCCTTGGCGATCTCGCCCTCCTCCATGCAGATCGTTGCCCGCATGATGTACATTTCAATCTGGCGGATGGCCTGCTCCGCCTCCCCTTGCTGGGCCGCCGCGCCGTAAAACCGCGCATCCTGATCGGCTGTTGCCTCCGCAAAGGCCAGCTGCAGCCGCTCGAGGTGATAGTGCACCCTGCTGAATCCGGTCACATCCTCCATTTCATTCTCATGCGCCTGAAACAGCGCTGCGGCATCGCCATCCTGCAGCGGCCGATCATCCGTCCGGCGCAAATTGACCAGCAGGAACATCTCCTGCTCGTTGTACGCATAGAATAACGGGTTTTCAAAGCCGTTCGTCAGTATCTGCTGCATCAACCGGATATTATGTTCACTATTGCGGAACGCCACCACCACAAACGCATCCGCGCTCAGGTAGATATGGTTGGAACGCAGGTCGCTTTCGCGGATCGGCTGCACGCTTGCGTCCTGCTCCGCCAATCGTCTCAGATAATTGTTACGGCTGATCTGCTGCGCAACACCTTTGGCGCTGTGCTCTTTGCGCCCGCGTTTCAAATCCTCCAGCACGGAACGGATCAGCTCGACGCTGACTTCATTTTTCAGGATATAATTGCTCGCGTGGTTCTGCATTGCCGCCCGCGCGTACTCAAAGTCGTCGTGGCAGGTCAGCATGATCACGCTGATGGACGGATCGCGCTTTTTGATCTCGCGCAGCAGTTCGATCCCGTCCATTTTCGGCATGGTGATATCGGCAAACACCAGATCCGCCGGATTTTCCTCCAGCATGGCCAATGCCTTGGCACCGGAGGTCACCGCGCCGATGATTTCGTTTTCCGGGTCTGCGCTGCGGATGCACTGCACAATATATTGGTTAATCAACGGTTCATCATCAACCACCATGATCTTCATTTGCCGCCTCCTTTGCCGCGTCGACAGCGGTCTTGCAATGGATTTTCAGTTCCCGGTAATGGTCCATGGTGACCGTAACGGTGGTATATGCCCCCAGCTTACTCCTGACCTTGACACCGGACATGCCGCCATAGATAATCCGCAAGCGCTTCTGCACGTTTTTCAGGCCGATGCCGTGATGTGTTTTTCCCGAACGGTAATTGCCCGACCTCACCTCGGTCAGGCGGCGCTCCGGGATGCCTTCGCCGTTATCGGTCACATCGATATACATAGCCGAGCCGCGGAAGCCCGCAGACATACGGATCTCGCATCCTTCGTCCCGCTCGGCAAAACCATGGAAGAAGGAATTGCCGACGAGCGGCTGCAAAATCATACGCGGCACCGGAATCGACAGCATCTTATCCGGAATATCACAATAAAACGCAACGCCCTTTTCCGTACGGCAATTCATAATCGCTATGTAATTGCGCACCAGATGCAGCTCTTCCTCGAGCGGGACAAACTGGATCTCGGGCGTCGAAGGGATGTGGAGCAGCTCGACCAGCTCGGTCAGCATCCGTCCGGCGCGGTCGACACGTCCCATGGCGATCAGCCCCTTTGCCGCCAGCAGCGTGTTATTGAGGAAATGCGGATTGATCTGCGCCTGCAGGAAATCGTACTCCGTGCGCTGCTTTTCCTGCTCACGCAGCCGGATATCCTCAATCAGGCTGCGGATACGGTCGATCATGCCGTTAAATGTCGTGCTGAGCACATAGGTTTCCTCGTAGATCTCGCTGACAGGCAGCGGGCGCAGCCGCTCCGGCTGCATATCGCCGATGGCATCTGTCACATCGACCAGCTCATCGGTCACCTTTTTGACGCGCAGATAGGTCAGGATGCCCGCGATCAGGCAGCCGACCAGCACGACCATCAAACAGTTGCGAATGAGCGCAAAGCCTTCCCACAGCAGCGCGTCGATGTTCTGCTCCTCGACAAATGTCCAGCCGCTGTCCTTATCGTAGTAGCTTGCCAGAATGACGTTCTCATCCCCCCGCTGGATAATGCGGTAGGAGTTGTAGCCGTATTCCTCCTGAAACGCCTCCATGCTGGTCATCCAGTTGCCCACGCGCTGCGCGTTGGTATGGCAGATGATGATACCGTTCTGATCGAGGATATATACCTTTGCACCGTCGCTGACCAGCTTCTGGAACGTGCGGAACAGCGCTTCATGCTCGGCGGTGATGACGATCACACCGACCGGCTTGCCCTCCGGGTCATACACCGTCCGGCCGTAGGACAGGCCGTAGCTGGAAAGGTCATTGACATCCCAGAAACGCAGATTCCAGCTGGTGTCGGTTTCGCCGCTGTAATGACGGATATACCAATAGGTGCTTTGCAGCCCTTCGATGCCGCTCTTATCCGCGGACGTCGTGAAGGTGCGGTGGTCATTCATCACGATATCGAAGATAAAATCCATGCCCATATGCCGCAGTTGGGCGTCGGTGTCCTGCAGCGCCTGCTCAATCTGCCCGTTGACCTGCTCATCCGGCGCGGCAGTGAGGATGGAATAAAAATCCTCGTACACCATATTCATGACATTGACCATATTGGTGCGGTTGACCGAGTTGCTGTCACTGATCTGCTGCAGCACGTCGACGCGCGATTCGCCCTTTTCCTGCAAAACCAGCTGGAAGGTGAAATATGCGATCGCGCAGACCGCAATCACCACCGACACCAGAATACACAGCATACTGGCCGAGATGATTGACCGGGACATTTTCTTCCGCCGCTTATGCCGCTTGATCCATTCACTCACGCTGCCATCCCTCTCTTTCTGCTGGGATATAAAATACCTCCCCCATAATACCCCAAGAGCGGAAAAAATGCACACCCTTATTCTCCCAGTTAAAGGTGTGCATTTCTTCCCTGCGGCGAAACGTCAGATGCCCATGCGTGTGTATTGCTCCGCGGGCGCGTCATAACGCTCCATGCACGCCTTCAGCTGCGCTGCGCACGCACTCTCCAGCGCGGCATCCTGAATGGGATGTTCCTGTGCATAGTCATTTTCAATATCGAACAGTAAAGTCTCCCCGTTGAAAGGCGACCGGCCGACAAACTCCTGCGAGGCGTTGCCCCAGTGGATGATATCCGCTGGGAAGCGGTAGACCGGATAATCGGTCCACGACAGGAAGCGGCCCATCTCGATCCGGCCGTAGTCGACTACATCCACGCCGTCGTTTCCGCCGTAAACCTGACGCAGTACGGTCGGCATGGCAGTGTAAACATAGAGCGGCGTATTGGTCTCGTCCTTGGCGGCGCGGAAGTAGGTATACTTGCCGTCCGTCCACGCGATCTGCTTGCCGAAGTAGCCGTAGAGCGTGCCCTCGTGCACGGTATCGGTCTCGCGGCGCATCGCGGGCAGCAGGCTGCGACCATGGATGCGGTACTGCAGCACGTCCTCGGAGATGCCGAAATACTCCAGCACGGTCGGCAGCACGTCGATGTTCTGGGTCAGCGCGTTGCAGCGGCCGGGCGCCACGCCGGGCGCCGCCGCCATCAGCGGGATATGGAACACTTCGTTATAGGGCGGCATGTAGTTCTTGGCCATGTAGCCGTGCTCGCCCAGATGATAGCCGTGATCGGTGGTCAGGATGACCATGGTGTCCTCCCACATGTTGTACTTGTCCATGACGTCGAGGATCTCGCCCAGATGACGGTCTGTCATCGTGGTCAGCGCCTTGCAGCGGCGGCGCAGGTGCTCAGTCTCCTCGGGGGTGAACTCGTTGGGCGCATAGGACGGATGGGTGAAGTCCGGGCCGTCATAGTCGCCTTCCTTTTCATACATGTCCAGATAGTACTTCGGGCAGTCGAACGGCTCATGAGGATCGAACGCCTCGACCCAGAGGAAGAAGTTATCCGCATCGTGGTTGTCCTCCAGCCACTCAGCCGCGTGCCACATGGTCTTGACGCTCGGGTAGTCGTACTCCGTGCGGAAGTGCGAGCGGTTCTCGCGCTCGGCCTCGGACCATGTGCCCTTGAAGCCTTCGGGCGGCACGTCCGGACGGATGCCATCCTTGCACGGACGCGTCCAGACCGGGTCGCCCTCCTGTCCGCGGTTAACCTCCCACGCGGTGAAGCCCTTGGTGTAGTTCTCGCCGCCCGGGATGACATAGTGCGCATGGTCGGAGAACATCTGGGTATGGACGTTCTTTTCGCCCGACAGGATGCTTTGCAGCGACTGGTCGAACGGCTCCATCGCGCCCCACGGCTTTTCAAGGAAGTTCAGGCGTCCGGTCATGATGTCGCGGCGGGCGGGCATGCAGGGCGCCGAGCCGCACCAATGGTTGTCAAACACAACCGAACGGCTTGCCAGCCGGTCCATATTCGGGGTGATCGCATCCCCGCCATAGGCCGGCAGCATGCGGCGGTTGAGTGTGTCGCACAGGATAAATACGGTTTTCATTCTTTTTCCCTCCTATATTTTATGGCTGCGGTAAGCCAACTCTCCGGTATTGCTCGGCAGGCGCGTCATTTGCCTGCATCAATGCGCACATCAGCGAAATCATGCGCTGCTCGACCGCTGGGTCGTCGAGCGGATGCTGCTGGCCGGGGTCGTTTTGCAGATCAAACAGCAAATCGCGGTTTTCCTCCGCCGCAACCGACATGCACGGGTAAAAATCCTTGGGCATGGCGATTTTGAGCACGCGGCAGCCCTTGGTGAACGAAAACGGCTCGGCAAGTTCCAACTGCTGCAATTCCTCCGGCGCGTACATCGCGCGCTGGTGCAGCGGCAGCAGGGTGTAGTCGTAAAGCGGCGTACACGGCCGGTCGGCGCGCATGTACACATAGCGCCCGTCGGTCACGCAGATGTGCGCGCCGAACATGCCAAACAGCGCGGCCTCGCGCACCGGCTTGTCCGTCCGCACGGTTTCCAGCAGGTCATGCCCCTGCATATCGGGTGCCGGCGCGACGCCGAACAGCCCAAGCAGCGTGGGCGCAAGGTCGATCGTCTGCACCAGCGCCTGCCGCCGCTCGCCCGCGCAGCCCGCGCGCGGGTCCCAGATAAACAGCGGCGTATGCGACAGCTCCTCATAAAACGGCGGACGGTTTTTCGCCCACCAGCCGTGCTCACCGAGCAGAAAGCCGTGGTCGGTCGCTACGATCAGTGCGGTATCGCGCCACATGTCATGCGCATCCATGTAGTCGAGCAGGCGGCCGAGATAGTCGTCGCACATGGACAGCAGCGCGCCGTACTGGTTGCGGCAGTGCGCCGCCGCGCCCAGCGGTTCGGTGACATGATCGTAAGGCGGCCAGTCAAAGCGCGGGCCGTCGTAATCGTCGGAATACAGCCGCTGGTATTCCGGCTGGGTGAAAAACGGCTCGTGCGGGTCGAACGGCTCGATGTGCAGCAGCCAGTTGTCCGCGTCGTGGTTGTGGTCGAGGAATTCCCGCGCCAGCGAAAACACCTGCCCCAAAGGCTGTGCGTCAGCGCTGATGAAATACTGCCGGTTGACCTCGTCCTGCCGTCCGGCCTGTCCCAGATGGGGCGGGATGTCCGGGTCAGCCACCCGCGCCTTCCACGGGTCGCCCTCCTGCCCGCGCACACACTCCCATGAGCTGTACCGCGTGTGGTAGGTCGCGCCGCCGTCCTCCCAGTAGTGCTGATGGTCGGAAATCAGGTGCGTGTATACGCCGTGCCGCTTGAGCATTTCGGGCATCGAGTCATCGAACGGCTCGACCGGCCCCCAGCTACGGTGCAAGAAATTATACCGTCCGGCATGCAGCTCGCGCCGCGCCGGCATGCAGGGCAGCGAACCGGCATAGCAGCGGTCGAACTGCACCGTGCGCTCGGCCAGACGCTGGAAATTGGGCGTATGCGTCCAGTCGCAGCCATACGGCGCAAGACAATGTCGGTTAAGTGAATCAAACAGCAAAAGGATCGCTTTCATGCACTTTCCCCCTCTCCGCGTATCGCGGTTTTGGGCAGGGCACAGCCTACCCATGATAGATTCATTATAAATGGCAGGTCGGTGGAAAAGCTTTCAAAAATCTGATGTGATTTTTCAATCCCTTGTGCAGTTCAGCCAAGAACGCAGGATCCAGCCTGCCACACTTGGAAAATATGAACAAAAAAGCCTGCGGCGCATCCCAATGATGCACCGCAGGCTTTCCATCCTATCCGGTTCTTTTCAGCGCCGCATACGGCAAATCAGCCGCACGGCATCCATCAACTGGCGCTCCCGCTGCGCAAAAAACATGCGGAACGCCTCGCAATAGCAGTTAATGTCGACCGCACCGTCCGGCAGCACCGCACGGTCGCGGCGGCAGCTGTTGCGGCACAGCCCTGCCCAGCGGCAGGTGCGGCACGGTTCGGGTACGCGCAGCGACGCCTCGACAAAGCGCCGCGCTACCTCGCCCTGCTGCATCTCGGCAAAGGGCGTCTCGCCAACCGTACCCATGCGCCACTCGTCGAGCACATAGAAATCGCAGGGGTAAACACCGCCGTCGCCCTCGATGACAAACTGCACCGAGCACTGTCCGGCCATATTGCAGGCTTCCGGCCGGTCGCCCAGCAGGATGGACAGCCAGTTATCCAGATGGCGGATGCTGATGTATTCGCCGCGCTGGAGATCCTCATACCACAGGTCGAACAGGCGAATAAGGAACGCACCGTACCCTTCCGCAGACAAATGGTATTTCGCTTCGCCGCGCTGCTGCTCCATCGGCTCGATGCACGGGATAAACTGCAGCCAGCGGAAGCCCTGCTTGCGGTAAAACCGGTAGATCTTTTCGACCGCGCGCGCGTTCCGCCCGGTCACGACGCACAGGATATTGAAATCCACGCCGTGCTTTTCCATCAGCCGCGCCGCGCGCAGCACACGATTGAACGTGCCCTCGCCCGCCGGGTCAAGACGGTTAAGGTTGTGCAGCTCAGCCGGGCCGTCGAGCGACAGGCCGACGAGGAAATGGTTCTCCGCGAAAAACTTCGCCCATTCCTCATCAACCAGCAGGCCGTTGGTCTGGATCGCATTGCGGATCTCCACCCCCGGCCGCGCGTGCTTCTTTTGCAGCTCGACCACCTGCCGATAGAAATCCAGCCCGCGCAGCGTCGGCTCACCGCCCTGAAACGCAAACGAGCACAGATGCTCGGCATATTCCATGCCGGCCTCGATCACGCGCTCCATATCCGCCAGCGACAGCATCCCTTCAAATGCCTGCGTGCGGTGTTCCGCTACATCCTTATAAAAGCAATAGCTGCACGCCATATTGCAGGCTGATGAAGCCGGTTTGGTCAAAATGTTGATGGGCGGCATGTCCATCCCTCCTTGCCCGGGCTGCCCCGCCGTCCGCGTGAAGTGCCGGTACGGCCGGGGTTCTGCCGCTATTATACTACACCCATACCGCCGCGGCAAGCGACTGTTTGCCTCGGCCGTTCTAATGTGCAAAAATCCTCTTTCCCCTGCGTCCTCTGCCAATTTTTCATCCTTTTCCCCAACCCATGGTGTATTGTTTTTGCGAAGTTGCACAATGTCACCAAAACATGCTTACAAATTAACAAAAATCTTATTTTATTCCGTCAATTTTGACAATTGACGCATCATTGTTGGTGTGGTATATTGATAGACAAACAAGAAGTTACCAACAATATGCGCAAAATAAACCCGAAACCAAACCATCCCTGCGTGTTTTACGCTGTGCACGGTTTGGTCTTTCTCTGCCGTCAAGGGCGGCAGGTCAAGCAGGCAGAAGGCCGGCGCTCCGTCGGCATCGGCAATAAATTTCCATCAAAAAAGGAGACTTGAACATGGATTTCCATCTGACCCGTGAACAGGAACTGATTCGCCAGATGATGCATGACTTCACCGAGAACGAAGTCAAGCCTATCGCTGCGGAAACCGACAAAACCTCTACTTATCCCCGCGAGACCATCGAAAAGCTGTTCGATCTGGGCGTTATGGGCATGATCGTACCGGAAGAGTTCGGCGGCGCCGGCGCGGACGACCTGTCCTCCGCTATCGCGATCGAGGAGCTGTCCAAGCAGTGCGCTTCGACCGGCGACATCCTGGCGACCCACAACGGCCTGTGCTGCGGCCCGATCATCCAGCACGGCACCCCCGAGCAGAAGGAAAAGTACCTGCGCATGCTGACCGAAGGCCATAAGGTAGGCGCATTCGCGCTGACCGAGCCGGACGCCGGTTCCGACGCTGCCAAGGGCACCTGCACCGCAGTGCTCGACGGCGACCACTATGTCCTGAACGGTTCCAAGATCTTCATCACCAACGGTTATGTTGCGGACGTTTTCGTTGTTTTTGCCATGACCGATAAGACCAAGGGCACCCGCGGCATCTCCGCTTTCATCGTTGAAAGCTCCTTCCCAGGCTTCTCCGTTGGCAAGCACGAGGAAAAGCTCGGCCTGCACGGCTCGCCCACGGCGGAAATCGTGTTCACTGACTGCATCGTTCCGAAGGAAAACCTGCTCGGCCAGGAAGGCAAGGGCTTCAAGATCGCCATGCAGACCCTGGACGGCGGCCGTATCGGCATCGCGGCGCAGGCGCTCGGCATCTCCGAGGGCGCAATGGAAGAGGCCATGAACTTTGCCAAGACCCGTGAGCAGTTCGGCCGTCCGATCGCGAAGTTCCAGAACACCCAGTTCGTCTTTGCCGATATGCACGTTGCTATCGAGGCTGCCCGCCTGCTGACCTACAAGGCTGCAACCCTCAAGACCGAAGGCAAGCCCTTCACCCTCGACGCTGCAACCGCGAAGCTGTTCGCTTCCGAAGCTGCCATGAAGATCACCACCAAGGCTGTCCAGATCCACGGCGGCTACGGCTACACCAAGGATTACCCGGTTGAGCGCATGATGCGTGACGCCAAGATCACCGAGATCTACGAAGGCACGAGCGAAATCCAGCGCGTCGTCATCTCCGGCAACATTCTCGGCAAGTAAGGAATAGGAGGAAAACAGAACATGAAAGCAATCGTTTGTGTAAAGCAGGTTCCGGATACCTCCGGCAAGGTTGCTGTTAATCCCGATGGCACCCTGAACCGCGCATCCATGGAGACCATCACCAACCCGGACGACCTCAACGCAGTTGAGGCTGCCCTCAAGCTCAAGGACGAGACCGGCTGCAAGGTCGTTGTCGTTACCATGGGCCCCCCGCCGGCAGAAGGCATGCTCCGCGAGCTGATCGCGCGCGGCGCTGACGAAGGCGTTCTGGTTTCCGCTCGTGAGTTCGGCGGTTCGGATACCTTCGCAACCTCCCAGATTCTCGCGGCTGCGATCAACAAGATCGGCCTCGAGGACGACGACATCGTATTTTGCGGCCGTCAGGCTATCGACGGCGATACCGCACAGGTAGGCTCTCAGATCGCTGAGAAGCTGCACATCCCGCAGATCTCCTACGCTGCCGACATCAAGAAGGAAGGCAACACCGTCACCGTTAAGCGTATGCTCGAGGACGGCTACATGACCATCCAGACCCAGACCCCGTGCCTGCTGACCTGCATCAAGGAGCTGAATGCACCGCGTTACATGTCTCTGGGCGGCATCATGGACTGCTACTCCAAGCCGGTCGAGGTTTATGACTACAACACCCTGAAGGATGATCCGCTGATCGATCCCACCACCATCGGCCTGAAGGGTTCTCCCACCAACATCTTCAAGTCCTTCACCCCCCCGCAGAAGGGCCAGGGCAAGATGCTCGAAGGTGCTGACAAGGCTACCTGCGAGACCCTCGCAGCTGAGCTTCTGAAGAAGCACAT
>DXDE01000107.1 GCA_019115615.1 Candidatus Agathobaculum merdavium | reverse complement strand
GTTCCCGCGCTGGCCGTTTGATAAGTTCGTTTACGCTGACAACACGCTCGGCACCCAGATGAAGGCGACCGGCGAAGTCATGGCGATCGACAACAGCTTTGAGGGCGCGCTGATGAAGGCGGTCCGCGGCTGTGAGATCAAGCTGGACAGTATGATCGTCCCGCGCATCCAGAAACAGAGCGATGCAGAGATCAAGAAGGGCGTCGCCCGCACGGACGACCAGCGCCTGTTCCACATCTGCGAGGCGCTGCGCCGCGGCATCATGAGCATCGAAGAGATCCACGAGATCACTACGATGGACACCTTCTTCCTGCACAAGTTCCAGAACATCATCGACATGGAGAAGGAGCTGGCTTCCGCCGCAGAGATCGACAAGGATCTGTATATCCGCGCCAAGAAGATGGGCTTCCTCGACAAGACAATTGTCGAGTTGTCCGGCGGCAAGGATATTTCCGCCGTCAAGCGCCTGCCGGTTTACAAGATGGTTGATACCTGTGCCGCCGAGTTCGAGGCCGAGACCCCGTATTACTACTCGACCTACGACGAGGAGACCGAGGTCAAGCCCGCCTCCGGCAAGAAAAAGGTGCTGGTGCTCGGCTCCGGCCCGATCCGCATCGGTCAGGGCATCGAGTTCGACTACTGCTCGGTACACGCGGTTTGGGCGCTGCAAAAGCTCGGCTGCGAGACCGTCATCATCAACAACAACCCGGAGACCGTTTCGACCGACTTCGACACGGCCGACCGTCTGTATTTCGAGCCGCTGACGCCTGAAGACGTGACCGGCGTCGTGAACGCCGAGAAGCCGGACTTCGCGATCGTCCAGTTCGGCGGTCAGACCGCGATCAACCTCGCCGCGCACATCGAAAAGCTGGGCATCCCGATTCTCGGTACCCCGGCGTGGTCGATCGACGCGGCAGAAGACCGCGAGAAGTTCGACGTTATCCTCGAAAAGTGCGGCATCCCGCGTCCGGCGGGTCACACCGTTATGACCGAGGAAGAAGCCGTCAAGGCGGCCGACGAGCTGGGCTATCCGGTGCTTGTCCGTCCGTCCTACGTTCTGGGCGGTCAGGGCATGGAGATCGCGCACAAGGAAGAGGACGTGCGCGAGTTCATGAAGGTCATCACCCGCAACAAGGTAGAAAACCCGGTGCTGGTCGATAAGTATATGATGGGCCGCGAGATCGAGGTCGACGCTATCTGCGACGGCGACGACATCCTCATCCCAGGCATCATGGAGCACTTCGAGCGCGCAGGCGTCCACTCGGGCGACTCGATCTCGATCTATCCGTCGATCAACATCGAACCCAAGCACAAGGAGACGATCATCCGCTACACCGAGGCGCTCGCGAAGAACCTCGCGGTACTCGGTCTGGTCAACATCCAGTTCGTGCTGTATAATGATCAGATTTACGTCATTGAGGTCAACCCGCGTTCGTCCCGTACCGTGCCGTATATCTCCAAGGTAACGGGCGTGCCGATGGTCGACCTTGCGACCCGCTGCATGTTCGGCGAAAAGCTGCGCGACATGGGCTGCGGCACCGGTCTGCACCCGGAGAGCGACCACTACGCTGTTAAGGTACCGGTGTTCTCGTTCCAGAAGCTGCGCGACCTCGACACCCAGCTGGGGCCGGAAATGAAGTCGACCGGCGAGGTGCTCGGCGTTTCGACCTCGTTCCGCGAAGCACTCCTCAAGGGTCTGATTGGTGCGGGCTTCCAGATGAAGAAGAAGGGCGCGGTGCTGATCTCCGTGCGCGATTCGGACAAGCAGGAAGCCATCCGCATCGGCGAGCGGTTTGAAGCGCTCGGCTTCGATATCTACGCGACGAGCGGCACGGCGAACGTCCTTAACCGCCACATGGTTGCGACCAACGCGATCCGCAACGTCGACGAGCCTGCCCCGAATATCATCGACCTGATCGAGTCCGGCAAGGTGGACTACGTCGTCGCGACCTCGGTCAAGGGCCGTCACCCCGAGCTTGGCTCGGTGCACATCCGCCGCACTGCGGTCGAGCGCGCGATCCCGTGCCTGACCTCGATCGACACCGCCTCGGCGCTGCTGCGCTGCCTTGAGGGCGACGTTAAGATCGAAAACTGCGAGATGGTGGATATCAACACGATCTGATAGGCTGAAAGCGGCAGCAGGACGCGCGCCGCATCTTTCAAGGCTGCAAATGCTTCTGAAGCAAGGGGAATTCCCACGCTTCAGAAGCATTTTTATTTTTTCTGCGGTTTTGTGGGAACTTATCAGAACGTCTTTCGTTTTATTGGGTAAGGCGCCTGTTCCCCTTTGCGCCAAAAAGATCCGCATGCCTTTCGCGGATACAGAAATGAGGTGTATGATGAAAAGATCATGGCGTAAATTGATTGCGGCCGGGCTTGCGTCCGCCATGCTGTGCAGCGCTGCGGCTGGTGCATCCGGCAATTTGCCGAACCTGTCCGCTTACCCGACCACGCTTCTGGTGGACGGCATGCCGGCTAAGGACAGCCCACTGCCGTATTATCAGGATGGCGAGGTGCTGATCCCGCTCCGTGCTGTGCTGGAGAGCGGCGGCTTTACAGTGACGTGGGATGCGCAGACAGCGACGGCTGTCCTCACTTCCGCGGATGGGCAAACCTATTCGGTCGATACCGCGCGTGGGGTGCTGTCAGCAGGTGCGGAGCAGCTGTGGCAGGACGAGCGGCTGACGGTGAAGGACGGCACCACCTACACGTCGCCCGAACTGCTTGAGCAGATTCCGGGGCTGACGTTCCAATGGGACGCGGCGACCAATGCGGCGATTGTGACAACGCCCCAGCCCGAGGGACGGACATACGTCTATGATCTGGGGCAAGGCAGTCTGAAAAACCCCTCCCGCCCGGATACGCCCTATCAGATGCAGGGCGTTGTCGGTGTGCCGGGCGGCGAGAAGCGCCCGGTCGTGGTACTGCTGCATGGCGCGCACCCGATCGATAAGGCGTCGGAAAACCGCTACGATCTGGGCTTTTCCTATCTGGTCAACGAGCTGGCCGAGGCGGGCTATCTGGCAGTTTCGATGAACATTGCGATCAATTACTCCTTTGAAGACGGAGAGCCGAACGGCTGCGAGCGTACGGTGCAGGTCGTCGAGCAGCAGATGGAGATGCTGGCCCGTGCGATCGGCGGGGAGCAGGGCATTTTCCCCTGTGACCTGACCGGCAAGGGCGATTTGGATCAGGTCGTCCTGATTGGCCACTCGCGCGCAGGACGGGACATCTTTGAAGTGGCCGAGCGCCTGCCGGATTTGGGCGTGGACGGCCTGCTGACGGTCGCCCCGGCGCTGATTTCGCCGTTCTCCGGCGAACTGCCCGATGTACCGACGTCGATCCTGATCCCGCAGTACGACGGGGATGTGTCCACCTTGGACGGTGCGAAAATTTATGACGATTTGGAAAATGATCCGGAGCGGACGGCTTCCACCGAACTGATTTACCTGAAGGGCGGCAACCATGCCGGTTTCAGCACGGCGCTGGTGCGGCCTGACCCGTTTGCCGATGCGGAAAGCATCGCCGCGACCATGCCGGCGGAAAAGCAGCGGGCGTTTTTCAGCCAGTATACCAAGGAATTTTTACAGTCTGTGCTGGAAGAGCAGCAGACGCCGTTCGCCGATGCGCAGGAACTGCCCGACCAGTATGCCGACTGTGAGATCCTGATGCAGGCGGATGTCCCGGCAAAGGACTTGTTTTCCGCGGTCGGTGCAGATGCGCAGCTGACGACGGAAAAGGCTGCCGCGGATTGGGTCAATGCGAGCAGTACGGTAGACAACACGGCGGGCGCGTTCCGGCTGCCCGGTGGGTTCATTACCTATGACCTGCTGCGCATCCGCTGGGATGAGCCGGACGCGGAGATCAGCTTCCCCTGTTCGGCAGATCTGAGCGGCTATACCAACCTGCAGCTCGACCTTGCGCAGGACAGCTCGGATGAACGCAACGGGCAGCAGGATCAGCAAGTCGTGGTCATGCTGCAGGATGCCCGCGGCAACCGCGCGGCTGTGACGCTTCCGGCCGGAACGCCGGCGCTGCGTTGGCAGCAGGGCGAGATCGAGCGCATCCCCATGTGGGAGGGTGAGGACTTCCTGCAGTACAGCACGTTTACCACGCTTGGCACGATCCGCATCCCCTTGGAGGATTTTCAGGATGTAGACCTCTCCGCGATCCGTGAGATCCGGCTGGTGTTCCCATCCGATGCAGGCAGCATCATACTGCGTGAAATACAGGCATTTTAAAAGAAAAAGCGGCCTCGTGGAGCAAAACTCCGCGAGGCTGTTTTTTGTTGTGCAGCAAATGGAGTCTGCAAGCGGGATGCCGCCAAGCGTTAGCAGCCGCTATTTTTGCAGCGTTCATTTGCGATTTTCGCCAGACTGTGGTAAAATGAAAAGAAATTTCCGCCGGGGAGGATATACCGGACGTGCAGAACGTACTCTATTACTTCGTCGCGGTCAGCGTCATCGGCGCGGTCGTGTGTATTTATGATAAGCTCGCCGCACCGCGCGGCTGGCGGCGTGTGCCCGAGCGCACGCTGTTTTTCTGGGCGCTGGTCGGCGGCGGGCCGGGCGTGTATCTGACGATGCTGCTGATCCGCCACAAAACGCTGCACCGCAGCTTCATGCTGGGCATACCGGCAATCATGATATTGCAGATTGCAATATTACTCGGCATTTATAACATTTTGTATTCGAGGGGATTGTTATGACCAACACATTGATCCGTCTGTTTATCCGTGACGCGGATAACACCCGGGATGCACGCGTGCGCGAGCAATACGGCGTGCTGTCCGGTGCGGTAGGCATTGCGTGCAACGTGTTCCTGTTTGCACTCAAGCTGGTGATCGGCTTTCTGACCGGCTCGATCTCGATCGCGGCGGATGCGTTCAACAACCTGTCTGATGGGCTTTCCTGCCTGATCTCGATCGTCGGCTTCAAGGTATCGGGCAAGGCGCCGGATGCCAAGCATCCGTTTGGCTACGGCCGTACCGAGTACATCGCGGGCCTGATCGTGGCGTTCATCATCGTGCTGGTGGGCGTAGAGTTCCTCAAAACCTCGTTTGACCGCATCATCCACCCGGAACCGGTCGCGTTCTCGGTCGTGCTGCTGGTGATCCTCGCGGTGTCCATGCTGGTCAAATTGTGGGTGGGCGCGTTTAACTCCAAGATCGGCGGGCGCATTGAGTCGCCTGTGCTGATGGCGGCCGGACAGGACAGCCGCAACGACGTGATTACGACTGCGGTCGTCGTGCTGGGCATGGTCGCTGGCCGGTTCACCACCCTGCCGGTTGACGGATATGTTGGTCTGCTGGTTGCCCTGTTTATCATCTGGGCGGGCATCGGCATCGTGCGCGACACGGTCGCGCCCCTGCTGGGCGAGGCGGCCGATCCGGAGGTTGCACGCAGCATTGAGGCGATTGTGCGCGAAAGCGACTATATCGTCGGTGTGCACGACCTGATCGTGCATAACTACGGCGCGGGCCGTTCGCTGGCTTCGCTGCATGCCGAGGTGCCGAGCGATTCGGACTTTGTCGCCGTACATGAGGTGATCGATGAGGCGGAAAAACGCGTCTGGCAGCGCACAGGCGTATATCTCGTCATCCATATGGACCCGATCGACGTGAACAACGAGCATGTTACAGCGCTGCGCGCACAGGTGGACGGTGTGCTGCAGGAGATCGACGAAAAGCTCTCCATGCACGACTTCCGCGTGGTGGACGGCGCACGGCAGATCAATCTGATCTTTGATGTGGTTGTGCCGTACAGCTATGGGGAGAATGACAAGCGGGAGCTTTTGATGAAGATTTATGACCGCCTCAAGGCAATCGATGTGCGGTATAACCCGGTAGTCACGCTCGACCGTCAGATGTAAGCGCGGAAAAAGGGGCAACTAAAAAGGACGCCATAGGGCGTCCTTTTTTTATGCACAGGGGTGTGGAAGAAAGTCAGGCGGCCTGCGGCGTGCGACGGGAGAGTACCAGTCCGAGCAGCAGACCGATGAGCGCGGGCAGAACCCAGCCGAAGCCCGCATCTGTCAGCGGCAGGGCGGCGACCGCGTCCGTCCAGACAGGGATGGACAGCCCGCTTTGCGCCAGTGCCTCGGTCACGCTCTGCACGCAGGTCAGGCCGACAGCCAGCGGATACACCCACCGGAACGCGGCCAGCTGCGGCACGAACGACAGCGCGATCAGTACGATCGCCGCCGGGTAGATCGCGTTCAGCACGGGCGTGGACAGGCGGATGATGCCCGCAAGGCCGATGTTGGAGACCACCATGCTCGCGACCGAGAAGAAAGCCGCGAACGCGCGGTAGGAAATGCGCGGAAACAGGCCGTGGAAGTATTCGCTGACGCAGGAGATCAGGCCGATGCAGGTGTTCAGGCAGGCAATCAGGAAGATCGCCGCAAGCAGCACACGGCCGGGCGTGCCGAACAGCGCATAAGCAAGGGAGGACAGCGTATCCGCGCCCGATTCGCCGAGCGGGAAAGCCGCGCCCGACAGCGCGCCTACATGCGTCAGCATCGCGTAGATCACAAGCAGCAGCGCCCCCGCGATCCAGCCCGCGCGGATCGTGCCGCGCACGACCTGTTTGTCCTCCTTAATGCCCTTGGCGCGGATGTTGAGCGCGATGATCGCGCCGAAGTTGAGCGCCGCGATCGTATCCATAGTCTGGTAGCCGCCGAGGAAGCCTACCGCTGTGGGCAGAGTCGTGTATTTCTCTGTAGGCACGCCGTAATGCGCGGCGACCGGTGCAAACAGGCAGCCCGCGAACAGCACGATAATCAGCACGATCAGCGTCGGGCACAGGATCTTGCCGAGCCGGTCGGTCAGCTTGTCCGGCCGCAGGGCGATCAGGAACGCGACCGCAAAGAACACGACCGAATAGATTGCCTGCTTTCCCACACCGCCGCCGACCAGTGGCGTGAACATCTCAAACGAGGTGCTCGCCGTGCGCGGGATGGCAAGGCACGGGCCGATCGACAGGTAGATCAGCAGCGTGAACACCGCGGCAAAGCGCGGGTGCACGCGTCCGGCGAGGGCGGACAGGCCGCCCGACCGCGCCACCGCGATCACGCCCAGCACGGGCAGACCGATCGCGCTCATGGCGAAGCCCAGAAAAGCGGGCCATGCGGCTGTGCCGGCCTCCGCGCCGAGAAACGGCGGAAAGATCAGATTGCCCGCCCCGAAAAACATGGAAAATAGCGTAAACCCGACGAGCAAAAGGTTTTTGCCGTGCAGCTTTTGCATAGAGAGGTCCCTCCTCATATTGCTATCCTTTATTATAGCCGTGCGGTGGGTTTTGTCAAACCGGCGGCAGGACAAAGAAAAAGACCGCGTGAAGCGGTCTTTTTCAGGGTGGATCACTTTTTCATAATGTCCTCGCCGCGCGCGGCACGCGCCACGATGCCGGACAGGAACAGCAGCGCCACGAGGTTGGGGAATACCATCAGGCCGTTGAACAGGTCGGACAGGTTCCAGACCAGGCTGACCTTGAGCGCCGAACCGATCACGATGCACACAACAACAATCGCGGCATAGATCTTGGTGGCCTTCTGGCCGAACAGCGCCTTGACGTTGGTTTCGCCGAAGAAATACCAGCCGATGATGGTCGAGAACGCGAAGAATAGCATGCAGATCGCGACGAAGGCATTGCCGAACGAGCCGAGCGCGTAGTTGAATGCTGCCTGCGCCAGCGCCGTGCCTTCCAGCGCGCCGGGCACGCCCGCCTGCAGCTGGCCCGAAGTCAGGATGACCAGCGCGGTCAGCGTCAGCACGATAAAGGTATCGATGAATACCGAAACGATCGCGATTTCGCCCTGATCCTGCGGCTTTTCCACCTTGGCCAGTGCGTGTGCGTGCGGGGTCGAACCCATACCGGCCTCGTTGGAGAACAGGCCGCGTGCGACGCCGTAGCGCATAGCCTCGCGCACGGTGATGCCGACTGCGCCGCCGAGGATGGCCTGCGGGTCAAATGCCGCGACAAAGATCGAGCGAAACGCCGGGATGATGGCTGCGTGGTTGATGCACAGGATGACCAGACAACCGATCATATAGAAGCCCGCCATGATCGGGACAACCTTCTCGGTGAAGGCCGCGATACGGCTGACGCCGCCGAGGAAAATAAACGCCGCGATGATCGCACAGATCACGCCGATGATGCGCTTGTCCACGCCGAAGGCGTTCTGGAATGCTTCGCTGATCGAGTTCGCCTGCACCATGTTGCCGGTAAAGCCCAGCGCGAAGATAATGGCGACCGAGAAGAAGCCTGCGAGGAACTTGCCGAACTTGCCGGTGAAGCGTGCCTTGATGTAGTAGATCGGGCCGCCGGTGACGTGGCCGTTCTTGTCAACCGTCTTGTACTTCTGCGCAAGGACAGCCTCGCCGTAGATCGTGGACATGCCGAAGAACGCACTCAGCCACATCCAGAAGATCGCGCCTGGGCCGCCGGAGTACAGCGCGGTAGCCGCGCCTGCGATGTTGCCCGTGCCGACCTGCGCCGCGATCGCGGTGGTCAGCGCCTGGAACGGGCTCATACCGTCCTTGCCGGCCTTTTCGCCGTGCAGCGAGAAGTTGCCGAACAGCCGCTTCCAGCCCGCACCGAACTTGCGCACCTGTACAAAGCGCGTGCGGATCGAGAAGATGACGCCCGTGCCTACCAGCAGGTAAAGCAGCACGCTGTTCCACACGATGTTGCTGATCTTGCTTACAAGATCAGCCAGTTGATCCATTGACATTTCTTTCTTACCCCTTTTTCCGGCAGCGCCGCCCCGCTTTGCGGGCTGCAGCCTGCCTTTTTCTGTTTTTGCGGCAAACAAAAAGAGCCAGAAACCCTTTTGGGGTCTGACTCTGAAAGGAGCGTCCATGCGGCACGGCGGAAAACGCAAAAAAGCGCCGCCCTGCGCTGAGGTTCGCACTCTGTCCTTTTGCCTGAGAGATTGGCTTGCGGTTTTTCCCCTGACCGCGCGCGTTGCACCTTCGGCAGCCCCCTCAAGGGGCGTTCTCCAGAGTCACATCCATTTACAGTCCCCATCCGGCAACCCGGACGCCTGAGAGTTTTGCTCCTTCGGCAAGCCATACGGCTTTTTCCTGCAAACTTCGTTTGTCGCTATGCTCTTAGATTTTCAGTCTATCATGCAGCAACGGTATTGTCAAGGGCATCCGTTACGCTTTGTTCATCCGTTGCTTGACAAGCTGTGATATAATAATTAGGTTAAAGAATTGGATTTTTGAAAGGAGGAAACACGGTATGACCGACGCTTTGCAGCGCCTGCTGGACACGATCACCGGCTTTCTGGCGGAAAACCCGCTGGTCGGCGCATGGTATACCACGGTCGTGCGTTTTGTGTTCCCGTTGTTGGCGCTGATGATTCTGGTCGGCGCGATCCGCTCGCTATGGAAGGTCAAGCACCCAGACGAGGTCTGGGGCTATCTTGCCATGGCAAACGGCGTGCGCCTGCCGCTGACCCATTGGGAGAATATCATCGGCCGCGCGCCCGCCTGCGATGTGCAGCTGGAGTATCCTTCGGTCTCGCGGCAGCATGCCGCGCTCATCCGTGAGGACGACGGCAGCTGGACGGTGTATGACCTCGCCTCCAAGGGCGGTGTGACGGTCAACGACCTGCCGGTGGACGAATACGCGGTCGTTGAGGACGGCGACACAGTCGCCTTTGGCGGCATCCCGACTATGATGCTGCCGATTTCGGCCGAGGAAAAGCGCGAGCAGATGGCGGAACGCCGCATCGAAGGCCGTCCGGCCGGCATGTGGGGTTCGCTCGTACTGCTGACGCTGTTTCAGGTGCTGACCGCCCTGCAGCTGATCGTCGCCGCGGGGGAGGAGGCAACCGTCACCATCCCGCTCACCTTCCTCGTGCTGACGCTTGTGTGCTGGGGCTATTTCATCATCCTGCGTTCGTTCCGGCGCATCGGCTTTGAGATGGAAACGATCGCCTTTTTCCTGTGTACGCTGTCGCTGGCGGTAACCGGCTCCAAGGTGCCCGAGGAGATGCCCAAGCAACTGGTCGCGATCCTGATGGGGCTGGCTTTGTTCTTGGTGCTCGGCTTCTTCCTGCGTGACCTGACGCGCGCGCAGAAGGTGCGCTGGTTTATGGGGGCGGCGGCCGTCGGCATGCTGGTCATCACGCTGCTGATCGGCTCGAGCCAAGGCGGCGCAAAGGCGTGGATCCGGCTGGGCGGCATGTCGCTGCAGCCGTCCGAGCTGGCGAAGATCTGTTATATCTTTGCGGGCGCGGCAACGCTTGACCGCCTGTTCAACAAGCGTAACCTGTGGATGTTCATCGGCCTGACCGGAATCTGCGGCGCGTGCCTTGCGCTGCAGAACGACTTCGGTACGGCGCTGGTGTTCTTTGTCACCTTCCTTGTTATCGCGTTCCTGCGCTCGGGCGACTTTGCCACGCTCGGACTGATCTGCGCGGGCTGCTTTGCCGGCGGCATGGTGCTGCTGACGGTCAAGGGGCATGTCGCGGCGCGTTTCTCCTCGTGGGGCCACATCTGGGAGGATGTGTACGGCGCGGGCTTCCAGCAGACCCATACGCTGACCGCGGCTGCCTCGGGCGGCATGATCGGCGTGGGCGCGGGCAAGGGCTGGCTGGCCGGCCTTGCCGCGGCGGATACCGATATCGTATTCGGCATGCTGTGCGAGGAATGGGGCCTGATTATCGCGGTGCTCACCATCCTGTGTATCATCACGCTGGCCGTGTTCGCGGTGCGCGCGTGCCGCGCGGGGCGGTCGAGCTTCTATACGATCGCGGCCTGCGCTGCGACCAGCCTTCTGGTGTTCCAGACCTGCCTGAACGTGTTCGGCGCGGTCGATATCCTGCCGTTTACCGGCGTTACCCTGCCCTTTGTCTCGAACGGCGGTTCGTCCATGCTGTCGGCTTGGGGCATGCTGGCCTTTTTGAAGGCGACCGACACGCGGCAGAACGCGTCCTTTGCGGTCAAGCTGCCTTCGCGGCGTGAACTGCGCGGGGAGGTGGAATAAATGCGGAAAATCGAAAAACGCGGTGTGTTCTGCCTGATTCTGGCGGCGCTGCTCGGGCTTGGTCTGGCGGTGTTCTGCTTCCAGTTTGTTGTCTACGGCGGCGACTGGGCTTCCTATCCCTATAACCGCCATCTGTACAGCAACTCCGGCCAGCTCAAGGGCGGCACCATCCTCGACCGGGACGGCGACGTGCTCTCTTCGCTCGACGAAAACGGCAACCGCACCTACTATCCGGATGCAGATATCCGCCGTGCGACGCTGCACGCGGTTGGCGATCCGGCGGGCAATATTGGTTCGGGCGCATTGACCGCCTTTGCCGATAAGCTGTCCGGCTATAACCTGCTGACCGGTGTGTATTCGCCGCTCGGCACGGGCAACAACCTGTATCTGACGATCGACGCGTATCTGAACAACATCGCCTATCAGGCGCTGGGCGGCATGAGCGGCACGGTCGGCGTGTATAACTACAAGACTGGTGAGATCCTGTGCATGGTGTCGACCCCGACCTTTGACCCTGCCGACCCGCCGAACATTGACCCGGACGATCCGGCGTGGGACGGCGTGTATGTCAACCGTCTGCTGTCGGCCAACTCGATTCCCGGCTCGATTTTCAAGGTTGTCACGCTCAACGCCGCGATTGAGAATATCCCCGATCTGTTCACCCGCAGCTGGAACTGCACCGGCTCGGTGGAGATCGGCGGCGACGTGGTCACCTGTCCGTACGCACACGGCGAGCAGGATATCGAGGACGCGCTCGCCAACTCCTGCAACGGTGTGTTCGGTCAGCTCGCAGTCGAGCTGGGCGGCGACACAATGCAGAAATATACCGACGCGGCAGGGCTGACCGAGTCGATCAAGGTTGACGGCATCAACACCTCGGAGGGTCACTTCAACTTTGATGGCAACGACAACCAGCTCGCGTGGGCGGGCGTCGGTCAGGGCGAGGACACGATGTGCCCGATCAACATGATGCTGTATATGGGCGCGATCGCCAACGGCGGCAAGGCCGCCATGCCGCGCCTGATCGAAAAATCCACGACCGAATATGGCTTGCCGACTGGCCTGTACTTCGCACACAAGTCCTCCAAACTGATTGAGGAGGACACGGCAGAGACCATTTCGGACATGATGCACAACAACGTTATTGAAACCTACGGTCAGGACCGTTTCCCGGGCATGGATATCTGCGCCAAGTCCGGTACGGCCGAGGTCGGCGCGGACAAGACGCCGAACGCATGGTTCACCGGCTTTTTGCGCGATGAGGCCACGCCTTACGCCTTTATCGTTCTGGTGGAGAACGGCGGCGGCGGTTCGTCGGTCGCGGGCACGGTGGCATCCAAGGTGCTGACGGCCGCAGTCGAAAAGGTCTACTGAGTTTTTGCATCACAGATAACGGGACTGAAAAAGGGCCTCGCGCTTTGGCGCGGGGCCCTTTCTGCATATCGCGGCACGCCCTCTTGCAAAATCTTAACGAGTTCTTTATACTATTCTTATAGGGGGGACGGCGGCATGCTGTCCCCCATTGCGTTTTGACACAGAAAGGATGGGCGAGGGAATGTCAGGTTGGATGGTACGGGGATTGCGCACATTTGGTGCGGCGCTGCGTCGCGCGCTGCCGGTCATCCTGTTTTTCCTGTCGTCCTTTGCGATTGTGTGCGCGGTGTACGGCCTGCAATACGTGATTGTCGTATCGGTCGTCACCGTGTTTTTTCAAACGCGCTATAAGCGCAGCGACAACACCGCGGTCAAATATCTGCGTCTGCTGATTATCGGCAGCGTGCTGATGGTGCTGGGCTATATCGCCTCGACCGGCCTTGCCGCCTGCGTTGTGCTCAATATCTGCGTGCCGTTCGTGCTGGTGCTGACACAAAGCTCGCGGTTCAACCCCAAGGGCTACTTTACCTACGCGATGCTGTTTGTGTTCCTGTCGCTCATCCCGCCGGCAAACCCGGCGCAGCTTTTTATCGAGCTGATCGTGTTCTGGGGCGGCGTGGCGTACCTTGCGGCCGCGATCGCACTGTACGGCCGTTTGACCCGCCGTCCGGCGGCAGCGGCGCTCTCGCTGGAGCGGGCACTGAACGAACTGGGCGATCTGCTCCTGCTGCTGGTCGAGCCGGACCGCCAGAAGGAACTGCATGAACGCTTCCGCGCGTTGCTGCGCACGCTGCACCAGATGTCTTATCACCAGCAGTTTTTCTCGCGGCAGACGCCGGATAACCAGCTTCACGATATGGTTTCGACACTGGCGCAGCGGTTTTCCTATCTGATCACCGACCATGAATGGCGCGCCGAGCTGGATGAAAAGCGCATTGCCATGCTGCGGGAGTTGGCAGCCTTTGTCCATGCGGTATCCGCCGCGCTGGCGGACGGGACAGCCGGGGAGGCACAGATCGTCCGCGCGCAGGCGCTGCTCGACGGCATGGATATCCCTGAGGGGCGGGTGCGCATTTTCAGCCGCAGCCTGCTGCACATGCTTACGCTGATTTTGCGCACGCGCGGTGTTCAGCTGGAGGATACGGCCTATCCGCTCAGCTGGGGCGGCATCTGACAGCAGTTGCGTCTGCGGCTGTCGACCGAGTCGTTTGAGATGCGTTTTGCCATGCGTCTGGCGGCTGTGATGACCGCCACCGGCGCGATCAGCTTTTTGCTGCCGGTCACACATTCCTATTGGATTCCGCTCAATGCCTTCCTGCTGCTCCAACCCAGCTGCGAGGACAGCAGCTACCGCATGAAAACCCGCCCGATCGGCACGCTGATCGGCTGCGTGGTCGAATTTTTGATCCATCCGCTGCTGCCCGGTCTGCCCGGACAGCTGGGCTTTGCGCTGGTGATGATCTCGCTGATGTACTGCGCGACCCCCGGCACATGGTACCACCCGATCTTTTCGACCGGCTATGCGCTGACCCTTGCCAGCATGACGATGGACGGAACCACCGCAATCACCCTGCGTCTGGTCTATCTGGGCGCGGCGGTCGCGATCGTGTTCCTGATCAACCGGTTTTTCTTCCCCATCCGCCGGGATGCGCTGTTCCGCTACAACATCAAGGCGCTGTTCCGGCTGCACAACAGCTATTGGGAGTTTATCCGCCGCGGGCTGGCGGGCGACACCGACCTGTCGGTGTCGTGCGAGATCCTGACCTGCTTCCACATGACATACGAGGATTGCATGGGCTACTTGACACAGCACCCGGCGCTGCCGCATCGCAGCGATTTGCAGACCGTTTTGCTGACCCTGTGGCACATGTTTTCCGAGCTGGAACAGATGCACTATCTGGTGCGCACGCAGAGCGTGCAGCCGGACGAGGCGGGCACGCTGCTCGAGATGATCGACGCGATCGAGGAAGAACTGTACCCGATCATCGACGGGCGCAATATCCCGGCGCTGCGCCGCGCGCTGCATTACCGTGAGCACGGCGTGACCTATGTGCTGACCCGGTATCTGCGGCATGCGGAGTCGCTTTTGCAGTATAAGGCGTGCATCCCGTTCTGATGCGGGGCGCACACCGCTTGACGAAAACAGGTAACTTCTGTATAATGCTGATATTACCCTGCGCAGTTTTTCTGCGCATGAGAAAGGATATCATGTATTATGTCTGACCCGGACCCTGCGGGCTTGCCGCGAAGTCCCTTTGAGATTTTACTCGAATAGCATAAACGCTTCGGTTTGCTATTTTGAGTACATATTTGAGAAGGGAATTGTCATGTCAACAACAACTGGTATTATCATTATTGTCGTCTGCCTGATCCTGTCGGCGTTTTTCTCCTCGACCGAGACCGCTTATTCGTCGCTCAACCGCATCCGCATCAAGAGCATGGCGGAAAAGGGGGATAAGCGCGCGGCGCTGGTGCTCAAGCTGAGCGAGGAATACGACAAACTTTTGAGCACGATCCTGATCGGCAACAACATCGTTAACATCGCGTCCGCTTCGGTCGCGACCGTGCTGTTCATCGAATGGATGGGCGAGCAGCGCGGCCCGACGATGTCGACCATCGTCACGACCGTCATCGTGCTGATTTTCGGCGAAATTTCGCCCAAGACGCTGGCGAAAGAGTCGCCCGAGAGCTTTGCGCGTCTGGTTGCGCCCGTCATCCATGCGTTTGTGTGGGTGTTTACGCCTGTCAACTTCATTTTCGTGCAGTGGAAAAAGCTGCTGAGCATGGTGTTCAAGACCTCGGCGGACAGCTCGATTTCCGAGGAGGAGCTGCTGACCATGGTCGACGAGGCCGAAAGCGAGGGCGGCATCGACGAGCAGGAGGGCGACCTCATCCGCAGCGCGATCGAGTTCAGCGATGTCGAGGTCATGGAGATTTACACGCCGCGTGTGTCTGTTCTGGGCATCGAGGAAGGCACGGAGAACGACGAGGTCGCGCGCGTGTTCCGCGAGACGGGCTACTCCCGTCTGCCGGTTTACCGCGACACGATCGACAACATCATCGGCATCATCCACGAAAAGGATTTCTATAACCATGTGCTGCACGGCGGCAAACCCGTCGAGGACATTATGACCGCCCCGATCTTTATCGCGAAAACCATGAAAATCGGCGTGCTGCTCAAGATGCTCCAGCAGAACAAGGCGCATTTCGCCGTCATCGCGGATGAATACGGCGGCACGCTCGGCATTGTGACGCTCGAGGACGTACTTGAAGAGCTGGTGGGCGAGATCTGGGACGAACACGACCGCGTGGTCGAGCAGTTCTGGAAAACCGGCGAGCATGAGTATCAGGCGCGCGGTTCGGCGGATTTCGACGATGTACTGGCGGCCTTCGGCTATGACGAGCCGGACGACGATGAGGAATATGTCACAATCAACGGCTGGATGACCGATCAGCTCGAGCATATCCCGCAGCGCGGCGAGGTCGTCAGCTTCAAAAACCTCGATTTCATCGTACAGGACGCGGATAACCGTTGCGTACGCATGGCGCGCATCGTGGAAAACGAACCGGTGCCTGTCGAGGAATAAACTCGCGAAAAATCTGCGGGAAGCGCGGCACATGGGTGAAGCTGGTTGCCCCGCGCGGAGGGAATGGCCTTGGCAGCGGCGTGGTGCCTATTCCAGCAGCGCACACCGTGATCGACGAAAATCAAAAACCCTGCGGCTGTAACATGCCGCAGGGTTTTGCTTTGCTCCGATGCAAGCCCGTCCGGCATATGCCGGGCGGGCTTGCGCTCACTTTGCCGCCGTCGGCAGCGGAACGACAGCACGCGGTGGCTGCGCCGCTGCCGTCCGGTGCGCAGCCCGACGGCGTACTGTCTTGCGCGGCCGCGTCAGCGCATAGGACAGGCCGAGCAGCGCCGCCGCGCCCAGCAGGCCGAGCGCGAGCGTCAGCGCCGAGATGTGCCCCATATCCGACGCGCCCGCCAGCAGCAGCGGCAGCAGGCCGCCGCAAAGCCCTAACAGTTTACCCAACGTGTTTTTCATGTCTGTCCCCTCCGCTTGCTGTTTTGATGCTTTGAGTATACCCAAAGGCCAGTCCAATAAAACGGACTTGTTCCAAAACCGCAAAAAATAAGCCCCGCCGTCAGGCGGGGTATGCTGTCGTGGGGGTCAGGCCGGACGGAACCAGCCGGGGACGATGTCGTCCCGCACGGCAAGGTCGCGGAATACAGCCGCCGCCGCGTCCTCATAGGCGCGCGGGCTGGTGGCTTTTTTGAGCTGTTTGCCGTGCTTTTCGCTGTTTTCAAACAGGTTCAGGTGATAAAATCAGATCTCCTTCATACGCAGCATGGCGATGCGCGCGTCGCCGAAGGCCTCACAATAGCGGGTGTAAAGCGTGTCGTGGAAGGCGCGCAGCGTCGCGCTGTCCGCGCGTTTGCCGCCGCGCAGCCGCGTGACGAGCGAAGGGTCGCCGATCAGCCCGCGGCCAATCATCAGGGCGGGCAGGCCGGGGTAGCGCATTTCGACCGCATGCGCGTCCGCTTCCGTCACCACGTCGCCGTTGTAGCACACCGGCATGCGGCAGTTTGGCAGCGCAGCGGCGAAGTCCGCCTCGCGCACCTTGCCCTTATAGAAATCCTGCCGCACGCGCGGATGGATGGTCAGCTCCACGACCGGGTAGCGGTTGTAAATCTCCAGCAGGCGGTTAAATTCCGTCGGATCGTGCATGCCGAGCCGCGTTTTGATCGAAATGCGTGCGTGCGTCGCAGCAAAAACAGCGTCCAGAAAGCGGTCGAGCGCGTCCGGGTCGGCGAGGAAGCCCGCGCCCTTGCCCTTGGCCGTCACCGTGCCGGATGGGCAGCCGAGGTTGAGGTTGACCTCGGTATAGCCCAGATCGGCCAGCGCGTCCGCCGCCCAGATGCAGTCTGCGGCCGACTTGGTCAAAAGCTGCGGCACGGCGGGCACGCCCGCGTTCACCTCGGGCGCGATGTCGCGCTTTTGGCGCGGGGTGAAGCGCTCTGTGGTCGTCGGGGTGATGAACGGCATGAAATATTTGTCCACGCCGGGGAAAAATTCATGGTGCGTGCGGCGGTAAACCGCACCGGTCACGCCCTCCATCGGGGCAAAATAGTATCGCATGGGGGAACCCTCGTTTTCTGTGGTATCCCCTCTATTATAGCGGGTCGCCCCCGCACCCGCAAGCGGTTACGAGCGCGATTTGGGCTTTGCCAGCAGCGCAAACAGGCAGCCGAACACGATTGCCGCTGCGATGCCGCCCGCGGCGCCGGTCACGCCGCCAGTGAACGCGCCGAGCAGGCCGTCCTCCGCGACTGCTTTGGCAACGCCCTTGGCGAGCGAATAACCGAAGCCGAGAAGCGGCACGCTCGCGCCCGCGCCCGCGTAGTCCACGACCGGCTGGTACAGGCCGAACGCCTGCAAAATGACACCGGTCATCACCAACCCGACGAGGATGCGCGCCGGGGTCAGCTTGGTTTTATCGATCAGCACCTGACAGACCGCGCAGATCGCGCCGCCCACCCAGAAGGCGTTCACATATTCCATCCAGTTCATGCGTCGCTCCTTTCGATCACAGCCGCGTGGCAGATGCCCGCGATCGGCTGCCCCTGCTGCACCGAGGTCGGGCTCATCATCGCGCCCGTTCCCGCGAATACGAGACGGCGGATCTTACCGGCCTGCATGTCGCGCAGCAGCGGGCCGCACAGCACGGCCGCCGAGCAGCCGCAGCCCGAGCCGCCTGCGTGCGCGTCCTGCGTGTCGCCGAACAGCAGGCTGCCGCAGTCCGAGTAGACGGGCGACAGGTCGATGCCGTCCGTGCGCAGCAGCGTCAGCAGCAAATCCGCGCCGACGCGGCCAAGGTCGCCGCTTACAATGCAGTCGAAGTCGGTCGGCTGCGCGCCGAGGTCGTGCAGCAGCGCGGAGAGGGTGTCGTAGGCGGCGGGCGCCATTGCCGCGCCCATATTGTTCGCATCCTTGACGCCCAGCTCGACCATCTTGCCGAACAGGACGTGCGTCACGCGCAGACGGCTCATACCTTTGCCGGACAGCACCACCGCGCCCGCGGCGGTCGCCGTCCACTGGGCGGTCGGGGTGCGCTGGCCGCCGTAGGCAAGTGGGAAGCGGTACTGCCGCTCCGCTGAGCAGAAATGAGAGGAAGCCGCCGCGAGCAGCCGCTGTGCCGCGCCGCTTTCGACCAGACAGCCGCCCAGCGCCAGCCCCTGCGCCATGGTCGAGCACGCGCCGTATTGCCCGAGGTAGGGCGTGTCCGAGTCGACCGAGGCGAGGAACGAGCCGGTGCACTGGTTGAGCAGGTCGCCCGCGAGGATCAGGTCGATCTCGCCCTTTTGCAGCCCGGCCTTGTGCACTGCAAGGTTGATCGCATTGCGCTGCAGCGCGCTCTCGGCTAGCTCCCATGATTTCTGCCCCATGCGGTCATCGGTCGCGACATAGTCAAAGCGGTCGCCGAGCGGGCCTTCGCCCTCCTTTTTGCCGACGGCTGCCGCGTGGGCAATCAGATAGGGGCGGCCGGTCAGCCGCAGCGTGCGCTTGCCGACACGTTCGATCATGCGCCGCTGCCCCCTCCCAGCAGCACGAGCACCAGCCCGTAGATCACGCTGGCCGAAATGCCGTATACCAGCACCGGCCCTGCGATCGCGAACAGCTTTGCGCCGACGCCTAAAACCAGCCCCTCGCTTTTGAACTCCATTGCGGGCGAAACGATCGCGTTTGCAAAGCCGGTGATCGGCACAAGCGTGCCTGCGCCCGCGTGCTTGGCGAGCTTTTCGTATAAATGCAGGCAGGTGAATAGGCCGCCGAGAAACACCATCGTGATCGCGGTCGCGGCGGCGGCGTCCGAGGTGTCCAGCCCGCGCCACTGCCAGAAGTTGCTCACGGCCTCGCCCACGGTGCAGATCAGCCCACCGAACAGGAATGCCTTGGCGCAGTCGCGCCCGAGCGGCGAGGGCGGGCTTTTCTGCTCGAGCAGCTGTTGGTACGTCTGCTTGTCCAGCTTCATATTCATGCTCCTTCCGGGGTTTTCTGCTATTTTGCGCAAAAGACGAAAATTTATCCCCAGTGCGGAAAAGGCGGTGCGTAGGCATGATCGGCGCGCATCTGCGCATACTGACCGTATCTCACAATGGCAAAGAAGAGAGGAAATATGGTGGAGCAGGATACCATCAAGCTGCTGCGCGAGTGCGACGCGGGTATCAAAATGGGCGTGTCCTCGATTGACGAGGTGCTCGGGAATATCAAAAGCGACAAGCTGCGCCGGGCGCTGAAAGCGTGCCGCGACGAACATGTGCAGCTGCAGGACGAGATTCAAGTGCTGCTGGACGAATACCATGATGACGGCAAGGGGCCGAACCCGATCGCCAAGGGTATGTCGTGGATCAAGACCAACGTCAAGATGGGCATGGACGAATCCGACCATACGGTGGCCGACCTGGTGACGGACGGCTGCAACATGGGCGTCAAGTCACTCAGCCGCTACCTCAACCAGTACGCGGCCGCGAGCGAAAAGTCAAAGGACATCACCAAGCGGCTGATCGCGCTCGAGGAACGGCTGACCGACCAGATGCGGGATTTCCTGTGAGCAGAAAGGCTGAGGCATGAAAAAAACCGCCCAATGGGCGGTTTTTTCTTATTCACAGGGCTTATCCCAGCGCTTCCTTGCGCTCGCGGCCGTCGCGCAAAAGCGCGGTCAGGGTTTCGCGGTCGCCCGCGCGGATCGCGCGGCGGTATTCGTCCAGATGCTTGATGATCTCATCGATCTCCGCGGCGAGCGGTTCGGCGTTGCACAGGAACAGCTCACTCCACATGGTTTCGTTGAGCTTTGCCACGCGGGTCAGATCCTTGTAGCTGCCTGCCGAGTAGCCATTGTGGCGCTCGGCCTCCGGGCTTTTGATGTACGCCGAGGACACGACATGCGCCAGCTGCGAGGTGAAGGCGATCATCTTGTCGTGCTGCGCGGCTGTGCAGCGCACAGTCTGGCCAAAGCCGAGCGACATGAAGTACGCTTCCAGCTGCTCGAGCACGCGCTCGGTGCTGCTTTTTGTCGGCACGAAGATCATGCTCGCGCCGTCAAACAGCGTCGGCAGCGAGAAGTCGAGGCCGGAGAACTCGCGCCCGGCCATCGGGTGCCCGCCGACAAAGTGCACGCCCGCGTCCAGCGCGGCCTGCTCCAGCCGGTCGACCATGAACTGCTTGACGCCGACCATATCGACCACGACGCAGCCCTTTTTGAACTTTTTCATGTTTTCGAGCAGCCAGTTGACCGTCGCCTGCGGATACAGGCCGATGATGACCAGATCGGCTTCGTGGAACAGCGCATCGGTCGCGATCGCGTCGATTGCGCCGTCCGCGAGCGCCTGCTCGGCGGTGCGGCGGGTACGGTTCCAGCCGAGCACGCGGCTGAGCGTGCGTGCCTTGATGGTCTTGCCCATCGAGCCGCCCATCAGGCCGAGACCGGCAATGAGTACAGTATCAAACATGAAAATGCCCCTTTCGGTGGTGGTGGAAAATCAGAGCGCATGCAGCTCCTGCTGCAGCCGGTCGAGGAAACGGCACAGGTGGAAGCCGTCGCAGACCGCGTGGTGCACCTGTGCGGCGAGCGGGAGCGTCCATTTGCCGTTTTCCTGCTCAAACTTGCCGATCGTGAAGATCGGCTGCAGATAGTTGAAAATCGGCGTGTTGATCTGGAAGCTTGTAAAGTCCGCCCACGGAACCATGGAAACGGTGAAAATGTTCTCCGGCATGTCCGGTTTGGGCGCAAACCCTTCCAGATGCCCATATTGTGCCTGATCGGCCGTGTAGTTTTGCAGGAATACCGCATAGTCCTCGCTGTATGCCGTCCAGAGGTTGGAGAATGTTTCGGATTCCCGGTGGAACACCGTGTAGGACGGCGTCATGCTGTGATAGCAGACCAGCGTGCTGTCCGGGCGGAACGCCATGCGGAACTGCTCGAACTGGTTTACGGTTTTGGTCAGCGCGTACAGCATCGAGGGATAGAGCTTTAACCCTTTTTCCCGCAGGTTCGTGATATCCAGCCGTACGGTCATGCTGTATGTGCAGGGGACGGCGGAGAGATAATGCGCGAAGAACTCCTCACGGTTCCAAGTGTTCCGGTCGATGACGGTGTAGCACATGGGTTGTCCCTCCCAAATACAGATAGAATAGGCGGCCATGCTGCCCGAATGGTTTCCTTCTATGTCCGGGGATTGACCCGGCAGATGTGCTTCCAGATTGGCGTGATGCGGCAAATGACGAACACAATGAGCGCCCCGGCGAGGTTCAAAATCAGGTCATCTATATCGCACGAGCCTGCGCCCGTGTAGACCTGTGCGACCTCGACCGTCGTGATGCCGAGCATCAGCGTTGCGGTGAAGAAAAAGATGCTGCGCTGCCAGCGGAACAGGGCGGGCAGGAACACGCCCATCGGCGCAAACGCCACAAGGTTGCCCAGCAGGTTCAAAACGACCAGCCGCAGCGAGATATTTCCGTAGTCATAGGCGATCAGGTAATTTTTGATCGTGCGCAACGGTTCGAGGTTGACCTTTTCGAGCGTTGCGTGCATGGACATGCCGCGGCCGAACGCGTTGTCGAAGAACAGCACGTTTGCCAGCACCCAGAGATAGTACCAGAACAGCAGCAGCATGTAGTCGTGCCGCCGCTTTGCGCGTGCGCCTTTCGGCACGCCGAAAAACATCGAAACCCACAGCAGTACGACAAACGCTGCGGCAAACGCAAATTTCTGCTCGGGGCCGACGACATAGTTCGGCGCGAGCTCGTAATACAGGTTAAAACAGAGCAGGGCGGCGGTGAGCACCGCCGCCAGCCTGCGGATGAAGGTTTTCAAAAGTGTATGCTCCTTTGCGGAGGGATGGGCTTACAGGTTTTCGGCTTCCTGGAGCCAGAGCGCGCTTGCCGCATCCGACGGCATACGCCAGTCGCCGCGGGGCGACAGCGCCACGGTGCCGACCTTGGGGCCGTCCGGCAGGCAGGAACGCTTGAACTGCTGGGTGAAGAAGCGGCGGATAAAGGTCACGAGCCACTTTTTGATCGTCGCGTCATCATACACACCGGCGAAGGTCTTGCGCGCAGCGCGATAGATTTTGCGCGGCGGATAGCCGAAGCGCAGTATATAGTACAGGAAAAAGTCGTGCAGTTCGTATGGGCCGACCAGATCCTCTGTCTTCTGGCTGATTTCGCCGTCCTTGGGCGGCAGCAGCTCGGGGGACACCGGCGTATCCAGCACGTCGTACAGCACGTCGGACAGTTCGCCCAGTGCGCGGTCGGCCTCGTAGGCCACCAGATAGCGCACCAGCGTCTTGGGGATGGAGGCGTTAACGCCGTACATGCTCATATGGTCGCCGTTGTAGGTCGCCCAGCCGAGCGCCAGTTCGGACAGGTCGCCCGTACCGATAACCATGCCGCCGCACTTGTTGGCCAGATCCATCAGCACCAGCGTACGCATGCGCGCCTGCGCGTTCTCGAAGGTCACGCTGTGGTCGTTCCAGTCATGGCCGATGTCGGCAAAATGCTGGTCGACCGCGGCCTTGATGTCGACGGTTTTGAGCGTCGCGCCGTAGGCCTCTGCCAGCTTTTCCGCGTTGCCGCGCGTGCGCGCGGTCGTGCCGAAGCACGGCATCGTGACCGCGAGGATGCCCTTGCGGTCAAGCCCCAGCCGGTCGAACGCGTGCGCGGTGACGATCAGCGCGAGCGTTGAGTCCAGCCCGCCCGACAAGCCGACGACCGCGGTCGTCGCGTGCGCGGCGCGCAGACGGGTTGCAAGGCCGACCGCCTGAATGGTCAAAATCTCCTCGCAGCGTGCGTCGCGCTGCGTTTTGTCGCCCGGCACGAAGGGCGTGCGCGGGAAGGTGCGGTCGGCGAGGTCGTTTTCGCTCATGGGCAGCGAAAAACCAAATTCGCTCGCAGAGACCGCGCCAAAGGTGTTCATGCGCTGACGGTCGTAGGCCAGACGCTGCAGGTCGATATCGGCATAGATCACACCGCCTTCGAATAGTGTGCTTTCGACCAGCATCGCGCCGTTTTCCGCGATCAGGTTATGTCCGGCAAAGACCAAATCCTGCGTGGATTCACCGAAGCCTGCATCCGCATAGAGGTAGGCGCACAGCAGACGGCCGGACTGCTGCCGCACGAGGTCGCGGCGGTAGTCCGCCTTGCCGACCAGTTCGTCCGACGCGGACAGGTTGACGATGATGTGCGCGCCGCTCAGCGCAAGCTTTGCCGACGGCGGCTCAGGCGCCCAGAGATCCTCGCAGATCTCCACGCCAAAGGTAAACAGCGGCATATCTTCGCAGGTGAACACCTGTCCGGTCATGACGGGCACGCAGACCGGCTCGCCGCCCAGCATCAGCGTTACGCCCTCCATGCAGTCGAGCGTGTCGCCCGAGACAAAGTGGCGCTGTTCATAGAACTCGGAATAGCCCGGGATGCACCGCTTGGGCACAAAGGCCATCACCGCGCCGCCGCACAGCACGGCTGCAACATTAAACAGTTTGCCGTGTACACGCAGCGGCAGGCCGACGATCACGACAGCCTGCAGTGCCGCCGTTTCGCGGCGCACGGTTTCGAGCGCGGCAAGCGCGCCGTCCAGCAGCGTCTGCTGCAAAAACAGGTCGCCGCAGGTGTAGCCGGTCAGGCACAGCTCGGGGAACACGATCAGCTTCGCGCCCTTTTTGGCTGCTTGCTTCGCCTGCTCGATAATCTGGGACGCGTTATGCACGCAGTCAGCCACGCGCAGCGCGGGCGTAGCAGCTGCGATTTTGACAAATCCATCCTGCATTCCAGTATTCCTCCAGATATTCAGATATGGTTAGTATACGCTTTTTTGGACGTTTGCGCAAGCGTTCCGATCGAAACCGGTCTTGCGGCTGTCCGCATAGGGTGCGAAGATAAGAAAAAGCGGGGCTTTTCTGTCGGAAAGCCCCGCTTCGGGTTCAGTATCAGATCGTAAAGATGTGGAACACCTTGGTTGCCAGCTCGGTGGCGAGGATGACGACCAGCAGGATCGGCGCGATCCAGCGCACCATGACACGGTGCAGCGCTTCGCGGTGGAACGAGCCCGCTCCTTCCTTGACCTCGTCCGCGATGACCTTGGTGCCGACCACGTGGCCGATTAGGATGCAGGTCAGGAACGCAACGATCGGCATGAGCACCGAGTTGGAGATGAAGTCGAAGAAGTCGAGGAACTGCATGCCGATGATCGTGATGCCCGCCCACGGGCCGTAGCCCAGGCAGGACGGTACGCCAAACAGCAGCACAACAACCGTAACGAGCAGCGTTGCGGGCTTGCGGCTTATGTGTGTTTTGTCCATGACAACCGAGACAATAGTCTCCATCAGCGAGATCGAGGAGGTCAGCGCCGCAAACAGCACCAGCAGAAAGAACACCGCGCCGATGATCGAGCCGAAATGCATGGATTCAAACACCATCGGCAGCGTGACAAACATCAGGCCGGGGCCGGCGTTGATCGCGGTCGGGTCGCCGCCGTTGAACGCGACGACCGCCGGAATGATCATCAGGCCGGCGATGAAAGCGAACAGCGTGTCGAATACCTCGATCTGGGTGACTGAATGCTCCAAAAGGTTTTCCTTTTGCATATACGAGCCGTAGGTAATCATAATACCCATTGCCAGCGACATCGAGTAGAACAGCTGGCCGAGCGCGCCGAGTACGGTCGAGGCCGAGAACTGCGAGAAATCAGGCAGCAGGTAGTATTTCAGGCCGGCCATCGCGCCGTCGATCGTCAGCGAGTAGATGGCGACAACGACCGAAAGCACCGCCAGCACCGGCATCATGAACCGGCTGGCCTTTTCAATGCCCTTTTCCACGCCGAAAATAACGACGACGGCAGTCAGCAGCACGTAGATCAGGAACCACGGGGTCGGGCCGCTGAAATCCAGCATGGTGGCCGGGATCGAGCCGGCGTCAAAGCCGATGAAGGCGTTGAAATAATCGCCGCCGTCGGCCGAGGCCTGCGCGCTGCCGGTCAGGAAGGTGAACAGGTATTTCATAACCCAGCCGCCAATGACGCAGTAGTACGGCGTGATGATGACCGGTACGAACGCCGCGATCCAGCCGAGGAAGCCGAAGCGCCGGTCGAGCGCCTTATATGCCCCGATGCAGGACAGGCGGGTCTTGCGTCCAATCGCGATTTCGGTGATCATCAGCGCGAAGCCGAAGGTGATCGCCAGAATGATATACACCAGCAGGAAAATACCGCCACCATACTGCGCGGCCAGATAGGGGAACCGCCAGAGGTTGCCCAAGCCTACCGCAGAGCCGGCCGCAGCCAGCACAAAGCCGATGCGGCTGGAAAAGCTGCTTCTTGATTTCTGTTCCATGGTTTGCTCTTTACTCCCTTATATTGTTTCTTTCTCTGTTGCCGTTCCGGAAGGACGGCAGGGGTCACTCCGCGCGGTTGAATTCGCCGAGGAACTGCCATGCGCGCAGCAGGTTGTCCAGATGGTAGTTGCCGACCACGTCCGCTGTACTCTGCGGCATAGCGCAGATGCCGTCGGGAACATGCAGCCCGAGTGCAGCCAGCCGCGCTGCGTTTTCCGTCGACAAATGCCCCTTTTCATCCATCGCGCACAGGGCGGACAGCTCCTGCCAGATGCTTTGCGCAAGTTTTTCGCAGCCGCGCAGGTAAACCGCCTGCGCGCTGTGGTCGCGCATGCGGAACAGCCGCTGCTTTTCGAAGATCGCCAGCTCCTCCGCGATGCGTCCCAGCTGCGCCCCGAGCGGGGACAGGTCGGGATACCGCCCGTGCAGCACGCGCTCGTCGACATAGGCGGGCACGGCTTGCCGGAACTGCCCGAGCAGCTCGACAATGCGGCGGTGGTTATTGTACGGTTTGAGCGTGACGTTGATCACCAGCGCGGTGGCAAGGCCGATCGCGGTATCGAGCAGGCGGTTGGCGCCGTAGCCCAGCGCTTCATGCGCGGGCGACAGGCAGATCGCGGTGAATACGATGCAGGCCAGCGGCACCGCGAAGCGAAGCCGCAGACGCACGCACAGGTGAATCAGAACGATCAGCCCAAGCCCGATGCCGATATAGCGGGCGTCCGCAAACAGGCTGACAAACACCACGCCAAAGCCCGCGCCCAGCAAAATGCCGGCAAACTGCGTGCGGCAGGTCTCAAACGCGTCGCCCACCGTGCGGCTCATCGCGCTGATCGCGCCGATGGCCGCGAAAATGGGAAGGGGCGAGCCGCGCAGGTCGGCAAACAGCAGCGCCAGCGCGACCGCGAGGCCGGTTTTGACCGTCCGCAGCCCGATAGGGGGGACATGGCGATCCAAATTTTTTTCCTCCGGAATGGAATAATGAAGTTATTGTATCATGAAACAGGCTTTTTCACAAGCTATTTGCAGGGAAAAGCGTGGTATGCTATAATCTTTTTAACAGCATGGCAGAAAAATGAGGTGCATACTATGAAAAAATACCGTTTTGGTGTTATCGGCGCGGGGAATATGGGTATGGCGATCGCGGAAGGCGCGGTGCGCGCCGGCCTGTTCGAGCGCGGCGAGATGCTGCTGTTCAACCGCAGCGAGGACAAGCGCGCGGAAAAACGCAAGCTGGGATACGCAGTCACAGGGGACTATACCGAGGTCTATACGGCATGCGAAACCGTGCTTCTGGCGGTCAAGCCGCAGAATTTTGGCGAGATTCTGCCGGTTCTGGGCGCGTGCGACGGTGAAAAGCCGCTGGTCGTATCGATTGCGGCGGGCGTGACCTTTTCCAAGATCGAGCAGGCGCTCGGCGGGGATACGCCGGTGATCCGCGTGATGCCCAATACGCCGCTCATGCTGGGCGTGGGTGCGACCGAGCTGGTCAAGAACGCGGCGGCGACGGATGCGCAGCTCCAGCAGGTGCGCGCTCTGTTCGACACCATGGGCATCACGGTCGTTTTTGACCGCGAGGATATGCTCAACGAGGTCATTCCGTACGCAGGCTCCGCCCCGGCCTATCTTTATGCCTTTGCCGATGCAATGGTCAAGAGTGCGGTGCAGCACGGCATCGACGCGCAGGATGCGCTGCATCTGTTCTGCCAGACCATGATCGGTTCGGCGCAGATGCTGCTGCGCGGCGATAAAACGCCCGAAGAACTGATAAAAGCGGTCTGCTCGCCGGGCGGGACGACGCTCGCCGCGATGGAAGTGCTCCAGCGGCGCGACCTGTACGGCATGCTCGCTGAAGCGAGCGACAAGTGCATCGCCCGCGCGTATGAGCTGGGGAAATGACATCCCATCCGGCATTGACTTTGCCGCGCCCGTATGATAAAGTAAAATAAATATCCCGCATCACTTTGAGAGGAAGTGGATACTTTGAAAAATTCGACGAAGATCAAAGCGACCCTGCTGCTGACCAGCCTTGCTTGTGCCGCTGGCGCAACCGCGGCGCTTGTCCTGCTGCAGAAGAAGCGTGAGGAAGAGGTTTACCACGAGGCCGAACTGAAGGCCATGGACGAGTTGGAAGAGATGATGCGTGCGGAGTCCGATTGTGCATCCTGCGCCTGTGCGGAGGAGTGTGCGTCGGTCGAGGACGCTTATCAGGATACGTTTGACGAAGAAGCCCCCGCGGAGGAAGCGGCGGACGAGGAAGAGTCGGCTGAGAAGTCGCTCGAGGACTGAGAACCGGACAGCGGGCGGAGGAAATCCCCTCCGCCCGCTTGTTTTTGGCGAAAAAGGAGGAAAAACCATGATCGAATACGAAGGCCGCGTATTCCGGCCGCCCTCTGAGGCATATAGCCTGATCGTGCAGGTGACGATCGGCTGCAGCCACAACAAGTGCACGTTCTGCGATATGTATAAGGAAAAGCGCTTCCGCGTGCGCAAAATTGAGGATGTCAAGCACGATTTCGACGTTGCCCGACGCATGTACCCCAATGTCCGCCGCATTTTTCTGGCGGACGGCGACGCGCTCATGTGCCGCGCCGAGCACATGGCGGAGATCCTGCGCTATATCCGGCAGGTATTCCCGGAGTGCGAGCGCGTCACGAGCTACGGCTCGCCCGCGTCCATTCTGGTCAAAACGCAGGAGGAGCTGAACCTGCTGCACGAGCTCGGCCTCGAGATGATTTACCTCGGGCTGGAGTCCGGCTCGGACGAGGTGCTGCGCCGCGTCAACAAGGGCGAGACCGCAGATGAGATCGTGCGCGCCGGCCTGATGGTCAAGACCGCGGGCATGAAGCTGTCGGTCACCTGCATCGCGGGTCTTGGCTCGATGGAGCTTTCCGAGGAGCACGCGGTTAAGACCGCCGAGGCGCTCTCGCGCATGAAGCCCGAGTATATCGGCCTGCTGACGCTGCTCTTTGAGCTGGAGACCCCGCTCATGCGCGACTGGCAGGAAGGCCGCTTCTATCTGATGAACCCGATCGAGATCGCGCACGAGACGCTCATTCTGCTCGAGCATATCGACGCGGAGGGCAGCGTGTTCCGCGCGAACCACGCCTCGAATTATGTGAACCTTGCCGGTACGCTCAACCGTGACCGCGAGGCGATGTGCCAGCGGCTGCGGCAGGCGCTGGAAGGAAAAATCCAGTTCCGGAACGAAGCGTTTCGGGCAAGATAACTAAAAAATGTGGATAAAACTGGGCGAAATAGCGAAAAAACAAAGAAAATGTGTTGATTTCGTTACAATTTTATAAAAAACGAGACAGCGCCGCAGAAGTGTGCTATAATAACAACGTTCGGAGTCTGGTGAGGCTCCCGGTGTTAAGGAGTTGTTAAGATTATCGTTGCGTTCCATTTGGAGGTTTGCTGATGGATTCCGTTTCCCATATTCGTGTTGCTAACCTGTTGCTGGACTATGTTGAGCAGACCTGCGGCGTTACCTTTGACCAGAGCGGTTTTGTTTATGGCAATCTCAAGCCTGACCTGACCGGTACATATCTGACCAAGCGGCACAACCCGTCCATTATGATGGATGAGGTGATGGAAAAAATCCGTGCGTTTACCGGCAAGTATACGATCGGCCCGGTCAACGGCCGCGAGCTGTCGGTCGATCTGGGCGAGATCTGCCACTATATCACCGACTTTTTCACCTATCCGCATAACGACGATATCTATGACCGCAGCCTGTTTGCGCATTATGTTTATGAAAAGCGCGTAGCGCTGGTCATCCGCCGCCGGATGACGGAATCCCGCTTTGAGCAGTGGGTCAGCCCGATCATCCCGCCGATGTCGGTCGACGCGCTTATCAACCGCATCGGTACGATGCACCATACCTACCGTGCGCCGGGCCGCCGTCATGGCATCAATGATGATCTGATCAATATTTGCCGCGCGACCGCGCTGGTTGTGCTGTCGATCATCAACATCGTTTACGAGCGGGTCGAGGTGCCTGCTGCGGTCATCGCATAACAGCATAGCGACAATGAAAAACGGTGCAGCTTTCGCTGCGCCGCTTTTTTATTTCAGCACGCCCTGCGCCATATCCCGGAAGATGCCGGGCGTTTGGCTTAGTTCGTCGTAAGTGCCGCGCTGCACGATGCGCCCGTCCTCCATCACGAGGATTTCGTCGCAGTTGCGCAGTGTGGTCAGCCGGTGCGCGATCGAGATGACTGTCGTGCCGTAGTCGCGCATCATGCGCTCGATCTCGGCCTGCACATGCTTTTCCGAGGTGTTGTCCAGCGCCGAGGTCGCCTCATCGAGGATGAGTACCCGCGGCTTTTTCAGGAAAATGCGTGCCAGCGCGATACGCTGCCGCTGCCCGCCGGACAGGTTGGCGCCGCCCTCGGACAGCATGGTATCATAGCCCAGCTGCATGGCCTCGATATCGGAAGCAATGTTGGCCTTGCGCGCGGCTTCGCGCACCTCGTCCAGCGTTACCACGCGGTGCAGGCCGTAACAGATGTTGTGGTATATCGTGTCCGCGATCAAAAAAGGCGTCTGCGGGACGAGCGCGACATGCTCGGCCAGCGTCGCGCGAGACAGCAGTTCGAGCGGTGCGCCGCCGATGCGTACCTCGCCCTCGGCCAGCTCAAGCCGGTCGAGCACCTTGATCAGCGAGGATTTGCCGCAGCCGCTCGGTCCGGCAATGCCGATGAATCGCCCTGCCGGGATGGTCAGGTCGATGTCCTGCAAGATGAGCCGGTCGGGCTTTTCCGGGTAGCTAAAGCGCACGCCACATACCTGCACGTCGTTGGACAGCGGCCGCGCGTCCGACCCGGCCAGCGGCACCTGATAGGAAAAATCGAGCGGCAGCTCGACCATGCGGAAATAGTCGTCCGCCAGCACGACGCACTCGGAAAACTCATCAAGGATGCGGTGCAGCTCGCGCAGCGGGCCGGTCAGCTGGGTAAAGCACAGGTAGGCGGTCAGCACGGTGCCGACCGTGATGACGCCGTTCGCCGCGAGCAGCACGGACAGCCCGATGACCAGCACGCTGAAAAACGCCTCGTTGACGAATTTCAGGCAGTCGTACATCGCCATCGCCTTGTGGTGGCGCATTTCGCGCGCGCGCAGCCGCTCGGAGCGCGCCCCGATGCGGTCGCTCTCGGTCTGCGCGCTGTCGAGCGCGCGGATGGTTTCGATGCCGCCGAGCAGCTCGACCATCGTGCCGTCCATGTCGGCCTTGGTCTCCATCAGCTCGACGCGGATGCCCTTCTGTGTGCTGATCTGGCGCAGCACGATGAATGTGCCGACCGGGATGACAAGAATGACCAGCGCGGCCACCGGCGCGGGAAGCTGCACGAAAATGGTCACGATCGCGGCGACGCCGGTCGTGACGGCGGGGGCGAAGTCCATGAATAGCAGCTTGATCAGCTTGACCGTGCCCTCCAGGCTGCGGTTGAGCCGTCCGTGGATGTTGCCGGTCATGTGGCTGCGGAAATAGGACAGCGGCGCATGCAGCAGCGAATCGGTTGCGCGGCCGCGCGCGCTTTTCTCAGTCTGCGTGGCCGTGTCCTCGACCATCAGCCGCCGCACGACCTTGATGACCTCGCCAGCCACGTTGACCACAAGGATCACCAGAAGGATCGGCACGACCGACAGGAAATCCGCGCGGCCGCCGGTCAGCACGTGGTCGGTCAGGTAGCCGACAGCGAGCGGCGTGAGCTGGCTGAGCGCTGCGGATACGGCCAGAATGACCGCGATCCATAAAAACCGCCGCTTGTGCCGCTTATCCAGCAGCCCGAAAATATTTTTGACGATCTGTTTACCGCGTCCGCCTGCCCGCATGTCACGCTGCCCCTTTCCGACTGGATGCCTCTATTTTACCATATTCGCACGGCAAAGAGAACCCATGTCAGGCAGGGGCTTTTTTCGCGGCGGAACTGTGCTATAATAGGATATCAGCAATACCGTGCCGCGCATCGCGGCACAGGCAGGAGGAATCATGAAAAAGGTTACGATCTATACCGACGGCGCGTGCTCGGGCAATCCGGGGCCGGGCGGTTGGGGCGCGATTTTACAATACGGCGCACACGAAAAGGAGCTTTCCGGCAGCGAGCCGTCGACCACGAACAACCGCATGGAGCTGCTCGGCGTGATCACCGCGCTCGAGATGCTGACCGAGCCGTGCGCGGTCGACCTGTATTCGGACAGCAAGTACGTCGTCGACGGCATCACCAAGGGCTGGGCGAAAAGCTGGCGCGCCAAGGGCTGGGTCAAGAGCGATAAGAAACCCGCCAAAAACCCGGAGCTGTGGGGGCGGCTGCTCGATTTGCTCGATAAACATCAGGTCAGCTTCCACTGGGTCAAGGGGCACGCGGACAATCCGTACAACAACCGCTGCGACGCGCTTGCGGTCGCGGCCTACCAGCAGTATAAGTAAGGAGGGTCGCGCGATGGAGCGTCTGCGCCGCGTGCGCACCGGCACGCTGGTTTTCTATTATCTGTTCACGCTGGGCGCGGCGGCGTACCGCCTGCTGCGCGAGCCGGGCGCGTATAACGCGCTGCTTGCACTCGCGGCGTTTGCGCTGCCGGTCGTACCGGCAATCCTTTGGCGTGTGTGCCGGCTGCGGCCGGTGCTGCTGGCCGAGCTGGTGTTCGACTGGTTCGTGTTCGCGGCCGTGCCGTTTGCCAGCCTGTTCGGCGCGTATGATCTGATCCCGTATTGGGATAAGATCCTGCATTTCCTGTCCGGTTTCCTGTTTGCCGCGCTGGGCACGACCGTGTATTTTGCCAAAAAGCCCGGCCATGCGCTCGATCCGGCGGATGCTTTTAACGCCGCGCTGTACACTTGGATGTTCGCGATGATGAGCGCGGTGCTGTGGGAGATCTGGGAATACCTTGTGTCTTTCTCGGGGGCAGACCCGCAGCAGGTCGCCGTCACTGGTGTGGGTGATACGATGGGCGATATCATCGTCTGCACGGTCGGCGGGCTGATCACCGCCGTGTCGTGCTGGAAGTACCTGCGGCGCGCGGGCAAGGGACATACCGGCCTGATGATGCGCCTGTTTGAGGCGGTTTACCGCGAAAATATACAGGAGCGCTCGTAAAAATGAAAAAATGCCCCGTCCGGCAGGCTTGCCGGACGGGGCATGGTCGTTTTGCAGCGTTTACGCGCCGCGGCGGGCAGAGCCCACGCGTGCGCGGCCGTTCTGACGGACGGCATCCGCGCTCATCTTGACCAGAGATTCAATATAACTGTTCATTTGAAAATCGCCCTTTCTGACAGGAATTTATCCCAAATGCGCGCGGGAAATCAATCGCGCGGGGCATTGCTGTGCGAAACCGAACCGCCGTAAGTGCGGAGCAGACCGCGGACATAGCTGCTGTTCTGCATCGTGGATTCGCTCATGTGGATGATTGCCTTTGCAAACTTGTTCATATTGCGGCCTTCTTTCTTCTATGATTTGACTATATTATACCGCGTGAATTTATGCAAAACAATGGGTCGAACAAACAAATAGCACAAAAGAAGAATGATAAATTTGTGCAATAAATACATAAAACGGCGAATATTTCAGAAGGACAAGCACAGTGAACAGACGGGCGCTCACACCAGCCCGCACTGGACAGCCGCGAGCGCGGCCTCGGTTGTGCGGCTGCCGAGCGAAACCGCACCCAGCGCTTCGGCACGGCGGCCGACAGCATAACGGTGCAGGTCGACCCCGCCTGCAGGGCATTGGCTGGTAATATAGACGCGCGTGCCACTAGCGATCAGATCGCGCACCGCGCCCTCCAGCCGAGAGGGCAGGCCGCCCGCGCCGAAGGCTTCTATAATAACCTTGGGATAGCCGTGCAACGCGGCGAAAAAGGTCGGGTCGAGGTCGGGCGTCAGCTTGACCAGCAGCACATGCGGGTCGATGGCATCGGGCGCGGATGCAGCGGGCGGTGCTGCGGGCACATCCCAGCGCACTTTGCCGTCTGCGCCGACAAAGCCGAGCGGCGGCGCGCCCGCGGACACAAACGCATCGACCGCATGCGAATCGAACTTGCAGACCCGGTCGCCCGCGAGAATTTTGCCGCCCAGCACGGCGGTGACGCCTGCGCGGCCATCCGCCGCCACGCGGGCAGTGTCGAGCAGATTGCGCGGCGCATCTGAGCCAGGTGCGCCCATGGGCAGCATCGAACCGGTCAGCACGACCGGCTTGGTGAGATCGGCAAGCAGATAGAACAGCAGTGCGGCGGTATAAGATAAGGTATCCGTGCCGTGGGCGAGCAGGAAGCCGTCGTAGCGGTCCTGTGCGTCCCGCACTGCCCGTGCCATGGCCAGCCGGTCGGCGGCGGTCAGGTCGGTCGAGTCAAGCTGCATCAGGTCGCGCACGTCGACTGTGCAGAAATCGCGCAGCTCAGGCACAAAGTCCAGCAGCGCTGCGCCGTCCAGCGCGGGCGACAGCCCGTTTTCCGTCTCGCGGCAGGCGATCGTCCCGCCGGTCGCAATGAGAAGCAGTTTTTTCATGGGATGGGTCTCCTTTCGCGTTGAAAAACGCGCATCAGATAGAAAATGGCCGCAAAGCGGCCGTTTTCATCAAACGCCCAGCTTGGCCGGACGTTTGATACGAGAGCGGAGCAAAGTTTCGCTTGTCGGAACTTTGCGCAGCTTGGACCGCATCCGCGGCACAGCCGCGGTGCGTCCTATTCGATCGAACCTGTACGGTTCGATCGAATTTACCTATAGCTTTCCGCCAAAATCTCAATAATATCCTCGCGTGTGAGCGGCCGCGGGTCGACACGGAACAGCGCGCCCATGGTCTCCATGGCGTTGTCCGCGTATTTGCCGAGGTCATCCTTCTGCACGCCGTAGCCGGACAGGCGCAGCTCGTGCACATTGCAGCGCTTCTGCAGGTCGGCCAGCGCCGCGATGAAGTCCTCCGGCTTCTGCGCGTCCGTTTTGCCGAGCGCACGGGCGATGGCGACCAGCTTGTCGCCCGAGGATTCGAAAAAGCGGCTCCAATATGCCTTGGAAATCATAATCAGGCCGGCGCCGTGCGGCAGCGACGGATGAAACGCGCTCAGCGCGTGCTCGATGGCGTGCTCGCCCGTGCAGCTGGACAGCGTTTCGACAAAGCCCGCCAGCGTGTTCGCCAGCGCAACATCCGCGCGCGCCTGCTTGTTGCCGCCGTCGTGTACGGCGGTTGCGAGCGAGCGGCCGATCAGCTCAATCGATTTGAGCGAGAACATTTCGCTGATGGGCGAAGCGCAGGTTGCAATATAACCCTCTGCCGCGTGGAAAAACGCGTCGAAGCCCTGATAGGCGGTCAGGTGCGGCGGGACGGTCATCATAAAGTCGGGGTCGACAATCGAGATCGTTGGGAAGCACTTTTCACCGCCGCCGCCGATCTTTTCCTCACCGTTGGTGATGACGGTGAACGGGTCGGCCTCGGTGCCGGTGCCCGCAGTAGTCGGGATGGCGACGATCGGCAGGCCGTCGTTTGCAATACGCTTGCCGCCGCCGGTGCCGCCGTGGATGTAATCCCACCAGTCGCCGTCGTTGGTCGCCATGATCGCAACGGCTTTGGCGGTATCGATCGACGAGCCGCCGCCGAGGCCGACGACGAACGACACGCCCTCCGCGCGGCACAGCGCCGCACATTCGCGCACGCCCTCGATGGTCGGGTTGGGCTGTACTTTATTATATACGATGGTCTCATGCCCGGCCTCGGCCAGCGCATCCTGCACCTTGGCAACGTAGCCCAGGCGGGTGGTCGAGGTGCCGCCGGTGACGATCAGGCCGCGTCCCTTGGGCAGGCGGGCGCGCGCCAGCTTTTTCACCGAGCCGGGGCCGAAAAACAGGCGGGTAGGCAGATAAAAACCGAAGTTGTCCATTTTCAGATGTCCTCCTTTGAAAAAAGGGGGTCGAACCGACCCCCTGTGACAGCGATGTATGTCCTTTCTGTGCGCCGGGCGTATAACGCACCCAACAATACTATTATATCAAATTGCAGACACCTTGAAAAGAGGGGAAAACGCTGAAAGATTGGGATTTCTTTCGTGCAATTTACCCATCAAAAAACATAAAATAACACTTGACCTTGTGCACTATTGATGATATTATAGTTTCACAGAAAAGATAAGGGCAAACACCAAGGGAAGTAAAGCAGGGGCTTTACAAAAAGGCGAAAACCCATTCTGATCTGCAAGGGACTGGCGTAAGGCCAAATCAATCCGTAGTAAGGGGTGAGTCCAATGGTAACAGAAGAAGCATCCTACTGGTTCGCGGGACTCGCCGCGACGCTGTAACCGAAACGATCAAGGTGATAGCTATAAAAAAGAGCGAGTTCCACATCGAAATTACGAACCGCCTGAAAAGCGCGATCGGCTTCTGACGAAGTAAGGAACGGCACCTTTGGGGAAGCTATCCTCGTGAATACCATCCGTGAATCATACTTGAGTGCAAGCGGATCGAGGCAGCAGGAAAGCAAGGTTCGAGCATGAAAGAACCATGAACAGATGCGTCGGCGAATGAAAAATATCCGTAACGATATCTGCACAATGCCAAAAATAGTGCGCGTCCAATGGCCGATGGGCATACTGATGAGTATGGCGCCGCAAAAGCGAATCAGAGCACAAGACAGAGATGATATCAAAACTTGCTGAAAGTGGTTCGGGCCGTGCAGAACAGAATCGAACGATCACCCGCCGAGCAAGAGACGCATCACAAATTCATATAGAGTT
>DXDE01000106.1 GCA_019115615.1 Candidatus Agathobaculum merdavium | reverse complement strand
TCAGGCACGATCTATCAGCAATTTATGTTAAAGCAATAAAAGGGATAGGATCCGGCCAGTGGTTTGGCGGATTATAAAAAGGAACGGAGGGTTTAGGATGAAACGCACATTGGGTATGATACTGGGTATGGCTGGCGGATTATCGTCGTTGCTGCTAGCTGGGGGATCGGATATGGGACAGATTACAGTGCCGGCGCTGGCGCTTGGCTTGCTGGGCGCGGCGGTACTGGTGGGCGTATCCTATGCTGCTGCAAAAGGGCATGAATTTCTTCACTGCCCTGATTATCATGATGCTGCTCGGTCTGGTAATCGGTTTGTGCTATGGCTTCTTCGCGGCCAAAGTCGCAATCCCGCCCTTTATCGTCACGTTGGCAGGCACAAACGTATGTAAAGGTGCGGCGCTGGTGCTGACAGACAGCGCGGCGATCGGTGTAACCGAACCTGTTACGCTGGCAATCGGCAGCTTAAGCCTGCCGCAGGCTCCTACTTTGGCATTGATCGCGCTAGCCGCAATATATTGCGTGTACAACATGTGGAAGCAAGCCAAGGAAAAGGCGTTCCACTGGATCAGCATTATTTATCTGCTGATTCTTGCCTACGCAGCGTATCTGATTTTGAACAGCAGCGGTGTTCCGTATCTGGCGCTGATTTGTATTGCGCTGGTCATCATATTCAACTTTGTGCTGAACCATACGGTTTTTGGCAAAGGTGTGTATGCAGTGGGCGGCAATATTGACGTAGCGCGTATGGCGGGCGTCAAAACCGTCAAGGTTCTGGTCAGCGTATATGTGGTCGACGCGATGCTGGCAGCATTGGGCGGCGTACTTACCGCGGCCCGACTTGGAGCCGGCGCTCCGACTATCGGAACGAACTGGGAACTGGATGCGATTGCGGCGGTCGTTATCGGCGGCACGAGCATGAACGGCGGTTCCGGCAAGCTGACAAAGACGGTGATCGGCGTTTTGCTGATCGGCGTTCTGAACAATATGCTTTCTCTGATGAATGTTCAGACAAATGTCCAGATGATCTTCAAGGGCCTGATTATTTTGGGCGCTGTGGTACTGGATAAGGTAACGTCAAGCAGAAGGGTATAAGCTCGTAAAATAAGACGGCAGCATCACAGGATAAGCTGTGATGCTGCTGTTCTTTCCGGATAAAAACAGGAGGAAACTATGCAGCGATATCAATACTGGCGTGAGCCACGTGTTACCATGGAGGATGAAAACGGCCTATTGCTTCGCAGCGACGACCGGCTAAAGGACAGCCGGGTATCACGAGCCAGCTTGCAGAAGATCCTGCTCTCGCCGGAGGAGGATGTTGGGTTGGAGAAACAATTTGAGAAAACCCAGACCGAGCTATGGACCGATCTGTTTCGCCAGTGCGCAGGACGGACTATCATGGTGCGCCTGCCGGATATGCTGTTTGACTGCCTGCTGCCGCAAACAGACGAGGAGTTCGCCTGCATTGCGGCGATGTTCCAGTGTGCAGAGGAGGAGCTGCGTCAGGAAGCAGAACGGCTGACCATGCGCCACCGCCTGTGCTGCTGCGAGGCCTATCATTTTGATGCGCAGTATCTGCGTTTGTTTGAACTGCAAATCCGCTCGATCATGCATGGCGCGGAACGCGGCGGGTGCACATTGTTCTCTATGCTGTTGCCATGTGGAGGCAATGTGGATGAGATCGGCTTGCTTTGCGGACTGGTTGATGGTATCGCGGCGGAGTCCTGTGTATGTTGTTCCCTTGGGATAGAAATTGCGACCCCTAAAGCCGCATGTGAAGTGCAGCAGTATATTGGCTTTACGGATTTTCTGGTCTTTGATACAGAGGCACTGACACAGAAGATGTATGGCATATCCGAAGGGGACGCGGTGGATGCGGTTTCTTATTATATGAAAAACGGCTGGTTTGAACAAAGTCCTTTTTGCTCCTTTGACCAGACGGGATTGGGTACCCTGCTGCTCTTTTCGATTGAACGTGCCCGCCATAAGAAGCATGAAATCCGGATCGGCTTGATGGGGAAGCCGGCATGTGAACCGGTTGGCATTGCATTTTGTCGGGAAAGTAAGGTGGATATTCTGTGTGAGTCCAAGGGATAGTATACTCTGACATTATAAAAGGCGGTATTCCAGTATGCAGGCATGCAATGGAATACCGCTCCTTTTTGTTATGGCGATTAGAGGGAGGAGAAAGGGGGAACGCCGCAGGATGATCCTGCGGCGTTCTGGAAGAAGAGGAGAGAGATTGAAAAGAGAGATAAGGATTACAATGTATTATCGTTTCGTCGTAGAAGCATTTACGATGAATGCGTCCAGAACAACGGCGGCCACGAGAATTGCGCCTTGGATGATCAGTCGGGTGGAGGTTTCCGCGCCGATCAGATACATGCCGTTGGTCAGGCTGCCCATGACAAGGGAACCAAGCAGTACGCCCCAAATATTGCCCTTGCCGCCGGTCAGGCTGGCACCGCCGAGTACACAAGCGGCGATCGAGTTCATCATAATGCTGTCATCGATTGAAGAGATGGAGACGGACTGCACACGGGATGCGGCGATCAGACCGGCAAAGGCAAATACAGCGCCGGAAAGGATGAAAGCCGCCCACTTGGTGTTTTTCACGCTGATGCCTGCGCGGCGGACAGCCTCGGGGTTGCTGCCCAATGCATACAGGTGAACACCGAAGCGGGTTTGGGTCAGCATATAAGAGAAAGCAGCCAGCAGAACGAGCAGAAGAAGTACGGAAAGATTCAGGCCTTTATAACGGCGCATGATCTCCAGTACGACGATGCCGCCCACCAGAACCGATACGGTTGGCAGGATGACCTTGTTCTGCAGCTTAACGGGCAGATTGTTCTTCACTGCCTGCGTATAGGATTGATACGACAGAACAAAAAGTGCGGCCACGCCTACTGCCAGCAGCGCGTATGACAGCGGCATGGGCAAGTAGGTGGTGGTGAAAACAGCCATGGTGCTGTTCATAAGCGAAATCTGGTTGTGCTCGCGGAGGATCACAAGCAGCAAACCTTCGAGGCCCATTTGCGAGCCAAGCGTGATGATAAATGCCGGCGCGCCGAATTTTGTGACAATCCAGCCTTGGATAGTACCGACGAGGATGCCTGTCAGGATACAGGCTAGGAAACCAACGATAAAGGGCAGCTCCATCACAATGCACAGCATCGCGCCAACGGATGCGCTGACCGCGCTGGCTGCTGCACAGGAAAGGTCAAGTTCGCCGTGCAGCAAAACAAGGAACAGGCCGATCGACATGACGCCCATATTGACGATCTGGACAGAAAGTGTTGTCAGATTGCGGGCGGAAAGGAATGCGGGATTCAGAATGGTGAAAATAATCCAAATAACAATCAGTGCGAAGATAACCGGCAGCATGCGCAACGGACCGTTTAGCAGTTCCATAATGCGCAGCTTTTTGCGCGGTTTGATTTCAGTTGTGCGGCTTAGGACAACACTGCCTTTTTTATCCGCCATAGTTGAACCTCCTTTGGGTGCGTTGGCATTGCTGCTGATCGGCACCGGAATATGTTGCGCGCCGCCCTGCGGTAATTGTGTTCACCGCAGGGCGGTGCAGTATGGTTTTACTTGAGCGTCTTTGCGACTTCGTCGATAGCCTCCTGCGTCGTAACACCGATATCGATTACATCAGACTGGATGTTATCCGGCGTGATAAGCAGCGGGTCGACATAAATCATGGGCAGACCGTTTTCGGAATCATTATCAAAGGTTCCTTCAGCCATATCCGAAGGACATTTGCCGTCGCGCAGCCACTTCGAGCATACTTCAGCAACGGTTTTTGCCTGCGTATCGTAGTCGGGCAGTACGTCCGCGGCCTGCCAGCCTTCCTGTACGCGGGCCAGACCTTCTACCGTTGAATCGCAGCCGCCAAGCAGGGTAACACTGTCAATCAGGTTCTGCTCTTCCAGAACAGAAACGATACCGGTCAGCAGGTCGTCGTTCATGCTGATAACAACGTCAACATCATTGCCGGTCTGGGTCAACATCTGTTCCGCAACAGGAGCGGAAGATGCGGCCGTCCAGTCGTTGGTGTCTGCTTCGAATACGATTTCGATTTTGCCTTCGTCAGCCCAAGTGTCAAACGTGGCGTGGTAGGTTTCCTTCAGCTGATTGTAGAACGGAGAGCCGGTCGCACCCCAGATGCAGGCAACTTTTACAGGGCCATCTGCATTGGGAAGAATATTTTCTTCCATGTAATTTATATATTGTTCAGCAATGGAGGGGAAGGGCATGGATACCATCATCTCGCAGTTGCCACCATAAGGTGTATGTGCCAGCGCGCAGAACGGGATGCCCTCTTCGTTGAGCACCTGCAATGCACCTGCGGCGCTCAATTCTTCAGCTGGGGCATAAATCAGGAAGTCACATCCGGAGGTGATGGCGCCTTCGATTTGCTGTAGCTGCTTCTGGGCGTCGCCCTCAGCGTCCAGCACTTCAAAAGAGCAATTCGGGGCATAAGTTTTGAGCCATTTTTCAATCATCGGGGCATCAAACTTCAGCCAGCGGGAAATGGTGCCATCTGGAATGGCAAAATAGATCTTGGCAGAACCGTCATAGATGACATCGCCGGAAGCAGTTGAAGCAGGGGTGGCGGAATCGCCTTCGGCCGAATCCGTATTGCTGTCGCCAGTGCTGGAGCAGCCGCTCAAAAGTACAGCGGACATCATACACATCGCAAGAAACAACGCGAACACTTTATGTAGCTTTTTCATGATAACCCTCCTGTTTTTATTCTGCTGAATGAATACCAGTAATATGCGCAACTAAATCGTCTCGAGTAAAAGTGCCCCCTTCCAAAATGCTTTCGATTTCCCCGATACGGAATACGATAACACGATCGGCGGATTTAACAACTTCCCCCAGGTCCTGCGAAACAACAACAACTGCGTGCCCGGAATCGCGTAAGGAACGAGTGAGTTTAGAAACCTGTTTGCGCTGAATCACACCGAGCGCAGCGGTTGGTTCATCCATCAAAACCACCTTGGATGGAAGCAAAAGGGACTTCGCTATGGCGATCGCCTGCCGCTGGCCACCGGACCGCGTTCCGACTGCCGCTTGCGGATTGGGGACGTTGGAGCCGATTTCTTCAAACAGATCGCGCGTCCGCCGCTCCATTTCCTCGTGGTTGAGGCGGGTGTGCTTGGTGACCTCGTTCCCGAGGAAGATATTCTGGAAGGCGTTCAGTTCGTTGCAAAGCGAAAGGTCCTGATAAACCGTATAGATGCCAAGCTTTTGCGCTTCGCGAGGTGTGTTGATATGTACGCTATTCCCTTCAAATAGGATTTCATAGCCGGGATTTGCGGCGACAGCGCCGGAAAGGATATTGATCAACGTGGATTTTCCCGCGCCGTTATCGCCGACGATAAACAGCAACTCGCCCTCGTAAATATCCAGATCGATGTTATTGAGTGCGCGGACGCCGCCGTAATCTTTGGTTAGGCTGCGGATAGATAAAATAGGATTTTCTTTTTTCATAGCGGCACCTCAGTCGTCATCAAGAAACGTATCCGAGCCGGTGATTTCAGCGACAACCTTTTCCGTAGTGATATCGGCGCGCTGGATCTCAGCCACCTTTTCGCCAAGACGAAAGACGACAACACGGTCGCACACCGGAAAAACTTCTGCCAGATCATGCGAAACGACGACGATGCCGACATTCTTTTCCCGCAGGTTCATAATTAGGCGCGTGACTTGCTGGCGCTGCATCAGTCCCAAATTAGCGAGCGGCTCGTCCAGAAGGACGACATCGGGGGAACCAAGCATGGCGCGGGCAATGGCAACTGCCTGACGCTGGCCGCCGGAGAGCGCGCCTACCTTGGCGCGGACGCTTTGAATCTCAATCCCGAGCTCGTCCAGACACTCCTGTGCGATGCGTTCCATCTCCGCCTCATTCAAGCGGCCGCCCTTGGTGATTTCGCGTCCAAGGAACAGGTTCTGGACGATATCCAGATTGTCACAGAGCGCCAGATCCTGATAAACGGTTTGGATGCCAAGATCAACGGAATCCAGTGTATTTTGTATATGGACGGGTTTTCCGTCAAATTCGATTTCGCCGTCTTCCGGAATATTGACACCGGAAATGACCTTGAGGAAGGTGGATTTTCCCGCCCCGTTATCTCCAACCAGAATGATTACTTCACCGCGATAGATATCCATATCCACATCGATCAGTGCCTGAACACCACCAAAATATTTGGAAATATGCCGCAGGGACATAATTGGAGTCCGGGGGGTATCAACAACTTGTTCTACCTGTGTGCTCATCAATGACGCTCACCTCCGATTGTTTGCAAGGGTGGATTGGCAGATGGCCGTTTCTCAGCGATCCTTTTTAGGGATCGTTGTAAATTTGGTCTCACCGAGCAAAACCTTGATGTCAATATCGGCGCTGGGGTAACCGGCAATCAGCACTGCTTGCGCATGAATTCCGATATCACCGGTCTGTATTACTGCCTTGCAACGATCGCGAAGTTGGTAATACTCAGGCGCATAATTGATCTGGCGCACTTTGTTTTCTCCGAACAGTTCGCATAAGATGCCGTAATCTTTCGGATTCTGGTCGGGCATATCTTCTGTTACGATTGCACCTTCGAAATCACCGGCTTCTACCAGCGTTCGGACAATATCCTCGAATGTTGGGGAGCCGGTGACAACCTCAACATCGAGATACTCTACGCTGGGATCGAGCGGGTAAAGAGCCTTGGAACAGGTGCCGCTGCCGGAATCGGCAATGAACAGCATTTCCCCATGCCGGATCGATGCGACGATTGCGGCAAGACGTTCGTTGAGGATTCTTCTTTTCATCAATTATGACCTCCCCTTGTTTTGTGCAAATAGAAAAAGCCAAAAATACCCCATCGACTGGATGAAGCATTCATGGCTTTACGATCCTGCTGATCGATTTGGCAATCATGACCAAATTAAACAGCTTTTACGATATAAAGTTTATGGGATTATTATAACAGTGGCAGAATAACTTGTCAACACTTATTTAAGTATAAAAATAATACATAAATTTTATGAAATCCTACAAAAATACGATTAATCATCGACAGAAACAAGGGGATGCGTGCTGGATCGGGAAAAGCGTACCTGCACTTCGGTTCCGTGCGGCTGCAAGCGGGTATAGCGCAGCGTACCGTGCAGATCGTGTATGATGCTGCGAATGATTGACATGCCGACGCTTGTCGCGGTATTCGGATTAAAGTCTGGGCTGATTCCAATACCATTATCCTGTACGATCAGGATAATTTCGATACCAGTATTCAGCAGGCGGAGATGGATTTGGGGATCTGGCCAATTATGAGGGAAAGCATGGTGGATGCAATTACTGAGCAATTCGCTGGTCACAAGCCCGAACGAGATCGCGTCGTTATAGGGAATGCTTTCATCATCCAAATCGGCCTGGATATGCGCATCCATGTCTTCATACATGTTCAGGATTTCGCATACCAGTGTTCGCAGATTGACTACATTCCGGCCGTACCAGTCTTGGCAGAGCAGGGCATGCACGGAAGAAATACATTTGATACGGTGCATTGCGGTATCCAATACTTGACTGACATCGACTTCTTTGGCGCATTGTACATCTATTTTCTGCAGATAGAGCAGATTGTGTACCATTTGGAGGTGGTTTTTAATTCGATGATGTGTTTCCTGCAGCAAAACAGAGTTGCCAAGCAAACGGGAGGTTTCAACTGCCATGGCAATTTCACGCGAGAAAATTTTCAGATAATTTATGAGCTGGGGATCTGCTTCTCGGTGATATGCAAAACAGAGCTGAATTAAAACATTTTTCTTTCCATCCAGCCGGACAGGGTGAAAGACAATGGTTTCTGCCGAGCCAGTCGAGTTAGAAAACCGCAGATTCTCGCATTTACTGCTGGGGTATAGAATAGGGCCATTTTGTAATAAAAGCGACAGTACTTCAGCGGGCTGCAGGATGGGGACCGTGTGCTTGCTCTCTTCGCTTGATATCACATCAATGACATTCAGACGTGCTTCATCCACCAGATAGACAATCGAAGTGGATGCGTTGAGCGTTTTGACCAGATCAGTTGCAACGTGTCCCAGCATCCGTTTCAATTCGCTGCTGGAATAAAGTATATTGTCGATGCTTGCAATGGCTTCCCGGGTAGAGGGGTCCGCATCCTCGGCGGTGGCGGCTGTGAGAGGCTGCCAGCCGGAAAGCAGATGCGCGATATCCCCCGGATTGCTGCGCGCATCCTCCACCAAAAAAGTACCACGGATGGTTCCACTGTCCAGAATGGAGATACGATCGCCAAGTTCAAGCGCTTCCTCAAAGCTGGAAGTAAGATAGATGATGCCGCAGCGGTTGCGTTTGAGCCAGTGTATTACACGAGGAATCAGACCACGGCGCTCTTCACTGAGATAATTGATTGCATCGAAGAAAACGACGATCGGCGGCTTCATTGAGCAGATACGAAGCAATTCAACAATTTTCTGTTCATCTTGCGTCAGGAGCGTAATGCGCTTTGTGATATCCAGTGAGACACCAATTTCGTTCATTAGGGCAAGGCACTGCGAAATAGCGTTGGATTTCACAAACCATCGCGGATGCAGGCTGCACACTGCGACATTTTCTGCAACCGACAGGGCGGGAAAAATGATAGGTTCCAGCCCGATCACCTGTATGCAACGTTCCAGCTTCCTATGGGCGGACATAGGCTCACCCAGTATTTGAAACTGGCCGGTATAAGAGACAATATTGCCGCAAAGGAGGTAGCAGAAATTGCGATGGTTGTAGGACGATGTGCTTAAAACAATATGGGTTTCACCGGGATATAACTGGAAAGAAAGGTCGTGCAGTTCTTCATCCTCGCCGATAGATGATGATAATTGGCGCATCGACAG
>DXDE01000105.1 GCA_019115615.1 Candidatus Agathobaculum merdavium | reverse complement strand
AGGCGTGATGAAACCGGATGAAGAGGGTAGAAGGGTGTTCCCGACGATGAAGCCGCTCGGCGCAGAGCAATAACAAGCCTGGTAAAGCCTGAACGGTCCCGTTCAGGCTTTTGCATATCAGAAAAGGAAGGAAACCACAATGGACTGTGAACATACACGGGGGTGGAGACGGCCACGCCGTCCCGCCATGCACGCCACCATGGTAATTGTCATGGGGTTTGCCATTATTATTCTGATCGGGGCGGGGCTGCTGACACTGCCCATATCCGCGCAGGACGGTAAGCCGACCGCGTACCTTGATGCGCTGTTCACTGCGACCTCGGCCACCTGTGTGACCGGGCTTGTACGCGTGGGTACGGCGACGCACTGGTCGGGGTTTGGGCAGGCAGTCATCCTGCTGCTTATCCAGATCGGCGGTCTGGGCTTTATGTCGCTGGCGTCGATTGCGTCGTTCCTCATCCGCCGCAAAATCACCTTGCGCGAGCGCATGGTGATGAGCGCAGGGCTGAACCTGAATGATAATGCAGGCATTGTGCGCCTGACGCGCCGCGTGCTGTTCGGCACGTTTGCATTTGAAGGAATGGGGGCGATATTGCTTTCGATCCGCTTTGTGCCGCGCGTTGGCTGGGCGCAGGGTATCAAAATGGGTGTGTTCCATTCGGTTTCCGCGTTTTGTAATGCGGGGTTTGATCTGATCGGCACGCCGGATAACCCGTTTGCCTCACTCGTGGGATTTGTGGACGATCCGCTGGTCAACCTGACGATTATGGCGTTGATCGTGATCGGCGGCTTGGGATTTTTCGTCTGGGGCGATATCTGGGATAAGCGCCGCTTCCGCCGTTTCCGGCTGCATACTAAGCTGGTGTTGACGACGACTGCACTGCTGCTTGTAGTCGGCACAGTGCTGACACTGGTTTTTGAGTGGAGCAATCCGGCGACGCTCGGCGGTTTATCGGCACCTGAAAAGCTGCTTGCCGCAGCCTTCCAATCGGTTACGCTGCGTACAGCGGGGTTCAATACGATCGACCAGGCGGCATTGACCGGCCCTTCACAGGCGCTGGCCTGTCTGCTGATGCTGATTGGCGGCTCGCCCGGTTCGACCGCAGGCGGTATCAAAACCGTGACGGCGGCGGTGCTTGTGCTCAGTGCTCTGTCCGCGCTGCGTGGACGGACGGGGGTATCCGCTTTTGGCCGCACGATCGTAACGCGCAGCATTATGAACGCCGTTACGATGATGATCGTCGGCGGTGCGCTCAGCCTGACCGGCGCCTGCATCATTTCCCATGTGGAAACCGCGCCGTTTGGGCAGTGCCTGTTTGAGGCGGTGAGCGCCTTTGCAACCGTCGGCCTGTCGATGGGACTGACGCCGACGCTGAGCACGCCGTCGTGTCTGATCCTGATTGCGCTGATGTACCTTGGCCGCGTGGGCGTGCTGACGCTGGGTGTGGCAGTGCTGATGCGGCACCATGCGCCCCCGAAGCTGCACTATCCGAATGCGGATGTTATGGTCGGCTGATTGGGATATTGATAACGAAAAGACAAGGAGAGAACAAGATGCGATCCTTTCTGGTAATCGGTTTGGGCCGGTTCGGCTCATCTGTGGCACGTGAACTGGCGTCGTTGGGACAGGAAGTCCTTGCGCTGGATGAAGATGAGGAAAATGTCCAGCATATTGCGGACGATGTGACACAGGCCATTTGCGGTGACGCAAAGGAGGAGTCTGTGCTGCGTTCGGTCGGTGCGCGTAATTTTGACTGCTGCATCGTCGCGGTGGGTACGGACATGGAAGCGAGCATCCTGATCACAGTCATGCTCAAGGAGATGGGTGCGAAGTACGTCGTGGCCAAGGCGCAGAGCGCGGTGCATGCACGCGTACTTGAGCGCATTGGTGCGGACCGTGTTGTCCTGCCGGAAACCGAGATGGGACAGCGGCTTGCACAGCGCTTGGTGCGCACGAACGTGGTCGACTATATCGGCGTATCGGACGATTTCTCCATTCTGGAGATTCATCCGCCTAAGAGCTGGGTCGGGCGCTCGCTTGGTCAGCTGGGCGTGCGCGCACGTTACATGGTTAACGTATTGGCGATCCGGCACGGTGTGGGCGGCCATGTGGACGTTACGCCGCAGGCGGATCAGATCATCGGTGCGGATGATCTGGTGATTGTCATTGGCACGAATGAAAACGTCGATAAACTGGTGGAACAGCAATGATTACGATTGAAAGCCGCCAGAACAGCGCGCTGCGGCATTTGGCGCGGCTGGGACGGGAGCGCAAATACCGCCGCACGACAGGGGAAATGCTCTGCGAGGGCGAAAAGATGCTTGAGGAAGCGCTGCGCTCGGGCGCAAAGCCCGGCGTGCTGCTTGTGCGTGAGCGGGCGAAGGACAACCTGCCGGACGGCCTGCTTGATCGCGCCGCAGCGGCGGGCGCGGCGCTCTATTGCGCGTCCGACGCGCTGTTTGAACTCGCCAGCGACGTGGAAACGCCGCAGAACGTGATTTTTTCCTGCAAGCAGCCGGCATGGTCGCCACAGGCGCTTTCCGGCTGTACGCAGGCGCTGCTGCTCGACGGGGTACAGGACCCGGGCAACCTTGGCACGATCTTACGCACCGCCGAAGCGTTCGCGCTCGGTGCCGTTGTGTTGTGCGAGGGCTGCGCCGACCCGTTTTCTCCCAAGGTTGTGCGCTCGACGATGGGCGCGGTGTTTCGTCTGCCGTGTGTGCGCTTGCCGCTTGCGGATGCGATCACACAGCTGCGCGGGCAGGGAATGGCTGTTTATGCGACAGCCCTGCACGCGGACAGCGTACCGCTGGGTACGGTGCCGCTTGGCCGCGCGGCGGTCATTATTGGCAGCGAAGGGCGCGGTGTGACGCAGCAGGCGATCGAAATGAGCGACAAGCGTGTCATTATCCCGATGCACGGCCGCGCCGAGTCGCTCAATGCGGGCGTTGCGGCCGCCATCGTGATTTACGAAATGACGAAATGAGGAGGCATGCGGTATGTCCTCAAGGTTGAGTTATGTGTGGCTGGCCACCCGGCCGGGGTTGGGCGCGGCAGCGGCGAACTGTTTGCTGCGTGCGCTTGGCTCGCCGGAAGCGGTGTTTGCAGCCGACCGCAAAGCGCTGATAACACTGGAAGCATGTCCGCTGCGCAAGGCGCAGGTGGATGTGCTGTGCGATAAGGATACAGACGGGGCTGCCCGTATCATCGCGCACTGCGCGAAGGATGGCATCCAGATCATCACACTGGGCGACAGCGCTTATCCTGACCGTTTGCGTGCGATTGAGGACCCGCCGGTCGTGCTGTATGTGCGTGGGCGTTGGCCGGATTTCGATGTTACGCCCGGCATTGCTGTGGTCGGCACGCGCGACGCTTCACCATATGGGCTGCATACCGCGGAGAACATTGGCGCGACGCTTGGCCGCGCGGGCTTTATCACGGTCAGCGGGATGGCGCTGGGCATTGATGGTGCCGCACACCGCGGCGCACTGCGCGCGGGCGGACTGACGGTGGCCGTGCTCGCAGGCGGCGCGGATGTTTGTTATCCGCCCAAGCATCGCGGCCTGATGGGCGATATCCTGCTCGCAGGCGCAGTCATCAGCGAATACCCGCCCGGCACGGAGCCGCGCGGCGACCATTACCATGCCCGAAACCGCATCATCAGCGGACTTTCTGTGGCCTCAGTTATTGTCGAAGCGGCGGATTACCGCTCGGGGGCGTTGATTACTGCGCGCGCCGCGCTCGATCAGGGACGCGATGTATACGCTGTGCCCGGCGCGCTGGATGCACCGCAGTCTGCGGCTTGTAATGCGTTAATTGAAAAGGGAGAGGCAGCGCTGCTGCGCAGCCCAGAGGCGCTTGTGCGCACCTATCACGGGCTGCTGCCAAAGGCAGGCCACCCATCCGCACCTGTGCATTCTGCGGCAAAGCGCACGCCGGTGAAGCCGCGTCCCGTACCGCAGAAAACAGAAAAGCAAGCTGAAAAAACAGCCCAAGCAGCCGCTGCAAGCCGTTTATCCGGCGACGAGCGCCGTATCTTGGAACTCGTGCAGGCGGGTGCGGGCACGCCTGAGGAACTGATCGAACGCTGCGGCCTGCCCGCGCCGCGCGTGATGAGTTTGGTCACCATGCTGGAAATGGACGGCGTGCTGCGCCGTGAAAAAGGCCGGCTGGTGCCGGGCCAAATGGAATGAAACCCCGGCCGTCAGGATGGCGGCCGATAACGGAGGAAATATATGTCGAAATTAGTCATCGTGGAGTCGCCCGCCAAGGCAAAGACCATCGGCAAGTATCTGGGTTCGGATTATGTGGTCAAGGCCTCGATGGGGCATCTGCGCGATCTGCCGAAAAAGAAAATGAGCGTCGATATTGCGCACGATTTCAAGCCGGAATATGTGCCGATCGAAGGTAAGGATAAAATCATCAAGGAAATCCGCAGCGAAATCCGCAAAAGCGATTTCGTCTATCTCGCAACTGACCCTGACCGCGAGGGAGAAGCCATTTCGTGGCACATTAAAGAACTGTTCAAGCTGGGGGATAAAAACTCCAAGCGCGTCACCTTCAACGAGATCACCAAGCAGGCGGTCAAGTACGGTATTGACAACCCGCGCGACATTGATATTGACCTAGTCAACGCGCAGCAGGCGCGCCGTATCCTCGACCGTATCGTGGGCTATGAGCTGTCGCCCTTCCTGTGGCGCAAGGTCAAGCGCGGTTTGTCCGCAGGGCGCGTACAGAGCGTCGCGACCCGTCTGGTCGTCGACCGTGAAAACGAGATCCGCGCGTTTGTCCCTGAGGAATACTGGACGATCGAAGCGCTGCTGCAAACTGCGGATGGCGGAAAGTTTACCGCGCGGTATTACGGTGATGCGTCGGGCAAGGTCGAACTGAAAAATGAGGAACAGGCGCAGGCGGTGGTCAGCGCTGTGACTGGCAAGCCCTTTGTTGTGGGCGATATCAAGCGCGGCAAGAAAAAGCGCAGCCCCGCGCCGCCGTTCATTACTTCGACCCTGCAGCAGGAAGCGAGCCGCAAGCTCAATATGACGCCGCGCCGCACGATGAGTATTGCGCAGGAACTGTACGAAGGTATCGAACTGGGTGAGTATGGCCTGACCGGTCTGATCACCTATATGCGTACCGATTCGTTGCGCTTGGCCGATGAGGCCACCGCTGCTGCCGCGGGCTTTATCCGTGGGCGCTACGGCGACCAGTATTATCCCGGCAAGCCGCGCGTGTTCAAGACTAAGGGCAATGCACAGGATGCGCACGAAGCGATCCGTCCGTCGGACGTCAAGCTGCTGCCAGACGATATCCGCCATTATCTGACGCCCGATCAGTACAAGCTGTATAAGCTGATCTGGTCGCGCTTTGTCGCCTGCCAGATGGCGGATGCGCTGCTGGATACGGTGTCGGCTGACATCGTGTGCGAGGGACAGGTGTTCCGCGCGTCCGGTCACACGGTCGCGTTCCCGGGCTTTACCGCCGTTTATGAGGAAGGCACGGATGACGAAAAGAAGGGCGACGCGGGCAAGCCGCTGCCGCGCTTTGACCAGGGTGATAAGCTGTCGGTCGAAAAGCTTGACCCCGCGCAGCACTTCACCCAGCCGCCCGCGCGCTATACCGAGGCGTCGCTCATCCGCGCGATGGAGGAACGCGGCATCGGCCGTCCGTCGACCTATGCGCCGACGATTTCGACCATCCTTGACCGCGATTATGTCACCAAGGAAAACCGCGCGCTGCGTCCGACGCCGCTCGGCGAGGGCGTGACCGGCTTGCTGGTTGATGAGTTCAAGTCGGTGGCGGATTACGAGTTCACCGCCAACATGGAGGAACAGCTCGACGAGGTCGAAGCGGGCAAGCTGGACTATATCCAGCTGCTGCATACCTTCTACGATGGCTTTGAAAAGGCGCTGGGACAGGCGGAAATCGACCTTGAGGGCAAGCGCATCAAGATTCAGGATGAGGTCACGGACGTGATCTGCGACAAGTGCGGCCGCAACATGGTTATCAAGTCCGGCCGATTTGGCAAGTTCCTTGCCTGTCCGGGCTTCCCGGAGTGCACCAACACCAAGCCGATCACAGAGGACACAGGCGCTGCCTGTCCGGTATGCGGCGCAAAGGTGGTCAAAAAGAAATCCGCGCGCGGCTATGTGTATTACAGCTGCGACACCTACCCGACCTGTCAGTTTATGACGTGGGATAAGCCGCTCAAGACCAAGTGCCCGCAGTGCGATTCCTCGCTGTTCCGCCACACCGACCGCGATTCCAAGGAGGTCACGGATGTGTGCCTGCGTGAGGGGTGCGGTTATAAGGAACTGGTCAAGGAGGGCTTGTCGCCTGAGGAGACCGAGAAGAACCGTCAGCGCCGTGAGGCGCGCGCTGCGAAGGCGGCGGAGCGCGCGGCGGCCAAGGCAGCGGCCGAGGCAGCGGGTGAGACCGAGGAAGCACCGAAAAAGGTGACGAAAAAGGCGACAACCGCGAAAAAGACCGCAGCCAAGAAACCTGCCGCGAAAAAGCAGGTGCCGTGGATGACCAAGACCACGAACCGCTTCAAGAAGCTGAAAGATGAGGACGTGCAGGCGCTGACCAAGACACAGCAGGCACAGTATGCCAAGGCGCTGGAAAAGTACGAGGCCGAAAAGGCTGCGGAAAAGGCGAAGAAGGCAAAAACCACGACCCGTAAGAGCGCAAAGGAGGCCGCTGATGCCTGAGTTTGTAACGGTAGTCGGCGCGGGGCTGGCTGGCTGCGAGGCCGCGTGGCAGCTCGCGCAGCGCGACATTCCGGTGCGGTTGCACGAGATGAAGCCGCAGCAGCACACGCCCGCGCACCATTCGGACGATTTCGCCGAGCTGGTCTGCTCCAACTCGCTGCGCTCGGATGAACTGAGCAATGCTGCAGGCCTTTTGAAAGAGGAACTGCGCCGCCTGGGCAGCCTGATCCTTGCCTGCGCGGACGAAAACCGGGTCGAGGCGGGCGGCGCGCTCGCGGTCGACCGCGAGGCGTTTGCGCGTGCGGTGACCGAGAAAATCAAGAACCATCCGAACATTGAAATCGTTTACGGTGAGGTGACCGACATCCCGGAGGGGCGTGTGGTTATCGCGTCCGGGCCGTTGACCTCGGATACGCTCTTTGACGCGATTCATCGCAAGGTGGGCGGCGAGTTCCTGCACTTTTACGATGCGGCCGCGCCCATTGTGACCGCCGAGAGCATCGACATGGACTCCGCCTATATCGCCTCGCGCTATGGCAAGGGTACAGCGGACTATATCAACTGCCCGTTCACCAAGGAGGAGTACGACGCGTTCTGGAACGCGCTGACAACTGCCGAGGAAGCGCCCGTGCACGGGTTTGAGGATTCCAAGGTGTTTGAGGGCTGCATGCCCATTGAGGTCAACGCCCGCCGCGGGTACGACACGATGCGTTTTGGTATCCTGAAGCCCATCGGCCTGCCTGACCCCAAGACCGGCCGCGACCCGTATGCGGTGTTGCAGCTGCGGCGCGACAACGCGCAGGGCACGCTGTACAATCTGGTCGGCTGCCAGACCCATCTGAAATGGGGCGAGCAGAAGCGCGTGTTCTCCATGATTCCGGCGCTCCGCAACGCTGAGTTTGTGCGCTATGGCGTGATGCACCGAAACACGTTTCTGGATTCGCCGCGCCTGCTGGACGCAACCTACGCGCTGAAAGCTGATCCGCGCATCCGCTTTGCCGGGCAGATGACCGGTGTGGAGGGTTATGTGGAGTCCACTTCGTCCGGCTTTGTCGCGGGTGTCGCGACCGCGCTCGAGGTGCTGGGCAAAACGATGCCCTTGCTCGACCGCCAGACTGCGACCGGTGCGCTGGCGCTGTATATTTCCGACCATACGGTGGCTAAGTTCCAGCCGATGAACGTAAACTTCGGTATTCTTGACCCGCTGGGCTATAAAATCAAGGGCAAGCGGGAGAAAAACACCAAAATTTCCGAGCGGGCGCTCGAAAAAATCGAAAGTCTGAAAGGGGAGCTTTGAGATGAAGATTATCGTAGACGCGATGGGCGGCGATAACGCGCCCGAGTCCGCTGTTGTCGGCGGCGCGCTGGCGGCAAAGGAATACGGCGAGCAGGTGGTGCTAGTCGGCCAGCAGCAGACGATCGAAGAAATCCTGCAAAAGCGCGGCCTTTCGGGCACACCCGGCCTGTCCATCGTACAGGCGGACGATCTGGTTGATATGCACGATGACCCCGCGACTGTGCTGCGCAAAAAGCCGGACTCGTCCATGGCGGTGGCGTTCAAGCTGCTCAAGGCGGGCGAGGGCGATGCCCTTGTCTCCGCGGGAAACACGGGCGCGCTGCTGACCGGCGCGACGCTGTTCGGCGGCCGCATCAAGGGCATCCGCCGCGGTGCACTTGCACCTGTTATGCCGTGCAGCGGTGGACAGGTCATGCTGTGCGACGCGGGCGCAAACACTGAGTGCACCGCTGAAATGCTGCTGCAATTCGCCTTCCTCGGCTCGCTGTATGCCGAGAAGATCAACGGCATCAAGAACCCGCGCGTCGGTCTGGTCAACAACGGTACCGAAGACACCAAGGGCGACCCGCTGCGCAAGGAAGCGTATGCGCTGCTGAAAAAGGCGGGCGACGAAGGCCGCTTGAACTTTGTCGGCAACGTTGAGGGCAGCATGGTGCCACTCGGCGCGTGCGACGTGGCTGTGGCCGACGGCTTTATCGGTAACGTCATGCTCAAGACGATCGAGGGCGTGGCGAAGTTCATGGCGGGCGCGATCAAGGGCGTCTTTATGCGCAATACGGCGACTAAGCTGGGCTATCTGGCCTGCAAGAAGGGCATGGACGAATTCCGCGACCTGTTCAATCAGGACAAGGTCGGCGGCGCGCCTTTCCTCGGCATCGCCAAGCCGGTTATCAAGGCGCACGGCTCGTCGAATGAGATCGCGGTCAAGAACGCGGTGCGGCAGGCGATCGCCTACACCAAGTCGGGCATGATCGACGAGGTCGCGCGCAATATCCAGTACATGACGGTCGAATGACCGCCCCCGCGCTGCGGCGCGGACGAGTTTGCGCGCGGACATCGTGCGCGGAAGGGGATAACATGCTGAATATCGATTATCAATTTCAAAATACTGCGCTGCTGGATACCGCGATGACACATTCCTCCTATGCCAATGAGCACCGGGGGAACCATCTGCACCACAACGAGCGGCTGGAGTTTCTGGGCGACGCGGTGCTGGGCTTTGTCACGGCGGACTACCTGCTAACGCACTATCCTGACCTGCCTGAGGGTGACCTGACCAAGCTGCGCGCGGCGGTCGTGTGCGAGGGCGCATTGTGCGAGATCGCGCACGAGCTGGGCATCCCGCAGGCGATCCGGCTGGGACATGGTGAGGAAACAGGCGGCGGCCGTGAGCGGCCGAGTATTCTGGCTGATGCGACCGAAGCGCTGCTGGGCGCGATCTATCTGGATGGCGGTATCGAACCCGCGCGTTCGTTCGTGCTGCATTTCATCCCGAAAAAGGTCGAGGTTGCGATCGCGGGCGGCGCGTTCAAGGACTATAAGACCATGCTGCAGGAGATCGTGCAGAAGAACAAGCAGGAAACGCTCGAGTACCGTTTGGCAGGGCAGTCCGGCCCGGACCACGACAAGCGCTTTACGATGGAGCTGCTCTTAAACTCCAACGTCTTTGCCTCCGGCACCGGCCGGAGCAAAAAAGAGGCCGAACAGATGGCGGCTAAGCAGGCGCTTCAGTCCATGGGCGTGCAGTAAACAGACGAAAAAAGACTCCGAAGGACAGCTTTCGGAGCCTTTTTCTATGTCTGGTACCGGGAAAAGCGCAAGGTATGAACAGGGCGTAAATTCTGCATTCCGCATTGAAATGCTGCGCTTTCGGTGGTAAAATAATACCATATATACTTTCGAGGTGTTACATGGTTCTCAAGAGCCTGATTTTGCAGGGCTTTAAGTCATTCCCGGACAAAACCGAGATACAATTCCTCGGCGGCGTGACGGCGATCGTCGGGCCGAACGGTTCGGGCAAATCGAATATTTCGGACGCAATCCGCTGGGTGCTGGGCGAGCAGTCTTCGCGCTCGCTGCGCGGCGCCAAGATGGAGGACGTTATTTTCGGCGGCACTGCCAAGCGCGGGCCGGTCGGCTTTGCCGAAGTATCGCTCATTCTGGACAATTCCGAAGGCGTGTTCCGCTCGGAGTTTACCGAAATCATGGTCACGCGCCGCTATTACCGCTCGGGAGAGAGCGAATATTTCCTGAATAAAAAGCACTGCCGCCTGCGCGATATCCACGAACTGTTCATGGATACCGGCTTGGGGCGCGACGGCTATTCGATTATCGGGCAGGGCCGCATCGACGAGATCCTGTCGCTCAAAAGCGAGGATCGGCGCGAGATCTTCGAGGAAGCGGCGGGCATCACCAAGTTCCGCTACCGCAAGGAGGAGGCCGAGCGCAAGCTGTCCGCCACGGAGGACAACCTGACCCGTATTCAGGATCTGTATGACGAGCTGGAGCGGCAGGTCGGCCCGCTGGAAAAACAGGCGGAAAAGGCCAAACAATATCTGCTGCTGCGCGACGAGCTGCGCGTGCTGGAGATTTCCCTCTGGCTGCTGTCGCTCGAGCGTATTAAGGCGGACAATGCCAAGCTCGAGCAGGATACCGTTATCTGTTCCCGTCAGCTAGGCGACGCCAAGCAAGCGCAGGAGGCGCTCTACGCGCAGTCCGAGCAGCTGTCTGAGGATATGCGCGCGCTTGACCGCGAGGCTGACCATCTGCGTCAGCAACTGCGTGAGACCGAGCAGCGCGCCGCCGAGCAGGCGAGCCGCGCGGCGGTACTGCGCGCGAATATCCAGAATAACCGTGAAAATATCGACCGCGCGCGGCGCGAGAGCGCGCAGCGCAGCGAACAGGCGCATAATCTGGGCACGCAACTGACCGAGCGGCGCGCCCGTGTTGAACTGCTGGATACCCAGCATACGGGATTGGCCGCACAATTGGCTGATCTGGAGCAGCAGCTTGCCGCGCAGGACGAAAGCCGTGCACAGGCGGAGCAGGCGCTGCGGCAGGCGCAGCAGCTGCGCGACACGCGTCAGAATGAGCTGCACGCGCTCGCCCTCGACCGCACGGCGGCCGAAACCAGCCTAGCCGGCATGGACGGGCGGCGCGACACGATCGCGGCTGACATTGAAGCCGCGGCTAAGCGGCTCGAACAGGAGCAGCAGGCACAGGACGAGTTGGAAACGCGTATGCAGGCGTGCCTTGATATACTCGCAGGTGCGAAAAACAAGGTGCAGGGCATTGCCCTGAAAGCGGACAGCCGCCGTAAAAAGGCCGAGAACGCACAGACCGAATTGCAGCAGGCGCAGGCGGCGTTGACCGATGCAAAAAACCGTGTCAAGATGCTGCGCGACATGCAGCGCGATTACGAGGGATTTTCCCGCTCTGTTAAGTCGATTATGCAGCAGGTCGAACGCGGCGCGATGCGCGGTGTGCACGGCCCGGTGTCCTCGCTGATCGCGACGGACGACCGCTTTGTCACCGCGATCGATACAGCGCTTGGCGCATCCGCGTCTTCGATCGTTGTGGATACCGCACAGGACGGCAAACGCTGCATCGAGTACCTGCGGCGCACGGACGGCGGCCGCGCGACCTTCCTGCCGGTTGATACGATCCGCCCCGCATCGCTGCGGGAAACCGGTTTGGAAGCCCAAAACGGCTGTTTTGGCACGGCTGACCGACTGGTCACTTTTGATAAACGCTATACCGCCATCGTGCAGAATTTGCTCGCGCGTACGGTGGTTTCCGAAAATATGGACACGGCGCTGGCGCTCGCCCGCGCCTATGGGCATCGCTTCCGCATTGTCACGCTCGATGGACAGATCATCCAGTCCGGCGGCGCGATGACCGGCGGCTCGGCTTCGCGCGGGACAGGCGCGCTCGCCCGCGCGGGACGACTCAAAGCGGCCGAGACGCAGGTGCAGACGCTTGAACAGAAACGTGCGCAGGCAGAGCAAGCCTTCCATGCGGCCAAAGAAGAATACGCCGCGCTGGAATACGACCTCAAGGCGATCGAGGCCGAGCGCATCCGCGCCGAGCAGGACGAAGCCGGATTGCGCGCGTCGGTGTCGCAGCACCGTGTGCTGCTCGACAGTTTGCAGCATCAGTACGACGGTTTGGTGCTCGAGCGGGACAACCTTGCGGCTGCCAAGCAGCAGTACGCCGATCAGATCGCCGCGTGCGACGAAAAACAGGCAGCTGCGCAGCAGGCGCTGGATGAAGCCGAGCGGCAGGTTGCGGGGTGTCGTGCCGCGCTCAATCAGCAGAGTGCACAGGCGGCAGAAAACGCCGCGCGCTTGACCGCGGTGCAGACCGAACTGGCACAGAACCGTTCGGAAGCTGCAAGCGAAGCGCGCACACTGGCCGACCTCGAGCATCTCAAGGCAGAGTTGGATGCGGGCGTTTCGGGCACGGCGGATACGATCGCGGGTTTTGAAGCCGAGATCGCACGCCTGACCGATGAACTGACGCGGACCGAGGACGCCGGCAAGGGCACAGCAGCGGCCGAGGCGCAGCTGCACGAAACCTTGGACGCGCAGATGCAGCAGCGTGAACGGGTCGAGGGAGAGCGTGCCCGCGTTGACCGTGAGGCACAGGGCAAAAACGAGGAGATCCTGAACCTCGAGCGCGAGTCCGCGCGTTTGGAAAACCGCGCCGGACAGCTGAAAAACGAGGAAACGCAGATTCTGGATAAGATGTGGGAAAACTATGAGCTGACCCCCACACCTGCGGCCGAGGTTGCGCGTCCGCTCGAGGATGTGCCTGCGGCAAAGGAACAGGCGCAGGGCATCCGTACCAAGATGCGCGCACTAGGCAATGTCAACCTCGACGCGGTCGAGGAATACCAGCAGGTGCTCGAGCGATACACTTTCATGGGTGAGCAGAAGGACGATCTGGAAAAAGCGCAGCATGAGCTGTACAAGGTCATTGAGCAGCTGACGGTCAACATGAAGGAGATTTTTGCTTCCGAGTTTGCTAAGCTCAACGCCTATTTCGGGCAGACCTTCCGCGAGATCTTCGGCGGCGGCCATGCGGAACTGCAGCTTGCCGACACGTCGGATATCCTCAACTGTGGTATTGACATCAAGGTATCGCCGCCGGGCAAGGCGGTCAAGACGCTGACGCTGCTCTCGGGCGGCGAAAAGGCGTTTGTCGCGATCGCGCTGTATTTTGCGATTTTGAAGCTGCGGCCGACGCCGTTCTGCGTGCTCGATGAGATCGAGGCCGCGCTTGACGACATTAATGTCGCACGCTTTGCGCAGTACATCCGGCGGCTGACCGATTCGACGCAGTTTATCGTTATCACGCACCGTCGTGGCACGATGGAGGAGGCCGACATGCTCTACGGCGTGACCATGCAGGAGCAGGGGGTAAGCAAGATGCTGATGCTCAACCTTGCGGAGGCGGAAAAGCAGCTGGGAAACACAATTCGATAATGGGAGAGGAATATGGGACTTTTTGATAAGATCAAACAGGGCTTGCAAAAGACGAGCGACGCGGTGAACCGCTCGCTGGACAATGTATTCGCGGCGTTCGTCAAGATCGACGCGGATTTGCTGGAAGAGTTGGAAGAAGCGCTGATTTTGTCCGACGTGGGCGCGGAAACCTCGATGAAGATCGTTTCTGAGGTGGAAAAACGCGCGAAACTCAAAAAAATTACGACCGCGCCCGAGCTGCGTGAGCTGCTGCGTGAGGTGCTGACCGATAACATGCTGGAAAACCAGCCGCTCGATGTGTCTGGCAAGCCCGCGGTCATTTTGGTGATTGGCGTCAACGGCGTGGGCAAGACCACGTCGATCGGTAAGCTGGCCGCCCGCTATGTGAGCGAGGGCAAAAAGGTTATGCTGTCGGCGGCGGACACCTTCCGTGCAGCGGCAGCCGATCAGCTTGAGATTTGGGCGAAGCGCGCGGGCGCGGATATCGTGCGCCACGGCGAGGGCGCAGACCCTGCGGCCGTCGTGTTCGACTCGATCGCGGCAGCAAAGGCGCGCGGCAGCGATGTGATCATTGTGGATACCGCCGGGCGCCTGCACAACAAGGCCAACCTGATGAATGAGCTGGCGAAGATCGACCGTGTGATCACGCGCGAACTGCCGGACGCATCACGCGAGACGCTGCTGGTGCTGGACGCGACGACCGGACAGAACGCCGTGCATCAGGCAGAGGAATTTAACAAGGCCGCGCACCTGACTGGCATTGTGCTGACCAAGCTGGATGGCACAGCCAAGGGCGGCATTGTCATCGCCATTTCGGCGGGACTGGGCGTTCCGGTCAAGCTCGTCGGCGTGGGCGAGGGCATTGACGATCTGATTGATTTTGACCGCGCGGCATTTTTGGAAGCTATCCTGCCGCCTGTGGAAGGAGAAAACGCATAATGCAGAGACCTGACGGAAGAACATCCGGCGCGCTGCGGCCGGTGAAAATCACCAAGGATTACACGATGTATGCCGAAGGCTCGGTGCTGGTAGAAATGGGTAACACCAAGGTCATCTGCACGGCCTCGGTCGAGGATAAGGTGCCGCCCTTCCTTGAGGGCAAGGGCCTCGGCTGGGTAACGGCAGAGTACGCCATGCTGCCCCGCGCGACGAATACGCGCAAAAAGCGCGACATCAAGAGCCTCAAGCTGGATGGCCGCTCGAGCGAGATTCAGCGGCTGATCGGTCGCAGCCTGCGCGCGGTAGTCGACCGCGAAGCGTTAGGAGAGCGCCAGATCACGGTCGACTGTGACGTCATTCAGGCGGACGGCGGCACGCGCTGCGCGTCCATTACGGGCGGCTTTGTTGCCCTGTGGCTTGCCTGCAAAAAGCTGCTGGACGAGGGCGTGATCGAAAAAATGCCGCTTTCCGCGCAGGTTGCGGCAGTGTCGGTCGGCATTTTTGAGGACGAGGCCATTCTTGACCTCAATTACGCGGAGGACAGCCACGCGATCGTGGACTGCAACGTCGTCATGACCTCGGCGGGCGAATTTATCGAGGTGCAGGGGACGGGCGAAGGCCGTCCGTTCTCGGACACCGAGCTGAAAAAACTGCTTGCGCTTGGCAAAAAGGGCTGCCTGCGTCTGTGCAAGGCGCAGAGCAAGGTGATGGGGGAGAGCCTGTAATGCAATTTGTGCTTGCCTCCCACAACAAGAAAAAATTAAAGGAAATGGCGGAAATTTTGGGTGAACTCGGCATTGAAGTGCTGCCGCTGCCCGAAAACGCGCCGGAACCAGAGGAAAATGGCGCGACCTTTGAGGAAAACGCCATAATCAAAGCCAAAAGCGCGGCGGACTTCACGGGCCTGCCCGCAATCGCGGATGACAGCGGCCTGTGCGTCGACGCACTGGACGGAGCACCGGGGATTTACTCCGCGCGCTACTGCGAGGGAACTGATCAGGACCGCAATGCGTTTCTATTAGAGAATATGCGGGACAAGGACAACCGTGCCTGCCGGTTTGTGTGTGCGATCGCGTGCATCCTGCCGGATGGACAGCAGATCACCGTGCGCGGCGAATGTGAAGGCGAGTTGCTCCGCGAGAGCCGCGGCGCAGGCGGCTTCGGGTATGACCCGTTGTTCTTCGTGCCGCAGTTTGGCTGCACGTTCGGCGAGCTGCCGGGCGAGGAAAAAAATCAGGTCTCGCACCGCGGCCGCGCGCTGCGTGCGCTCAAAGAAGCGCTCAAAACCCGCATTTGAAACCAATAAGACAGGAGAATATCATTTATGCTGACAACCAAACAGCGCGCCCAGCTGCGCGCTTTGGCAAATCCGCTTGCCGATACACTGATTATCGGCAAGGAGGGCGTGACCGACGCGGTCGAGCGTCAGCTCGACCAGCTGCTCGAAGCGCATGAGCTGGTCAAGGGCAAGGTGCTCGAAAGTGCCTTCCTCACCCCGCGTACGGTGTCTGAGGCGCTGTGCGAGGCGACCGGCGCCGAGCCGGTGCAGTGCATCGGGTCAAAATTTGTTGTGTACCGACAGGCGCGCGATAAGGATAAGAGAAAGATTGTGCTGGTGAAATGAGGACGGGCATGCTCGGCGGTACCTTCAATCCGCCGCATCTTGGGCATATGCGCGCGGCTGAGCTGGCGCACGATGCGCTGCAGCTTGACCGGGTGCTGTTCATCCCGACCAATATTCCGCCGCACAAGGCGCTGCCGGAGCATACGGCGACGGTGGCTGACCGTTGTGAAATGGTGCGCCGCCTGACCGCGGATGCGCCGTGGGCGCAGCTGGATACGATCGAGATCGACCGCGGCGGCGCGAGCTATACCGTTGACACGCTGCGTGCATTGCACGCGCGGGGAGAAACCGACCTTTATTTGATTGTCGGCACAGACATGCTGCTTTCCTTTGATCGTATCTGGCGCGCGCCGGACGAGATCGCGCAGCTTTGTACGCTTGCCGTATGCGCGCGCATGCAGGACGACTGGGACCGGCTGCGCCGCAAAGCCGAACTGCTGCGCCACAGCCTGCATGCGAAAATCGAGCTGGTGCAGGGCGACAGCATCCCCATTTCATCGACCGAGCTGCGGCAGGGCGGCGCATTGCACCGCTACACTGCACCTGCGGTCGCGGATTATATCGAGCAACATCACCTGTATGGGTACTGACCACAGCGATATAAAAAGAAAGGCGGGAAGAAAGTTATGTTGTGTAATGAGGAAATGCGTAAGGGGATCCTGTCGAGGCTGCGCGGATACCGGTATGAGCATACGCTTGGCTGTGAACGTGCGGCGAGGAAATTGGCCGAACGGTTCGGCGGCGATCCGGAAAAAGCCGGGGTGGCTGCCCTTTTGCATGACATTACAAAACATCTTTCTCCGCAGGAACAGTTGAATTTATGTGAGAAATACGGTATAATACCCTGTACCGTTGAAAAAAGCGAGCCGAAAATGCTGCATGGCAAAACGGCCGCGGCCATCGCGCGCGAGGAATACGGCATGCCCGAAGAAATCTGCGACGCGATCGCCTGCCATACCACCGGCAGGCGTGGTATGACGCTGCTGGATAAGATCCTTTATCTGGCCGACTACATTGAAGATACACGCGACTTCTCCGGTGTGGAAAAGGCGCGTAAGCTGGCGCGGCAGGATATTGACCGTGCGCTGCTTTATTGCTATGACCAGACCTTGACCGATCTGGTGGAACGAGGAAAATTGATCCACAGCGATACTGTCGCGGCATATAACGATATGATCGCGCACGGTGTCCGCTGGCGGGACTGATAATCAAACGGGAGGCAGAAATCGCTTGAAGCTATTCGGAGGCGGCGGCAGCCGCAGCAAACATACGGCACGCGCTAAAAACAGCCCTGCGCCGCGTCAACAGGCTGAGCCGATGCCTGTGCCGGAGCGCGTCGCGCCCAAGCCGGCAGGGAAAAAACCGACCGGGGCACATGCAGCCAAGCCCACAAGGAAACGGCCTGTTAGTCAAAACGCTGTTGGCATATCAGCCAATGCACCGAAAACGGCCGCGAAAAAGGGTGGCAAGGTCAAAAAGACGCTGACCAAACGCCAAAAGCGCAGGCGGATCATCGTGGTGACGGTGATCGTTCTCGCGTTGCTGCTGTGTGTGGCTGCTGCTGCAGTTCTTTTCATTCGGCCGCCGCAGGCGAACGACCCTACGATTAAGGATAAGGAAAACGGCGACAAGATCGACGTGAACAGCATGCTTAACTCGGGAACGCGCATTGACGACGTGGTCACGTTTGTCATCGGTGCGGTCGATGAGGATGAAACAAGAACCGACGCGTTGATGGTCGCGACAATGGATATCAATAAGAAGACCGTCAATGTAATGAATATCCCACGCGACACGATGTGTAACAACGGTGTGTCGGGCGCAAGCCGTAAGATTAATGCGGCCTACGCAATGGGCGGCATCGAGCAGACCAAAAAGGAAATCGAACGCCTGATGGGCTTCAAGCCGGACTACTATGTCATCGTCAACTTTGACGGCATCGCGAAAATTGTGGATGCAATCGGCGGTGTTGATTATGAGGTACCGTTCCGCATGCAGTATGACGATCCCTCTCAGGATCTGCATATTGACCTGTACGCGGGTATGCAGCACTTGGACGGCGAACAGACGGTAGAGTTCCTGCGTTGGCGTCACAACAACGATTACTCTATGCAGTATGAAAACGGCGACGAAGGCCGTGTTGAGAATCAGCAGAAATTCCTCAAGGTGCTTGCGGCTGAGGTATTCCAGCTGCAGAATATCACCAAGATTCCGGATATCGCAGACGCGGTGTTCCAGAATGTCAAGACTGACCTGACAGCGGGCAACCTCCTCTGGATGGGTATGCAGGCGATGCAGATCAAGAATGAGAACATCCAGTTCTTTACGCTGCCTGGTTATGGCGCGATGAGCTATGCCGGCAGTGATCCGTACCAGTATTCGTTCTTCTTCCCGTATTATCAGGAAACGCTCGATCTGGTCAATAAGTACTTTAACCCCTATGAAGAGGAAATTACCACGCTTGATATTGTCAGCGGGCCGGAGAGCGGCAGCTCAGGCGGCTGGAGTGGTGGCGTCAGCTCGGACGAAGATACCAACGTTTGGGGTGATACCTCAGGCAGTTATGAAGATAACTGGTCGGATGAGGGCAGTTCGACTGGCGGCGACACCTCGGGTGGTTCTGATCCAGAGGGCGGCGGCTCGACCGGCG
>DXDE01000104.1 GCA_019115615.1 Candidatus Agathobaculum merdavium | reverse complement strand
GGGAAAAACCCTGCAAAAGCGAGATATTCAAAAAAACAGCTGCGGCAGCGGTGAAAGCTGTGCTGCTGTGCAACGGTGTGAAATGGGCGTTTGCAGGCGGAAAAAAGAAAAAAACCTCGTCTGTGCGGAGAAAAATGCGTCAAAAAGATCAAAAGTGTAAAAACAAGCATCAAACCAAGATGTTAGAAGAAATCCGATGGGCGCAATGCTAAACTAAAACCATCAAAAAACGAGGGTCGCGAGAACGACCACGCAAGACAAACGAATACAAGGAGGAAGCATTATGAGCAAAACCAGAATGACTGTTGGTCAGGCAATCGTTAAGTTCCTCAATCAACAGTACATCGAAATGGACGGCAAGGTAGAGCCTTTCGTGGATGGCATTTTCACCATCTTCGGCCACGGCATGGTGGTCGGCCTCGGACAGGCGCTTGAGGAGGACCCGGGCCACCTGCGGGTTTACCAGGGCCGCAACGAGCAGGGCATGGCGCACGCTGCAATCTCTTACGCCAAGCAGCACAACCGCCGCAAAATCATCGCCTGCTCTTCCTCGATCGGCGTAGGCGCTGCCAATATGGTAACCGCAGCGCTGACCGCAACCATCAACAACATCCCGCTGCTTCTGTTCCCGTCCGATTCCTTTGCAACCCGCCAGCCGGACCCGGTACTCCAGCAGCTTGAGGTACCGAGCGACCTGTCCATGACCGCTTCCGACTGCTTCAAGCCGGTCGCCAAGTACTGGGATCGCGTAACCCGTCCCGAGCAGCTGATGAGCGCGATGATCAATGCGTTCCGCGTGCTGACCGATACGGCAAACTGCGGCACCGCGGTCATCTCCATGCCGCAGGACGTACAGGGCGAGAGCTTCGATTTCCCGGATTACTTCTTCCAGAAGCGTGTACATCACGTTGCTCGCCGCGTTGCGGACGACTATGAGATCAATCAGGCGGTGGAGCTGATCAAGGCCTCCAAGAAGCCGATGTTCATTTCGGGCGGCGGCGTGCGCTACTCCGAGGCCGGCGAAACCGTCATGGAGTTCTGCAAGGCATTCAACATTCCGGTATCCCAGACGCAGGCCGGCCACTCCGCGCTGCCGGATTCCTTTGAGCTGTCGGTTGGCGGCATCGGCGTTACCGGTGGTCTGGCAGCCAATGCGCTGTGCAAGGACTGCGATCTGGTGATCGGCGTCGGCACCCGCTTCAACGATTTTGTCACCGGTTCCAAGTGGGTACTGTTCCGCAACCCGGATATCAAGGTGCTGGCGATCAACACCTCTGAGTTCCATGCAGAGAAGCTGGACGCGACCCGCTGTGTCGGCGACGCCAAGGTAACGCTCGAAGCGATCATGGCGAAGCTGAAGGAAGCAAACTACAAGACCGCCTATACCGATGAGATCGACAACATCCGCAAGGTATGGGAAGAAGAGCGCCTGCGCGTGCTGGGCGTACAGTACCATGGCGAAGGCTTTGGCGAGGGCAAGTTTGTGCCGTGCGTACCGAGCTGGACCGAGAAGATCATGAACGATTTCATCAACGACATCGGCGGTACGATCACCGAGTCCAACGCAGTCGGTATTCTGCGCGAGGAAATCGACGATGATGCGATCGTCGTTGCAGCAGCAGGCTCGCTGCCGGCAGACCTCGAGCGTCTGTGGGTCACCGACGCGAAGGATTCCTACAATATGGAATACGGCGCATCCTGCATGGGCTATGAGATTGCCGGTGCGCTGGGCTCCAAGCTGGCGGCGCCGGACAAGGAAGTATACGCGCTGGTGGGCGACGGCTCCTTTATGATGCTCAACTCCGAGATCCCGACTGCAATTCAGGAAAATGCAAAGATCACGGTTGTGGTATTTGATAACGCGGCATTCGGCTGCATCAACAACCTGCAGATGGGCAATGGTGTCGGCACACTGGCGACCGAAATGCGTCACCGCAATGAGGAAACCGGCAAGCTGGACGGCAAATACTGCTACACTGACTTTGCCAAGGTAGGTGAGGGCTACGGCATGAAGGGCTTCACTGCCAAGACGCCGGAGGAGTTCCGTCAGGCAGTGCGCGCGGCCAAGCAGGAAAAGGGTTCGTGCATCATTGATGCCAAGGTGCTGCCCAAGACCATGGCAGAGGGCTATGAATCCTGGTGGCATATCGGTGTTGCTTCCACCTCCAAGTCCGCGGCAGTGCAGGAAGCCCGCAAGCGGATCGACGACCATCTGGCAGAAGCGAGAATGTACTGAGAACTCGTTCTCCTATTCTTCCATGGTTCTCTTGCGTGCTCATAGTGCATTCTCCAAAATATTTCTCTCTTGTTTCCGCTCAAAGGGCAGTGTGAACAACATTGTACATACTGCCCGAAGAGCCGGAGACAGGAACATGGATACGGAATAGAAGCGATCGGTACTTGATTATATTGTGCGTACAGTGCAGCCGCCCGTTATGAGCGGGCGGCTGTTTGCTGCTCAAAAACAGGGAAAAGGAGCGAAAACGATGAAATACACCAGCAAAGGGCCGTTTGAAAAGGGCTATAACAAGATGATCTCCGCTGTGGAAAACCCGGAAATGATGGGGATGGAGTTCGGCGTGGTCAAAATGGCGGCGGGCGATGTGCTGCATTTTGACTATGCGCAGGAGGTTGTTTATGATCTGCTCTCCGGCAAAGTGACTTTTGAATGGGACGGCAAGCTCGAATCGGTCGAGCGCCGCGATTGCTTCCACGAGGGCGCGATCCTGCTGCACGTGCCGCAGAACACCAAGGTGACCATTTTTGCAAAGCAGGATGCTGAGATTGCTGTCGTGCGCACCGAGAACAAGCGCAGCTTTGCAGCCCGCCTGATGCACCCGGATGATTGCCTGTGCGCCAATGAGGAGCGCGGCGCAGGCCAGATGAACGAGTGCTCTACCCGTCTGGTGCGCACTTTCTTTGACCGCTCCAACTGCCCGGAAACCAATTTCTTTATCGGTGAAGTCGTGCATTTTCCGGGAAAGTGGTCCTCTTATCCGCCGCATCAGCATGTAGAGCCGGAGATGTATTATTATAAGTTCTTCCCGGAAAACGGCTATGGCCTTGCGGAGTACGGCGATGACGCATATAAGGTGAAAAACAACGACCTGACCGGTATGCCGTGCAATGTGACCCATTCGCAGGCGGCCGCGCCGGGCTATGCGGAGTATTATCTGTGGTGCATCCGCCTGCAGGATGACAAGAATATCGTCACCACCACGGTCAAGGAATACGAGTGGGTAACGGCGCCGGATGCAAAGTACTTCCCGGATATCTGAGAAAAAGGGGGCAAATCAAATGAAAGCCTTTCAAATAAAGCCTGCCATAGCAGAATATGCGGATTTTGGCACGATGGCGCAGGAATTGAAGCTCGGCGCGCGTGACCTGATCCTGACCAATGAATACATCTACAACCCGACGATCGCAGCGCTGGATCTCGGCTGCCACACCTGCTTCCAGGAGAAGTACGGTGCGGGCGAGCCGACAGACGTGATGGTGGATGCCATTTTGGACGATCTGCGGGGCAAGGCGTATGACCGCATCGTTGCGGTCGGCGGCGGCACGGTGATCGACATCGCCAAGGTGCTGACCGTGGCGCGCCCGGAGGACCGTGTAGACGACCTGTACGACCGCATGGCAGACCTGCAAAAGGAGCACCCGCTCATCATTGTGCCCACGACCTGTGGCACGGGCAGCGAGGTGACCAACATCTCGATCATCAACCGCACCTCTAAGGGTGTGAAGGTCGGGCTGGTTTCTCCGGCGATGTTTGCGGACGAGGCGGCTTTGGTGCCCGCCATGCTGCAAAGCTTGCCGTACCCCGTGTTTGCCACCTCGTCGATCGACGCGATGGTGCATGCGGTTGAAAGCTATCTCAGCCCGAACGCCTGCGCGCTCAGCGAGCTGTTTTCGGAAAAGGCGCTGCAGCTGATCCTGCGCGGCTGGAAGCAGGCGGTCGCCTCCGGCAGCAAGGACGGCTGGAAGCAGTACGCGCTGGAATTCCTGCGTGCGTCCAATTTCGCGGGCATCGCGTTTGGCCACGCTGGCTGCGCGGCGGTGCATGCGATGGCTTATCCCCTCGGCGGCGTGCACCATATCCCGCACGGGCAGGCAAACCAGCTGATGTTTGCCGATGTTATGCGAAAATATCAGGAGAAGAAGCCGATCGGCAAGCTCAATCAGCTCGAGGAGATCCTGTCCAAGGAATTGGAAGTCGAGCCGGTATTTGCGCTGGAAAAGCTGTATGCGCTGATGGATGAGGTGCTGAAAAAGGACCCGCTGCGCGAGCACGGCGTGACCGCAGATGAACTGCCGGACTTTGCGCGCAATGTCATCGAGACGCAGCAGCGCCTGCTGGGCAATAACTATGTGGAACTGACCGAGGACGATATCCTTTCGATCTACCGCGCGGCGTTTTAAGCGGGAGGGACAGGAATGGACTGGAGAAGCTATTATAAGGAGCATACGATGACGCCGGAGCAGGCGGTCAGTATGATCCATGACGGCGACCGCGTGGTGTTCGGCCACGCGGTGGGCGAGCCGATCATCTTCCAGCGCACGATGGCGCGCATGGCGGAGCAGTTCCATAACGTGGAGGTTGCGCACATGGTGTATCTCGGCTCGGGCGACTATCTGCAGCCCAGCATGGAGAGCCATTTCCGCCACAACGCCCTGTTTGTGGGCGGCGCGGCGCGCAAGCCGATTGCGGAGCACCGCGCTGACTATACGCCGGTATTCTTCTCGGACGTGCCGCGTATGTTCCGGGACGGGACGCTGCCGGTGGATGTATTTGCATTCACCTGCTCACCACCGGACGAGCGCGGATATGTGTCGCTCGGCCTATCCTGCGACTACGGCGCGCAGGCGGCCAAATCCGCCAAAACGGTGATCGCAGAGGTCAATCCGAATATGCCGCGCACATACGGCGAGAGCTTTGTGCATGTGTCCGAAATCGACGGTTTCCTGTGCTCATGGGAGCCGCTGCCAGAATCTGCCCCCGCCAAAATCTCGGAAGAGGATCGGCAGATCGGCAAGTATATTGCGGATCTGGTGCGGGACGGCGATTGCCTGCAGCTCGGCATCGGCGCGCTGCCGGATGCGGTGTGCTCGTTCCTCGGGGATAAGAAGGACCTCGGCCTGCACACAGAGATGATCTCGGACGGCGTACTGCCGCTGCTGGAGAACGGTGTGATCAACGGCAAGCGTAAGCAGCGTGATGTGGAAAAGGTGTGCGTCACCTTTTTGATGGGCACGCGCCGGCTGTATGACTATGTGGACAACAACCCGATGATCCGGATGCTGCCGGTGGACGTGTGCAACAACCCGGCGGTGATCTCGCAGAACGACAACGTCGTGTCCATTAACTCGTGCGTCGAGGTGGACCTGCAGGGGCAGGTATGCGCGGAGGCGATCGGCCTGCGGCAGATTTCGGGCATCGGCGGACAGATGGATTTCGTGCGCGGCGCGAACCTGTCCAAGGGCGGCCGCTCCATCATTGCGCTGCACTCGACAACTAAGGACGAATCGGCGTCCAAGATCGTCACCACGCTGACGACCGGCGCGCCGGTCACGACCAGCCGCTGTGACGTCAACTACATCGTGACTGAATACGGCGTGGCGCAGCTTCGTGGGCAGACGCTGCGCGAGCGTGCCAAGCGCTTGATCGCGATTGCGCATCCCAAGTTCCGCGCGGAGCTGGCGGAGGAGTATGAGAAGCGCTTTGGGGAAAAACTGACGGTTTAAACCGCGTGTCGGATCGCAAGAGGAGTGATCTTATGGCGGCAGAGAAAAAACCGTTTACACGGGGGCAGATTATACTGATTTATCTGATATTAGTAGCGCTGATTGCTTTTTCCGGGTATTGTGTATATTATACGTATCTGTTAATGGGCTAAAACGTATTTCAGTGATGGAACAGCGTCGGGCACAGGGGGATGTGAAGTTGACTTCTGCGGATTCCTGCCTGTGCGAGATGGTTTCTTTCAATTTGGATAGGAAAGAAGGATATACAATTATGATGACAAAGGAACAATACATCGCGTCGCTGCGGACGCTGCATCTCAACCTGTACCGCTTCGGGAAAAAGGTGGAAAACGTGGTGGATGACCCGATCGTGCGTCCGTCGCTCAACTCGTTTGCCGCGACCTATGAGCTGGCCGAGGACCCGCAGTACGAGGATTTGATGACGGCGACCTCCAACCTGACGGGTAAGAAGATCAATCGCTTCACGCACCTGCACCAGTCGACCGACGACCTGATCCGCAAGGTCAAGATGCAGCGCCTGCTGGGTCAAAAGACGGCAGCGTGTTTCCAGCGCTGCGTAGGTCTGGACGCGGCCAACGCTGTGTACTCTACGACCTATGAGACCGATGAGGCCTGCAAAACGCAGTATCATGAGAATTTTGTTAAATTCTGGACGGAAGTGCAGAATAATGACTGGGCGGTCGACGGCGCGATGACCGACGTCAAGGGCGACCGCGGGCTGTCTCCGTCTCAGCAGGCGGACCCCGATCTGTTCCTGCATGTGGTGGAGCGCACACCGGATGGCGTATATGTCACGGGCGCCAAGGCGCACCAGACCGGCTACCTGAACAGCCACTATGTGCTCGTCATGCCGACGATTTCGATGCGCAAGGGCGACGAGGACTATGCGATTTCGTTTGCCTGCCCGACCGACGCGGAGGGTATCACGCTGATCCTCGGCCGCCAGTCCTGCGACACCCGCAAGACTGAGGAGTACAACGATATCGACGTAGGCAACAAAGTATATGGTGGCCATGAAGTACTGGTCATCTTCGACCGCGTGTTCATCCCGAACGAGATGATCTTCCTCAACGGCGAAGTGGAGTTTGCCGGCATGATGGTGGAGCGCTTTGCGGGCTACCATCGCCAGAGCTACGGCGGCTGCAAGGTCGGCGTAGGCGATGTGCTGATCGGCGCGACTGCGCTTGCTACCGAAATGGCGGGCTGCGCGAAGGCAAGCCACGTCAAGGACAAGATCATCGAGATGACGCACCTGAACGAGACCCTGTACTGCTGCGGTATTGCGTGCTCTTCGCAGGGCACCAAGACCAAGAGCGGCAACTACCTGATCGACCTGCTGCTGGCGAACGTCTGCAAGCAGAACGTTACGCGCTTCCCGTATGAGATCGCGCGTCTGGCGCAGGATCTTGCGGGCGGCCTGATGGTAACGCAGCCGTCCGAGGCGGATTACCGCAACCCGGCAACGCACGATTACATCGAGAAGTACCTCAAGGGCGTGGCATCCGTCCCGACCGAGGACCGTATGCGCGTGCTGCGCCTGATCGAGAACATGACGATGGGCACCGCAGCGGTAGGCTACCTGCCCGAGTCCATGCACGGCGCCGGCTCGCCGCAGGCGCAGCGCATTATGATCGCGCGCCAGTCCAACCTCGATATGAAGAAAAAGCTTGCCAAGGAAATCGCACGGATCAAATAAACCAAAGGATCAGCGCCCGTCCGAAGTCTTCCGGGCGGGCGCTGGTTTGCATGAATAAAGGAGGAAATTATGGATCAGCAGAAATTGCATGAACTGCGCGTATTCGCAGCGGAAATCCGTTTGGAAACGCTGAAGATCATCGGCTCGCGCGGCTTTGGCCATGTTGGCGGATCGATGTCTATGGCCGACGCAATGGCGGTGCTGTATGGTGCAGTGATGAACATTGACCCGCAAAACCCGCGTTGGGAGGGCCGCGACTGGTTTGTGCTCTCCAAGGGCCACGGCGGACCGGTCATGTACGCCACATTGGGCCTGAAGGGCTACTATCCGATCGAGACTGCCTATACGCTCAACCAGCCGGGCACGGACTTCCCGTCCCACACCGACCGCAACAAGACGGTCGGCGTTGACCTGACGACCGGCTCGCTTGGTCAGGGTATGAGTGAGGCGATTGGCGCAGCGCTTGGCAGCCGCGTGCAGGGCCGTGACAATCATGTGTTTGTGGCGATTGGTGATGGTGAAGCAGATGAGGGCCAGATCTGGGAGGGCGCGCAGTTTGCCGCGCATTACCAGCTGGACAACCTGATCTGCCTGGTGGATGATAACAAGCGGCAGCTCGACGGTGCGGTTGCAGACGTAATGAGCCATGGCAAGGGCATCGGCGCCAAGTTTGACGCGTTTGGGTGGAATGTCATCAATGTCAAGGACGGCAACGACATTGAGCAGATTTATGATGCGCTGCAGCAGGCCTGCGCCTGCAAGGGCAAGCCGAGCTGCCTGATCCTGAATACGGTCAAGGGCAAGGGCGCGACATTTGCCGAGCCGTCGGGTGCACATTCCTCGCAGCCGACGCAGGAGCAGTGGGATGAAGCCATCGCCGCGGCAGAGGCTGCGCTGGAAGCGGTCAAAAATGAGCAGTAAGGGAGGGGAAAACGATGAGTGTAACATTGATTGGCAAACATGAGAAGGACAGCCGCGCGAACCGCGACGGCTATGTGGAAGCCATGCTGGAGATGATGGCGGAAAACAAAAATCTGGTACATATCGACTGCGATCTGATGGGCTGCATCAACACCGGAAAGCTGCTAAAGGCATTCCCCAAGCGGACTTTTAACGCAGGCATCGCGGAGCAGAACGCGATGGGCGTTGCCGCAGGCATGGCAGCGACCGGCCTGACGGCCTTTGTACATTCGTTTGGCTGCTTTGCCTCCCGCCGCATGTTCGATCAGGCATTTTTGGCGGCGGGCTATTCCGAACTGCCGGTGCATGTCATCGGCTCTGACCCCGGTGTGACGGCAGCGTTCAACGGCGCAACCCACATGCCGTTTGAGGACTGCGCCCTGTATATGACCATCCCGAACGCAGTTGTTATTGATTCGTGCGACATTGCGCAGACCAAATCGCTGACCAAGAAGCTGGCGGCGGATGGCCGGCCGTCCTATATGCGTCTGATCCGTAAGACGTTCACTACTGTGTATGCGGACGGTTCGGAATTTGAAATCGGCAAGGGCGTTACCCTGCGTGACGGCAAGGACGTAACGATCATCGCCTCTGGCATCTTGGTGGATGAGGCGCTCAAGGCGCAGGAGCAGCTGGAGAAGGACGGCGTTTCCGCACGCATGATCGATATGCACACATGGAAGCCGCTGGATGACGAACTGGTTCTGAAAGCAGCTGCCGAAACCGGCTGCATTGTGACCGCGGAAAACCATCAGGTTTCGTGCGGCTTAGGCTCAGCTGTGGCTAATTTGCTTGCGGCCAAGTGCCCGACACCGCTCGAGCGTGTTGGTATCCAGAATCGCTTCGGCCAGGTTGGCCCACAGGATTTCCTGATGCAGCAGTACAAACTTACGGCTGCGGATATTGTGGCTGCGGCTTGTCAGGCGATAGCAAGAAAACAGTAACATAACAAAACAAAGGCTGCCTGCGGGCAGCCTTTGTTTTGTGGAAAAGCAGGTTTTAGTTTGCTGCTTCACTCGCGGGAAAATCGAGTGGCAGGGGAGCGGGACGCTCAAAGGTGGTTTCCGGTTCGCAGAAGATATGTTCATGCGCAGACTTGAGGATACATTCCATCACTTCCAGCGAATGCAGCGCCATATCGCCAGAGGCGCGCGGCGTGCGGTGCTGCGCAAGTGCGTAGACCATATCCACCAGACCGATGCCGCGCGGGTTTTCCGCATGGCTGACCGAATTGAACGGATGGTGGTTGGGGACGACGGTCCACGGGGTGTTTACGTGCGCGGGATTGCGGTCGGGGGCTGCCCAGCGGTATTCTGCAGGGGTGCGCAGCAGCGTGTCGCCGCCGAACAGGTTGGGGCCGGAAATCGGGTCCTTTTCGTCGATCAGCACGGTGCCTTCCGTGCCGTACAACTCCATACGCGGCATTTCGGAATCCCATACGTCAAAGCTGCAGGTCAGCGTGACGATCGAACCGCAGGCAAATTCCAGAATGGCGTTGATGTGGGTATCCACATCGACGGGCAGCACCTGTCCCTTGCTGGGACCGGACGGGACTGTGCGGGTGTCGGCGGCCTTGGTGGCCATCGCACAGACGCGACGAACCGGACCAAGCAGGCTGAGCAGCGCGGTCATGTAGTACGGTCCCATGTCATACAGCGGGCCTGCGCCGGGCTGATAGAAAAAGGCGGGCGCAGGATGGTGGAATTCGTGCCCGTGGCCGATGAAGTAGGCGCCGCCGCCCGTGATACGGCCGAGTTTGCCGCTGTCGATCAGCTCACGGATGGTCTGCAGGCGGCCGCCTAAAAAGGTATCCGGTGCGCAGCCGAGCAGCAGCCCCTTTTCCTTTGCCAGCGTGACCAGCTCCTTGCCTTCTGCATAGGTCATGGCAAGCGGCTTTTCGGTATAGACATGCTTGCCTGCCTTGAGCGCTGCAAGGTTGTATTCATAGTGCGCCTGCGGTGTGGTCAGGTTGAGGATCAGGTCGACTTCCGGATCGGCAATAACCTCTGCGCCCGAGGCATACGCCTTGGGGATACCGTGCTGCGCGGCCTTGCGCTGCGCTTTTTCCAGCCCGCGGGAGGCGCATGCGATCACCTCGACCGCGTCATATTTTTTCAGATTATTCAGATAAACATCGCTGATATCGCCAATACCGATAACGCCGACGCGAATTTTTTTCATACAAATGCAGCTCCTTTTCATAACATGAGAATCCTTTGCGGATAATTTGATTGTAGCATGTCCGGTTGGAATGTCAATTCCGGAATCTGTGGAATCGTTTATGGGTGCGCAAACGCGGTGCAGCCCGATAGGGCTGTACCGCGTTTATCTCTATTATTGCATTTCGGAAACCTTGACCCAGCGGCCTTCGCGCGCGGAGGTTGCCATCGCTTCGAGAATCGTATCGACATAGTGACCGTAAGCGATGTCGATATCCACCTTGCGGTCTTCCGTGATGGCGGTCAGGATGTCATGCGCCTGAATGGACATGATCTCATTGTACGCAATGCCCTGTTCATCCGTGCCGCAGAAGTTGGCGTAATCACCGTTGCGCGTGTTGCCCTTAATGATCTTATAGCCGCGCTCCTTGGGGTCGCAGTCATTGGAGTAATACAGCAGTTCGTTGATGCGGGTCATCTCGAACTTGACCGAACCCTTACTGCCCTGAATTTCGTAAGCAAGGCTGACCGGACGCGCAACCGAGACACGGCTGGAGGACATCGAACCGATGCGTCCGTCCTCATACTTGACAATCACATAGATCTGGTCGTCCGTATCAATATCCAGCTTCTTGGACGGATCGCGCGCGTCCGGGCGCTGCTTGTACGGGGTATCCCAGGATGCAAACACTTCGACGATCTTCTTGCCGACGATCATATCGGACAGGCTGACCACATGTGCGGTCAGGTCGCCCAGCGCGCCGGTACCGGCGGTCGCGGCGAGCTGGCGCCAGGTTGCCGGGGTGTTCGGGTCTGCGCAGTAGGAACAGTCAAATTCGCCGCGGAAGGTAACAAAGTCGCCCAGCTTGCCGGAATCCATCAGTTCCTTTGCCAGCACATTGGCCGGGCATTTGGTGTAGATGAAGTCGACCAAGCTCTTGACGCCTGCTTTTTCGATCGCGTCTACCATCGCCTTGCCTTCGGCCAGTGTGTTGGCCATCGGCTTTTCGCACAGGATATGCTTGCCCGCCTTAGCAGCGGCAATCGCGATTTCCGCATGGGTGAAATTGGGCGTTGCGATGATGACCAGCTCTACTTCCGGATCGCTGATGACGTCATGCCAGTCGGTGGAGACTTTCTTATAGCCGAAGCGCTCGGCAGCAAGCTTGGCTGCCGCTTCATTGACGTCTGCGACATGCTCAAATACCGGTTCCACATCGTGATAGGCCTGACGGACGTTGTTTAAGCCAATGGAATGGAAGCTGCCCATCCAGTTTGCACCAATCAGACCGACTTTTACCTGCTTCATAGTATCTGTTCCTTTCTGTTCTGCTATAAATGATTAGATTTTGTATCCGATGCCTTTGAGGAAGTCCACGCTGGCCTTGACGTTTGCAAGACTGTTCTCGACGTTGCGCGGATCACATTCCTGCTCGATGGTGATGTAGCCGTTGTAACCGATCTCGTCCAGCACATCGGCAACCGCCTTGTAGTCGATCATGCCCTGACCGATCGGGCACATCGAGCCCTTGGCGCAGCCCTCAAAAAAGCGGATATGCTCGTGCATGACCTCATCATATACCTTGGGGTCGATGTCCTTGAAGTGCACATAGTCCAGACGGTCCTTGTATTTGCGCAGCCACGCAACCGGGTCCATGCCCGCGTATTGCAGATGACCGGTATCCAGAACGAAGCCTGCCAGCTCATTCGGGATCTCTTCCGCCAGACGGTCGATCTCGTCACCGAACTCAATGTAGCCGCCGCAGTGTGGATGTAGCACCGGACGCACACCGTAGCTGTTGGCGCGCTCGCACAGTCCCTTGAAGTGGCTGACCAGCTTGGCCCAGCCGGCTTCGTCCAAGCGGGGGGCGCGGTCGGAATGGCCTGCCGCGTAGTCGCGCTCATAGTGACCCCAGTCCATCACGGTCATATAAGGGGTCGGCCAGCGCTGGCCATCCTCGCGGGGAAGGGGCGGCAGCTTGGTGATCAGCTGGCAGATGCCGTCGACTTGATGCAGCAGCTTTTCGTAGTTGTCGTCGCTGAGCACATCGTCGAAGATCGTGCCCGCGACAATCGACAGCTGGTTCTTGTTCAGTTCTTCGGTCACACCCTCGATGTCGTCGGTCGGAATCCAGCCGTTTGGCCCCAATTCAATCGCGCTGTAACCAGCCTCGTGCGCTTCGCGCAATACGCGCTGCCAGGTCGGCAGATGCGGATTGTTGATGTCGTCAACGCCCCAGCAGCAGGGGGCGCCGCAGATATGAATGCCCATAGTCGTAACTCCTTTTACCAGTGTTTGTGTGCGTGGATTGACGCTTTTTCTTGGTGTATTCATTATCGCGGATTCGTCTGTTTTTTGCTTCTACAAAACAGCAGGATTATTTATAAAACTTCACAAATATTTCAGCGGGGAGAAAGTGTGGAAAACTGGGAAAACGATGCACTTCTGACAGGATTGGTTGCTGTCGGGTGCGTTTGTTCAAAAGAGACCTGAGATCAAATACAGCATATAATTGTGCGATTTTACGGCAAAAATTTGTATATTTCTGTTTTACGGGAATAAAACGCAGGGGGATGCCTGCTGACATATCCCTGACTGGTTACGTTTCGTCTGCTTGCTGTGCTTTGCGATAATTTTTACGAAACTGTCCGGGAGAGATGCCTACATATTTGCTGAATAGCTTATTGAAATGGCTTTGCGCGTCGAAACCAACCATTTGCGCAATTTGCGAGATGGGATAGTCAGTAGAAATCAGCAGGGTTTGCGCTTCTCCGAT
>DXDE01000103.1 GCA_019115615.1 Candidatus Agathobaculum merdavium | reverse complement strand
TGGATTTTGAGTCCACTACGTCTACCAATTCCATCACACCGGCATAGCAGGGATGCAACAATAAGTATTATACCCTATCGCATCCCAATTTTCAAGCTATTTTATGCGAAAAACTTATCCTTAATTCCGAGGACAAAAATGACCAGCACAATCAACGGCAGAATATAGCTGACATAGAACCGAATACCGTCATGTACCTTCAATCCGCCGCCCTCGTTGGCCTCCTCTTTGAAGTTCTTCCAGCCCCAGCCATAACGACTGGTGCAGAACAGAAGATATACCAGCGAACCAAGCGGCAGCCAGATATTCGAAACCAGGAAATCCTCCAGATCAAGCACCGCGGAATTCGGGCCAAACGGCTGGAAAGACGACCAGACGTTGTATCCCAGTGCACAAGGCAGCGACAACAGTATTACCAGCACAATATTGAACACCGCAACCTTTTTGCGGCTCCAGCCGGTCAGATCCATGCAGCAGGACATAATGTTCTCAAATACGGCCAGCACAGTCGAAAACGCCGCAAATGCCATAAACACAAAAAACAGACTGCCCCACAAGCGTCCGAGCGTCATATGGTTAAAGATATTCGGCAGGGTGACAAAAATCAGGTTCGGGCCGGAGTCCGGCGAAACGCCAAATGCAAAGCACGCAGGGAAGATAATCAAACCCGCCGTGAACGCGACAAAGGTGTCCAGAATCGCGACGTTGACCGCCTCGCCCAGCAGCGCGCGTCCCTTTCCAATGTAGCTGCCAAAGATCGCCATCGCACCGATGCCGAGCGACAACGTAAAGAACGACTGGTTCATCGCGCCGACGATAACGTTGACCACACCAGCCTCCTGCATACGGCCCAAGTCAGGGATCAAGTAAAATTTCAGGCCTTCACCTGCGCCCTCGGTCATAATGCTGTTGACCGCCAGCAGAACCATGATACACAGCAGCGCGATCATCATCACCTTAGTCACACGCTCCAGACCGCTCTGCAGACCGAAGGAGTTGATCAGGAAACCGACGACAACTACGACGACCATCCAGCCCACCATCACCGCCGGCTGGCTGAGCATTTCCGGGAACACGGCGCCGACTTCCTCGGTGCTCGCACCGACAAATCTGCCGGACGCGGTCAGGTAGAAATAGTGCAGCATCCATCCGCATACAGTGGTATAGAACATCATCAGCAGATAGTTGCCGATCATAGCCAGATAACCGTGAATGTGCCATTTCTGACCGGGCTTTTCCAGCGCCTGATAGGCACGCACCGGACTTTTCTGGCTGGCACGGCCGACCGCAAACTCCATTGTCATGATCGGCAGGCCGAGGATCAGCAGGAACAGCACATAAAACACAACAAATGCGCCGCCGCCGTACTGGCCGACCATCCACGGAAACTTCCATACATTGCCCACGCCGATCGCACATCCCGCCGACAGCAGGATGAAGCCTAAGCGCGAGCCAAGTCTCTCTCGTTGCATTGCTTTTACCCCTTGTTTTGTGGAATATCTATCTCAAATACCGTTTTCGGCATCTGATCTCTTCATTTTCCGCTGCGCCTTACGTTTTTCCCGCAGCGCAGCAAAAAAATCTCGCAGCACCTGTGCGCACTCAGCTTCCAGAAGTCCCGAAACCAATTCCGGTCGATGGTTGTATGGCAGCGCAAACAAATCAATCACCGACCCGCACGATCCGGCCTTGGGATCGGGCGCACCGTAATATACGGTCTTGATTCGCGCATTGATGATCGCCCCTGCACACATCGGACACGGTTCGAGCGTGACGTATAGATCGCACTTGTGCAGCCGCCAGCCACCCAGCTTTTTGCACGCCTTGCCGATCGCTTCAATCTCGGCATGGTGCAGCGCGTCTTTTTTCCCCTCACGACGGTTGCGGCCGCGGCCCACGATCTGGCCGTCGCACACGACCACCGCACCGACCGGCACTTCGCCTTCATCCGCCGCTTTGCGCGCTAAACGCAGCGCCGCTTTCATATATTTTTCCTGTTCGGTCATTCTTTCCCTCCGGCAACCGCAGCGCAGACAGACCGCATAAAAACACCCGCCCGATTGGCGGGTGTTTTCACGCTTTCGCCGTTTTACTGCATCATCTGGCGCTGACGCGACAGATTCATTGTACCATCCTGCATACCGGACAGATTCTCCAAACAATTACCCGTACCATATGCAACGCAGGAAATCGCTTCATCCGCCACATGAGTGGGGATGCCGGTTTTGGAGGCAATCAACTTGTCAAAGCCCCAAATCAGCGAGCCGCCGCCGGTCATTACAATACCATTGGTCGAGATGTCGCCCGTCAGTTCCGGAGGCGTACGTTCAATGACCCAATGAATTGCTTCAACAATCGATGCGCTCACCTCTTCGAGCGCGTCGAGGATCTCGGTCGAGTTAACCGTAAAAGTACGCGGCAGACCGGTCATCAGGCAACGCCCCTTGACCTCCATCGAAACCTCTTCGGTACGCGGATATACGCAGCCGATATTCTTTTTAATCAGCTCGGCTGTGCGCTCACCAATCAGCGCATTATGCTTACGGCGGACATACTTGACGATTGCTTCGTCAAACTTGTCGCCCGCGATTTTGATCGAGGTGGACTCAACGATACCGCCCAGCGAAATAACCGCAACGTCGGTCGTGCCGCCGCCGATATCGACAACCATGTTGCCGTTCGGCTTTGCAATATCGATACCCGCACCGATCGCAGCCGCAACAGGCTCCTCAATCAGGAAAACGCGCTTGGCGCCAGCCTGCGTACCCGCATCGATTACCGCGCGCTCCTCGACCTCAGTAATGATCGACGGCACGCAGATGACCACATTGGGCTTGAACAGACGGAAGCCCTGCACCTTGCGGATAAACTCCTTGATCATGCGCTCGGTCATCTCATAGTCCGAAATAACGCCCTCGCGCAGCGGACGGATCGCAATGATATTGCCCGGTGTACGGCCCAGCATCTTCTGTGCCTCCGCGCCGACCGACAGGATCTTGCCGGACACCTTGTCCACCGCAACAACCGACGGCTCATTGAGCACAACGCCCTTGCCCTTCACATAGACCAGAACGGTCGCGGTACCAAGATCGATGCCAATATCACTGGAAAAAAGCGAAAACTTTTTCGCGATTGTTTCCAAAAAAGAAGCCATATTCTTCATTCACCCTTTTTTGCTCTGATAACGTACATTGTATCAGTTTTATTATACCCTATGTATCCGGTGTATTTCAAGGCTCTTTACAAAATTACTATCAATCCAACAACTTTTCATTCCATCTGCGGTATATTTTCAGTCATTTCAGGCAGGCTGTCTCCGCGCAAGCGTGTTTTGAGGGCACTGTACCGTCGTCCTTTCTGGTTGTTTCCCACCATATAGGCCACGACATCCGCGCTGCCGACAATGACAAGCAGCTGTTTTGCCCGTGTGATTGCCGTATACAGGATATTCCGCGTAAGCAGTTTACGCGGCAATCCATCGGACAGCGCAAGCACTACCGCATCGAATTCGCTGCCCTGTGACTTATGTACGGTGACCGCATAAGCCAATTCCAATTCGTTTAGCATATCATACGTATAGGTTGCCAATCGGTCATCAAAGCGCACGACTATGCACTCCTGCTGCGGGAAGATACGTACGATCTCCCCTACGTCACCGTTAAAGACGCCTGTGCCCTGTTCGCCGTCCTCGCCTTTTTCCCATAGGATATCATAATTGTTGCGCACCTGCATGACACGGTCGCCCTCGCGGAATACCCAATCCCCAAAGCGCTTTTCCAGCTTGTTTTCGCTGGGTGGATTGAGCGCCTCCTGCAAACGACGGTTGAGCGCGATCGTGCCGCTTCCCTGCCGCTTGGCCGGAGACAGAACCTGAATCTGCGCGGGTGTCAGCCCATAATGATTCGGCAGCCGCGCGGCACATAGCTGTGCAACCGTTTCGATCACTGCGGCCGGGTCTGAGCGGCGCATCAGGAAGAAATCCCCGTCCGCGCCTGACGGCATCGGCATACGGCCGTCATTGACCGCATGCGCGTTCATTACAATATCCGACTGCTGCGCTTGCCGGAAAATTTCCGTTAGCTGGATCGTCGGCACACGGTGTGAGGCAATAATATCCCGCAGAAAATTACCGGGGCCGACAGGCGGCAGCTGGTCGGCGTCACCCACCAACACAAGCCGCGCACCATGCGGCAGCGCAGAAATCAGCGCCTGCATGAGCGTGATATCCACCATGGAGACCTCGTCCAAGATCACTGCATCACATTCCAGCGGATTGGTCACGCTGCGCGCAAAGGCAGTACGTCCGCCCGGGCCAAAACCCGCTTCCAACAAACGGTGGATCGTTTTTGCCTCCATCCCGGTCAGATCGGACAGACGTTTGGCTGCACGTCCGGTCGGCGCCGCTAGCAGCGTATTGAGCCCCAGCGCTTCAAACACTTGGAGGATGCCACGCACCGTGGTCGTTTTGCCTGTACCTGGCCCACCGGTCAGGATTACAAGTCCGTTGCGTGCCGCGGTCGAGATCGCAAGCTGCTGCTTTTCCGAATACGGCACAGGACTATCCATCACAAGGGCACGCAGCAGCTCGTCCACATCAAAATCATATTCGTAATTGCGTTCGGCCATACCGCCCAGCATTTCCGCCAGATATGCCTCAGCATCGTGCATATCACGCAGATAAACAGCGTCGCGTCCCGCAATGTGTTCGCACACAAGCAGCCCCTTGGCGCGTAGGCGCTCAATGCTCGCCAGCGCACGATCTTCGTCAAATTCCACATCGTCATCCGACAGAAGCGAGCACACTGCACGCGTCAGCTTTTCCACGGGAATAAACGTGTGTCCATTGTCCAGATTGAATACCAGCGTGTATTGGACGCCAGCATCCGCGCGCTCATCCGACAGAAGCGAAAGTCCCAGTTCCATCGCAAGCCCATCCGCCAGTCGGAAATCAACGTCGTAATATGGGTCACACAGCAGATATGGATTTTCGCACAAAGCATCAATCGCGCTGTCATGCAAGCGTTTATACAGCAGTGGCGTAAGTGAGACCGGCAAATGATGCTCTGTCAGGAACTCCATCAGCAAGCGCATTTCGTTTTGCTCGGTAAACTGCCGCCCGATCTCGCGTGCCTTTTTCTCCGTGATACCACGAATAGCAGTCAACCGTTCCGGTTCCTCTGCCAGCATATCAAATGTATCTTCGCCAAACTTTTCCGCAATGCGTGCGGCAAGCCGCGGACCAATACCCCGGATTACACCAGAGCCAAGATATTCCGCAATACCCCGTACAGAAGTTGGCAAACGACGCTCGAAAGCCTCGGTCGCGAACTGCTCACCGTAGGACGGATGCGTTACCCAGCAGCCGGTGAGGATCACATCCTCCCCCAAGCCAATATTGGGAAACGTACCCGTCGCAGTGACCTCCGAGCCATCCTGTGCAAGCAAGCGCAGCACAGAATACCCGTTTTCTGAATTGTAAAACACAATTTGCTCTACCGTACCACGGATGAGCACATATTCCCTTTCGTCCAAACGCAACCGTTCCTTTTCATTATTCCAAATACATAATATCCTGCCGAGCAGACAGATGCCGTGCGACATTCGGCTCTTTGCCATTCCCAATCTCAACAAAAGTGATCGTCATTCCGGGTAAGTACTGCCGCCGCATGCGAAGCGCTACCCGGATCAGTTGCTCGCTCGCCGCATCCGCGCCATCCCCATACAGCGTCAGTTCTGCCGTGCCATGCATGCGCAGTACCCGTCCAACTAACCTCTCATAGATGATATGCAGCAAGGTGTAAAAGCCCACAGCCGCAAATATTGCCAGCACGCACTGCCAAAAAACAGACATAGTTCTCCCCTCCTGCATGCAGACTATGCTTCCACAGACAGAAGGGTGAATTGCGTTTTTATTATACCATACTGGTGCCAGAATGTAAAACTGCAAGCAAAAGGCCGCCGGTTTCCCCGCGGCCTTTTTTGCTGACATCAGGTTTCGTGCTGCATGCACCAATCCGTCAAATCCTCATGGCTGGTCCCACGGATCGGATGAGCATGTCCGCATTCACGTTCATGCGGCGGTAAGGCGATCCCATCAGGATGACCATCCATTTTCTGACTTTCGTCATCATTTGCCGTAGTCATGGTACATTCCATCCATTGAAAAATCTTTTGCGCTGCATCCTGCTGCGATGTGTTTAAAGGCATATCCTTCATATCCATCCCTCCATATTGATAGTCTGCACCGCAAAAGACATTTTACACATAAAAAAACTCCCATGCTTTCGCATGGGAGTTTTGAATAAACAGGGATTAGTCAGCGCTTACAGCGGTAACAACGCCCGAACCTACGGTACGGCCACCCTCACGGATAGCAAAACGCAGGCCTTCCTCGATAGCGATCGGGGTGATCAGCTCAACGTCCATCTCAACGTTGTCGCCCGGCATGCACATCTCGGTGCCTTCCGGCAGAGTGATAACGCCGGTAACGTCAGTGGTACGGAAGTAGAAC
>DXDE01000102.1 GCA_019115615.1 Candidatus Agathobaculum merdavium | reverse complement strand
CCTCAGCATCAACGGCAGTATAACCGAAATGATCTTTTCCGGCTTTAGCCCCCGGCGTATAATACAGAGTTGTTCCTTCGATGCGGGCGGTTCCCAGCTTTGGTTCTTCTGTCAGCTGATACAGTACGATATCACTGTCTGCGTCGGTCCCTTCCAGTGTAACTTCAATGGGAATATTCACACAGGTTTCCGCTTGCAGTTCCGGCACAATAGGGATGTTGCCTGCTGCGCCCGCAGGCAGTCCTGTAAACAATGCTGCACCTAACAGAAAGATTGTCACAGGCAGTAAAATAGCCGCTGTTAGCAGCCGTTTATCTAGTTTCACATTGCTTCACCCTTTCTCAATGGTTTCTCTGCCGTGCAGTATGCACCAAAATATCCGGCTTTATGCATAAAATGCCAGCACATTGCGCAAGCGAATAGCAAAGCAGCGTAAAGTGCGAAAAAACCATGAAAATACTTGCCGAAATCGCCGGATTGTGGCATAATTTTATTCAGGAATGAAACCAATCAGAAAGGAGTTCCATGATGGAAAATCATCAGTTTGTCCTCGTGCTTGACTTTGGTGGTCAATATAACCAGTTGATTGCGCGCCGGGTACGAGAGCATAACGTTTATTGCGAGGTCAAGTCGTACAAGACGCCGGTTGAGGAGATCCGCCGTATGGCGCCGATCGGCATTATTTTTACCGGTGGCCCGAACAGCGTATACGAGGAATCGTCGCCGAAGTGTGATCCGGCATTGTTTGAACTGGGTATCCCGGTGCTGGGCATCTGTTATGGCTGCCAGCTGATGGCACACTCGCTTGGCGGCGAGGTCACTGCCGCACAGGAGGATACCGCGCGTGAGTACGGTAAGACCGATACTTTCTATGACATAACCTGCAAACTGTTCAAGGGGCTGCCCGCCGAGGGCGTCTCGTGGATGAGCCACAGCGACTATATGGCTAAGGTTCCCGAGGGCTTCCAGCTGGTCGGCCACACGCAAATGTGCCCGAATGTTGCGATCGCGGATGAGGCGCGCTGCTTTTATGGCGTGCAGTTCCACCCCGAAGTCAACCACACGGAAAACGGTACACTGATGCTCAAGAATTTCCTCTATGAGGTCTGCGGCGCTAAGGGCGACTGGACCATGGAGGATTATAAGAACACCTCAATTAAGGCTATCCGCGAAAAGGTTGGCGACGGCAAGGTACTGCTCGCACTGTCTGGCGGCGTCGATTCCTCTGTTGCGGCAGCGTTGCTTGCTGAGGCGGTTGGCAACCAGCTGACCTGTGTATTTGTCGATCATGGCCTGATGCGTAAGGACGAGGGGGACGAGGTCGAGAAAGCGTTCTCCAAGTGGGATCTGAACTTTATCCGCGTGGATGCTGAGGCGCGCTTCCTCGGTAAGCTGGCGGGCGTCAGCGATCCGGAAACCAAGCGTAAGATCATTGGCGAGGAGTTTATCCGCGTCTTTGAAGAAGAAGGCAAGAAGATCGGCGCAGTGGATTATCTGGTGCAGGGCACCATCTATCCGGATGTGATTGAGTCTGGCGCGGGCGATGCGGCGGTCATTAAGAGTCATCACAATGTCGGCGGTCTGCCGGATTACGTTGACTTCAAGGAGATCATCGAGCCGCTGCGCATGCTGTTCAAGGACGAGGTTCGGCAGCTTGGCCGTGAGCTTGGCCTGCCGGAGTATCTGGTTATGCGCCAGCCGTTCCCAGGGCCGGGTCTGGCGATTCGCGTAATCGGTGACATTACCAAGGAAAAGCTGGATGTGCTGCGCGAGGCGGACTTTATCTTCCGCGATGAGATCGCCAAGGCTGGTCTGGAGCACACGATGAACCAGTATTTTGCTGTGCTGACCAATATGCGCTCGGTTGGCGTTATGGGCGATGGCCGCACTTATGACTATACGCTTGCGCTGCGTTCGGTCACAACGACTGACTTTATGACGGCGGATTGGGCGCGTATCCCGTACGAGGTGCTCGACCGCGTATCTGTGCGTATTGTCAATGAGGTTGGACACATCAACCGTATTGTGTATGATATCACATCTAAGCCGCCGGCAACGGTGGAATGGGAGTGACCATATAAACAGACAATAGGAGGTAAGCTGCATGGAAAACAACAAACGTCCGGAGAACATGGAACGCATCACGACACCGGAGCTGGCTGAGGCATTTATCGCAGAGCAGACGAAGGCATTGCAGGCACAGATTGGCGACAAAAAGGTATTGCTTGCACTGTCGGGCGGTGTGGACTCGTCGGTCGTTGCCGCGCTGCTGATTAAGGCGGTTGGAAAACAGCTGGTATGTGTACACGTCAACCATGGTTTGCTGCGTAAGGGTGAGCCAGAACAGGTCGTGCGCGTATTCCGCGATGAAATGGATGCCAACCTGATCTATGTCGACGCAGTCGACCGTTTTCTGGACAAGCTGGCCGGTGTTGCTGAGCCGGAGCAGAAGCGCAAGGTCATTGGTGCCGAGTTTATTCGCGTATTTGAAGAGGAAGCCCGCAAGCTTGAGGGCATTGAGTTCCTTGCACAGGGTACGATCTATCCGGATATCCTCGAGAGCGGTCCGGTCAAGGCGCACCACAATGTAGGTGGCCTGCCGGAGGACATGCAGTTTGAACTGGTTGAGCCGCTCAAGTTCCTCTTTAAGGATGAAGTACGCGTTGTTGGCAAGGCGCTAGGTCTGCCGGATGGTATGGTGTTCCGTCAGCCGTTCCCGGGTCCTGGCCTTGGTGTGCGTTGCCTTGGTGCGATTACGCGTGACCGTCTGGAAGCCGTGCGCGAGTCGGATGCTATCCTGCGTGAAGAGTTTGCAAACAATGGCTTGGAAGGCAAGGTGTGGCAGTACTTCACAGTTGTGCCGGACTTTAAGTCCACTGGCGTTAAGGATGGCAAACGCTCGTTCGACTGGCCGGTGATTATCCGTGCGGTCAACACCCGTGATGCGATGACTGCTACGGTTGAGGATGTGCCGTTTGCATTGCTGCAGAAGATTACCGCACGCATCACCGCCGAGGTGGCTGGGGTCAATCGCGTGCTGTATGATTTGACGCCAAAGCCGACAGGCACGATTGAGTGGGAATGACGCTCGAAACGGCGCAAACCCGCATGAATACAGGCTTTTTTGCCCGTCCACAAGGCTCTTGATACTGGATTGATACTATTCGTGTCTACCTGGTACGCTCAAGAGAATAATCCCAAAAGGACAAGCAAAACCGCCCTGCTGAACGACAAATTCAGCAGGGCGGTTTTTTG
>DXDE01000101.1 GCA_019115615.1 Candidatus Agathobaculum merdavium | reverse complement strand
CCATACACTGCGGAAAATAGCTTTTTGAAAATGTTGGCCACGCGGGCAAATACACCTTCGTCGGCATCGTCTTGTTCAGTGACGGTATCATCCTGCAAGGCTTCGGTTGAAATCTCCTGCGTGCGCAGGATAAACTGCACGCTCGAAGGCGTCGGGTTCTGATCGGAGGTGACCGACCGCAGGGCGGCCTGTGCATCCAGATTGAGCATATTGGTATCCTGCTCTAAATCCTTTTCTGCGTCGTCGATTGCGCCATGGATGGAATTGTTCGCGTCTTTCAGGCTAGAGGAACTGCTGGACGAAGAAGCTTTGTCCAGCGCGCTGATCAGGCCGTCCAGCGCAGCTTGTGTGCCTGCGTCTGTCTGTGTGCGTACATCGCGCAGCGTGTCAGTGGCGGACTGCAGATAGCTGCTTGCAGCAGTCAGTGCCTTTCCGAGCGCTCCAAGCAGGTCGACGCACCGGTCGGCAGCGTCTGTTCCGTCTTTGGACAGCTGGTCAAGCGACGAAGACAGTGCGGGGATATCGGCAATCAGCTGGTGCATGCGCTCGAGTGTACGGTCTGCCAACACGGTCAGCTGCTTGCCTTCGCCGATCAGGTCTTGCGGTACGCCATCGTAATCGTCCAGCACGCGGGAAATATTTTGCAGATCGCTTAGCATACTGTCGGAGGTGCCCAGCAGGCTGTTGATTTTGCCGGTCATATCAGACAGGGTTCGGATCGCCTTTTTTACAGTTGAAGCGGTCTGCGCTGCATTGCCAAGCAGCGCGGACAGCTGCGTGCGTATCGGCTCAGGCAGATCGCTGTTCTCTGCCAGCGTTTGCAGGGCAGTGATGTGCTGCGCAAGGTCACCGGCCTTTTCACTCAGGTTACCGAGCTGATCCTGCAGGGTTTTTACATCCTGCCGGATTCGTTCAACCGTGTTTTGGATTTGCTCGAGATGCAGCAGTTCGTCGCCCGAGGCATCCTGCAGATCGTCAACCAAGCTGTCCAAGTCATCCAGCGAATCGGCAGCTTGCTTGAGCAGATCCTGATAGGCGGTTAGGTCGTCAGAGGCGGTTTGTACCGTCCCCAAGATGCTCTGTAAGGAGGCGTTGAGTGAGGTCAATGTGGTTTTCGTATTGTTGATCGTTGGGATCAGTGCGTCGGTTTGACCAGCAAGCGCACTGAGCGCACTGAGTGCTTCATCGGCCTGCGGGTCGAGCGTACCGCGGCTGGCTGTCAGCTGGCGGCGCACCGCGTCAATACTGGATAGGCCGCTCGACATTGTGTCCAGACTGCCCTGCATGGATTGCATGGTATCCAGCATATCCTGCAGGCCTTCGTACAGGCTGTCGCCTGCGCCGCCCAACCGGTCTTTTACGTCGCGCAGGTCGGACAGGATATCCAGCGAGGACAGCGTTGCAGGCGCCATGAACAGCAGCAGACCCATGCTTTCAAAGTTGTTTGAGCCGATGCGTACAGTGAAGGTGTTTTCTTCACCCGGCATGCCCATGAATAGTACGAGCTTGTAGGTGCCCATTGACTGCACCTGTGCGCCGGGCGCATCGATCGAGAGCATTTTGCTCATGTCGATGCCGGTCGCACAGACCAGCATCATATTGTTTTTGTAGTAGGAATCGGCGGCATCGTTGGGGGTGGCGTGAATCGTCATTTCGATCAGTCCGCTCGCGCCCGCGCATTGTTCAGCCGTGACCGGCACGCCGTTGAGTTGATAGGATACATCAAAGTCCCACGGCAGTGTGACAGCGGTGCTGACATCCGGCACACATTCAAAATAGAAGCGCTGCAGGCTGTTGTCGGGCAGCGACCACGTGACCGAGCCGTTATTCAGCTCCGGCTGGTCGAGCGTGGACATATTATATACATTGGTATAGTCGCCGTAATCGGTAAATTCCGTGTGTCCGTTCAAGCTGACGCCTTTGACAATGCGGGTTTGCTGCGGCTGGCCGTAATAGTCCAGATTGATGTATACCGCCTCGTCTGTCTGCACAGTGGGGGCGGCGGCTTGGGCTGCAGGCGTCACAAGGCAGAGTAAAGCCAGCACGGCAGCGGCAGCACGGCGCGCTTTAGTGCGTTTCATCGTGTGGTTCCTCCTTTTCGGTATCCGGCGGCGGGGTAGGTTTGTGCCGGTTTGACAGTTTTTGCAGTGCGTTCAGCAGTTTATCACGCATAGCGCGGTGCCGTGCACGGCGGTTCTCGCGAATCTGTGCCTGCAGGCGCAGCCGCTGCCGGTGCAGCTCGCTCAGTGCGGGCAGCACGAGTTTCTTGGCGCGGATGCTGTTCATCTTGGCGTGCTTCTTGTGCGCGTAGTCCGGCTTGACAATCCAGCGGTCGAACAGCATCAGACATTCGGGAAGTAGGAACAGCACAAGGATCATGGAGATCAGCGCGCCGCGCCCGATCAGCTGCCCAAGTCCTGAAACTGCTTCGACCGAAGTCAGGAAGTACAGGCCATAGGCTACGGTCATCAAAATCATGCCTGAGGTCAGCACGGACTCGGCGCTGACAGAGACCGCGCGGATCGCGGCTTCTTTTTTGTCGCCCTGCGCACGCGCGTCCAGATAGTTGCCGGTCAGCAGGATCGAGTAGTCGATCGTTGCGCCGAGCTGGATACAGCTGACGATGATAAAGCCAAGGAACATCGTGCGCTGGCCGTAGATATACGGCATGGCGGTGTTGATGATTACGGCGCACTCAATCGGGATCAGCACGACAACCGGCAGCAGGATGGACTTATAGGTAATTGCGACAACCAGCGCGACACCAAGCAGCGATACCAGATTAACCAGCTGGTTATCCGGCACAATGATTTCCTTGATATCCTGTGTCGATGGGGTCACGCCGACCAGATAGGTTTGTTCGCCTGGGTAATGCCGGTCAATGATCGCACGGATCTCATCGACATAGCGAAATGCTGTGTCGCTTTCGCCCGCAGAGCGGACATTAATAATAACACGTGCCCATTGCTCGCCGTGCATCAGATCCGTGATGCTTTCGGGGAGGAAATCCTCCGGGATACCGTCCGGCAGCACGGAGGCAAGGCCGAGCGCATATTTGACATACGGAAGGTCATCCAATTCGTCGCACAGTGCTTTTTCTGTCACATTGCCGTCGAGCGGGATGAGCGCGAGCATCATGTTGCTCTGCCCAAAGGCCTCGTTCATCTGCTGTTCGGCTTCGTATACTTCTGTGCCGGGGGAATTGGCGACTGCCTCATTGCCGTAAGTGAAATCCGCCATGCCTTGTGCGATATAGCAGGGGATAATCAGCACAGCGACAACTGCCAGCACTGGCTTACGCAGCCGGTAGGCCAGTTCACCCAGCTTGCGGCTTTGCCGTGGAATGAAGCTGCGGTGCTGCGTGCGGCTGATGACGCCCTGAAAGCGGAGGATCAGCGCAGGCATGAGCAGCAGGACGGTCAGCAGGCTGAGCGCAATGCCCTTAGCCAGTACAAAGCCCATGTCCGGGCCGATGCCGAAGCGCATGAGCGCGAGCGCAAGGAAACCGACGATTGTAGTCGCGCCTGATGCGCCGATCGAGGAAAACGCTGTGCGCAGCGCGTTTGCCATCGCCTGTTCTGGTTCGATGCCGTTTGCTTTTTCCTCGGAAAAGGCGTGCAGCAGGAAGATCGAATAGTCCATCGAACAGGCCAGCTGCAAAACCGCGCCGACCGCGTTGGACAGGAAGGAGATCTCACCGAAAATCAGGTTAGAACCCATATTGAGCAGAATTGCGATGCCAAGTACGGACAAAAACAGCACCGGCTCGAACCATGAAGTGGTCGTCAGCGTCAGGATAATGAAAATGATGATGACTGCGAGCACCATCACGCGCGCGACCTCGCCGTTGATCGTCGGGCCAAGATTGGTGTCCGACACGGCAGAGCCGGCAACCAGCCCGCGGTCACCGACAATTTCCTCGATGGTATGTACTGCGCGGTGCGTACGTGAGGACGAGTCCTTTTCCTCGAAAATTACGTCCATGTATGCGTTGCCGTCTTTGTAATAGTCTGTGATGCTGTCATAGTCGATAAACAGACTGGAGCCGTAGATGTTGGTGGTTGTGTCGCACCACATTACCATGTCTACGCCGTCTACATCCGCGATGCGGTCCTTGATGGTCTTGGCCTCATACAGCGTGACATCCTGCAGCATCACGCGGCCCATGCCGGGATAGGTGAATTCCTGCTGCATGATATCCAGCGCCTGCGCGGACGGCGTAGAGTCAGGCAGGTACTTGGTCAGGTCGTAGTTAACGCCGACCATAGGGTAGCATAGCAGGCTGAGCAGCACCAATACGGCAAACAGCTTTTCGATCGACCGGCGATGGCGGATGATCAGATCGACCGGACGATGCGGTTGCCCTTTCAAATAAACACCAACTTTCCTGATAATAGATATTGTGTATATTTTTATTTCGTGATATAGTATAGAACAAGAAGGATATCAGACACAATAATCAAATCTGATAATTATGATCGGAAATAAACATATAGTATGACATCTGTTCGTTTATATTCATTTTTTACATAAAAGGGGAGAGGAAAATGGAGCGACAGGAGGATAAGCGCATCCGCCGGACAAAAAAATTGCTGCGGCAGGCGCTGACGCGTCTGATGCAGCAGAAGGATTTCAAAAGCATCACGGTGACGGATGTAGTGCGCGAGGCGGATATCAACCGTGGTACATTTTATGCGCATTACCGGGACGTATATGATCTGCGTGAGCGTATCGAGGCGGAGATGATTGCGGATTTCCGTGGTATGATCGCCGGCCTGCGACCGAGCGAGACCGCGTCTTTGCAGCCTGTGCTCAGCCGCGCGGTGGATTATCTGGAGGAAAACCGCGAGATCGTTACCGCGCTGACGCAGGTCAGCGGGGGAGATGGCTTTGGGAAAAAGTTGATCGGCGTACTTGAGGAATGTCGGCTGGAAGGGATGCCGTTCCGCAGTGTAGAAGATGTGTATGTCGCACGTTTCCTGGCAACCGGGATGGTCGGCATGCTGGAAAAGTGGATCACTGAGTCGCAGCCCATCCCCAAAACCGAGATGATTACATTGATGATGCGCGTACTTGCGCCGTTGCTGCAATGAGGAAAAAGAAAGGCGTGCCGATTGGGCACGCCTTTTCTTACGCCTTATGGTTTTGCTGCTGCAAAACAAAGTCTGCCAGACGCTCGGTTGCATCCGGATGGGCAACCGCCTGCATGGTCTGGCGCACGGTTTGCAGTCGTACCGGATTGCGGAACAGTTCGTATATCGCCTCGTCGATCGGGAAATGCTTGGTGATCAGCGCGGCCATGCCGTTGTTGACCAAAAACTCTACATTGCGCTCCTCATGGCCCGGGATCGGGTCAACCAGCAGCATGGGCAGATTTTTGGCCAGCGCTTCGGATACGGTCAGTCCGCCCGGTTTGGAGACAATGCAGTCGGATGCGCTCATCATCACTTCCACGTTATGCACAAAACCGTAGGGCTTGACCACGCAGTGGCCTTCGTAACGCGAAGCGAACTGCTCGACACGGAGCTGCATCTTCTTGTTGTTGCCGCATACGACCAGCAGCTGCAGCGGCAGGCCGATGGAGGTCAGCTTTTCCAGAATCTTGACATGGTCGGCATATCCCATGCTGCCGCCCATCAGCAGGATAGTGCGCATGTTCGGATCAATGTCAAGCTGCGCAGCTGCGTCTGTGCGGGACAGGCTCTGGTTGAACTTGGGATGCACCGGGATGCCAAATGGCAGGATGCGGCGCTCCGGGATGCCGCGCTTGACACAGCGGTACGTCAGCAGTTCGCTGGCCGTCACGATGTACTGCACGCGCGGAACATCCTCCCAATAGGGGTGCAGGGTGTAATCGGTGACAATGCCGATGGTCGTGATATCATCCAGCTTTTTGCGCTTTTTCAGCTCGTCCACCATCTGTGCGGCAAAGATGTGCGTGCACAGGATAACATCCGGCGCATAGCCTGCCAGCACCTTGGCAAATTTGGACGCACCAAGCGCGTTGATGATGTTGATGATGCTGGGGGCGCCCGAAAAATAGCTTGCCCCGTTGTTTTCCGCCAGCTGATAGACCAGACGGTACAGCGTCTGCATATGCTTGGAGGAAAACAGATAGCCTTTATCAATTGTATTTTTGATCAGGTTGCTGATATAGGCGTAAACGTCGAGCGTATGCACTTCAGCCCCCTTGCTGGTCAGCATATCGCCGATGGCCTTGGCAGTCGCATGATGGCCGAAGCCTGCAGTGACGGATAAAATCAATACTCTCATAACAGATAACGCTCCTTCTACCAGAGTTATTTTACCGCATCACAGGCGAAAATGCAAACTAAACCGCAGTTTATTGTGGGAAAGCGGTGTGATAGGCGTCGAGTACCTGCTGCTCGAGCTGTTCACGCAGCGAAGCGCCAACCGGGTGGGCAACATCGCGGAAGCGACCATCCGGCATGCGGCGCGAGGGCATGGCAAGGAACAGTCGGTCCTGCCCGGCGATGATTTTGATGTCGTGCACGGCCAGCACGCCGTCAAAGGTGACGGATACCAGCGCCCGGAGCTTGCCGTGCGCCGGCATACTGCGGAATTTGATGTCAGTGATTTGCATTGTGCTACTCCTTTTTCCATCAGGGAATGGATTTTGGTTTGTTTGACTATTTTCATTTTAACAAAACTATACTATAATATACCTTGTCTGGTAAGAATAAATAGAAAGCTGCGGGGCGTTTCTGTCGCGCGCGCAGCTAAATGTACAAAATGGGAGGCTTTGGGGAAATGGCCCTTTCTATCAAGCCCTATATTGAAAACAAGGAACGTATCCATCTGATCGGCATTGGTGGTGTGTCCATGAACTCGCTGGGCGAGCTGCTGCTCAGCCGCGGCGTGCCGGTGAGCGGCTCGGACCGCCTGAAAACCGATGTCACCGCGCGGCTCGAGGCGCTGGGCGCGAAGATCACATATGAGCACAAGGCGGAAAACGTCGAGGGTGCTTCGCTGATTGTCCGCACGGCCGCGGTACACGATGATAACCCGGAAATCGCCCGTGCGCATGAGCTGGGTATTCCGGTTATGGAACGCGCGGAAGCGTGGGGACACCTGATGCGCGATTATGAGAATGTGGTCTGTCTGGCCGGTACGCACGGCAAGACGACCTCAACTTCGATGATGACCCTGATGACCATGGAGGCGCAGATGGACCCGACCGTTATGGTCGGCAGCAATCTGCCTGCCATCGGCGGCACGCTGCGCATCGGCGGCAAGGGCTGCTTTGTGGCGGAAAGCTGCGAATACTGCAACTCCTTCCTGTCCTTTGCGCCGACCGTTGCGGTTGTGCTCAATGTTGAGGAAGACCATCTGGACTTTTTCAAGGACATCAATGATATCGTGCATTCGTTCCGCGCGTTTGTTGAGCTGACGCCGATGAATGGTCTGGTCGTGGTCAATGGGGACGACCAGAATGCCATGCGCTGCGTCGATGGGCTCGACCGCCATATCCGCACCTTTGGCCTGAATGAAGGCGCGTCGGTGCGGGCAACCGATATCCGTGATGAAAACGGCTATTATCGTTTTACCGTGCTGGTGGAGGGCAAGGAGTATGCTAAGGTCGCGCTTTCCGTGCCCGGCCGACACAATATGCTCAATGCGCTGGCCTGCTGTGCGGTGGGCGAGTTCCTCGGTGTGCCCGGTGAGGCAGCAGAGCGCGGCCTGAACAAGTTCACCGGCTCGTCGCGTCGCTTCCAGCTGGTCGGCAAGATGCCGAACGGCGCAACCGTGGTCGATGATTATGCGCACCATCCGAGCGAAATGAAGGCGACGCTGTCGACGGCAAAGGAGATGGGGTTTGACCGTATCCTGTGCGCGTTCCAGCCGCACACCTATACGCGCACCAAGGCGTTGTTCGATGAGTTCGTCGATGCGCTGACCCTGTGCGATCAGGCGGTGCTTGCGCCGATCTATGCGGCGCGTGAGCAGAATACGATCGGCATTTATTCTTCCGATCTGGCAAAGCAAGTGCCGGGCGCGATTGCGCTGGACAGCTTCGGTGAGATCGCAGATTATCTGCGGCATGAGGCAGGTCCGAACGATCTGGTGCTCACCATGGGCGCGGGCAACATCAATGAGGTTGGCCCGATGCTGGTTAAGTAAAGGAAAGGGCCTGTTGCAAAATAGGCCAAAGAAAAAAAGACAGGCAGGGCAGCCCGAAAAGGGTTGCCTTGCCTGCCTTTTTGCTTTAGGCTTAGTTTGTGAACACAAAACCAAAGCAAGACCAGTGTAACGT
>DXDE01000100.1 GCA_019115615.1 Candidatus Agathobaculum merdavium | reverse complement strand
AGAAATAGTCATTTGCCTGCACTCTACTCCGGGAGGCAATCCCCATGAATCAAATTCAACCAAAAGTTCGACTATTCAGCTTTTCATTTCGGGATTTTCTGATATTTGCCGGCATTTTCGCCTGTGCAGTTGAACTTTGTATCCTGCTTCGCATGGCGGATAGCAGTGATGGCTTTGCTTCACCAGTTTTTGTTCTGGCTGTGCTCCTCATCTCACGATTCACAAACGGCTATCTTTTTGGCACACTTGCCGCTGTGCTCAGCGTTATCGGCATTAACTACATTTTTACATATCCATACTGGGAATTTAATTTTACGCTTGCGGGCTACCCATTGACCTTTCTGACGATGTTTGGCGTTTCCATTGTCACTTGCACAATGACCACCAAGATCAAGCAGCAGGAAAAGCTTCGCGTCGAAGGGGAAAAAGAAAAAATGCGTGCCAACCTGCTCCGATCGGTTTCGCACGATATCCGTACGCCGCTCACTTCAATCGTTGGCGCTACCTCCACCCTGCTTGAAACCGAAGGCCTGTCCCGCGAGGAACAGCGCGAACTGCTCGAAGATGCACGCGATGAGGCCCAATGGCTGATCCGCGTAGTGGAAAACCTGCTGTCTATCACCCGCATGGGCGACGCACGCGCACAGCTGTCCAAATCGCCGGAAGCGGCAGAGGAAATCCTCGGCGAAGCCGCACGAAAATTCCGCAAGCGATTTCCTAATATCCGAGTAACCGTTGCCGTACCGGATGAACTTCTGTTAGTCCCCATGGACGCAATCCTGATTGAACAGGTGCTGTCCAACCTTCTCGAGAATGCCGCAGTACACGGACAGACCGCTTCCTGTATTCAGTTGAATGTACAGCGCGAAGAAGCGTATGCCTGCTTTACCGTACGGGATGACGGCTGCGGCATCCCACTAAAAGAACTGCCGAAACTATTTGACGGCACACTCAAGCGTAGCGAAACGCCGTCCGGCGACGGAAAACGAAATATGGGACTGGGGTTGTCGGTGTGTATGGCAATCGTACGTGCCCACGGCGGCACAATGCAAGCAAAAAATCTTGACCACGGCGCGGAATTTTATTTCCGTTTGCCCCTGAGTGAAAAAGGAGTCAGCGAAACATGAATATACGGGAAAAAATATTAATCGTTGAGGATGAGAAAAGCATTGCGCATTTTATTTCCACCATTCTTACCTCCAACGGTTACGAAACCTTACAGGCGCGTTCGGGCGCTGAAGCAATGACCATGATTTCTTCCCACTGTCCGGACTTGGTGATCCTCGACCTCGGCCTGCCGGATATGGATGGATCGGAAGTGCTTCGCAGCCTGCGTTCGTGGTCCAGCCTGCCCGTCGTTGTGGTATCTGCGCGCTCGCATGAAAACGACAAGGTTGCCGCACTTGATCTCGGCGCGGACGACTATCTGACCAAGCCCTTTGGTACAGGTGAGCTGCTCGCCCGCGTGCGCACTGCAATCCGGCACACCCGTACCACCTCCCCCAGCAGCGAGATTGCCCAGCACGGCACTTATACCGTAGGCGATCTGACGATCGACTACAATAAGCATCAGGTCCTTATGCGCGGCGAAAATGTACATCTGACGCTCAGCGAATTTCGCATTGTGGCGCTGCTGGGCAAATATGCCGGCAAAGTGTTGACCTATGATTACATAATCAAAGAGTTATGGGGACCGCGTGCAGGCGGCGACAACCAGATTCTGCGCGTCAACATGGCCAATATCCGCCGCAAGATCGAGAAAAACCCCGCCGAGCCGGAATACTTGTTCACCGAGGTCGGTGTCGGCTATCGGCTGGCAGAAAACGAATAACCCCTAAATACAAAAAAGGCGAACCTCATCCGAGGTTCGCCTTTTTGGTCACGCTAAAATCAGATATTCAGTTCCTTTTTGAGCGCGTCGATCATTTCCTGATACTCCGCATCGGTCAGATATACCGGCTCCGGATTGGTAATGGCAAAGCTGCCGCCAAACTCAAAGCCGCCCTCGTACTTCGGCACGATATGGAAATGCAGATGGGGATTGGTATCGCCAAACGAACCAAGGTTAATCTTGGTGCACCCCCACAGCTTCTTCACCGCGCCCGACGCAGCCGCCAGATCGGCCATATAATCGTTGCGCTCCTGCTCATCGCACTCGCACAGCTCCTTTTTGTGGCTGCTAAGCGCTAGCGCGCAGCGGCCCTTGTGCGCCTGATCCTTGAACAGATACAGCGTACCCGCCTTCATATCGCCAACCTTGAACATAATGGCCTCGCGTGCCTCGTTATGCTCGTCACAATAGAAACATCCCATTGCTAAACTCTCCTTTACAGATTACTGTATCTCCATTATACTGCCTGTCCCCGTTTATTTCCAGTGTTTTTTACGGATAGACCGCATACAAATTGGTGTCCCATGCCGGCACATAAGGATGATGCCGCAGATACAGCCGATAATCCTTGCAAAGCGCATGCACCGCAAGCGGCAGCGCAAAAAAGTCGGCGCTGCGATGGTATGCCGCTAAATTAAGCTTGGGGCGGTATGTCCGAATCGTCTGTGCTGCACCAGCCAGCGCCTCATATTCCGCACCCTCCACATCCATTTTCAGATAGGTACACGGCGCGCCGTCCAGCACACTGTCCAGCGCACGCATCTGCGTCTCCTTTCCTTGCTTGGAAACGCGCGACTGCCGCCCTGCCTGATCGGAAAAGTGCAGCACCGTATCGCACGACCATGCTCCTGCCTGTTCGCACCGCACATTTCCACCAAGCGTTTCCGCATAGGCCGACAGCTTCCGGAAGCTGCGCCGATCCGGCTCAAGCGCCGTGACCGATGCAAAAGCGCCGTTTGTATAATGTAACAACTCACGGATGGTGTCACCAGTGTATGCTCCCAGGTCGGCAAAATGTTCTTCTCTCGTAGGCCGCAAGACCATTTGGAATACTTCATCTTTGTCTGTTTCGCTGTCTCGCAGATATTGCAGCTTACCGGATAGCTTGAACCGCACGGTGTCCAGGAATACCCGGCGCGATTGCTCATCAGCCAGCAAGTCAAACGCAGCTTGCATCTCGTCCGCATGCTCACGGACAAACGACTTGTCGAACACCGGCCCGGGTACAACCGGCACGTCAGGCGCATAGACCGTATACTTCGCATCGAGCGCATACATTTTTTCCAGCACTTCAGGCCGCTGGCTGGCAAACGCGATCACAATAACAATATCTTCGCCAAACTGCTCAATCGCTTCTGATAACCGCAGCACACGGAAGCCGTGAAAACTGTGCCCACGCACAAATTCGTCGCTGGCAAATACGCCGGACGCACAGATGCCGCGTACATCAAACTGCGCCAGGATTTTATCCGCGCCATCCCCCATGCCATATAGCAGGATAGGGCGGGTTTCTGCTTGCAACATCTCCCATACGGACTGCTCCAACGTCAAAAAATCCATATAAAACTCCCCTCTTCCGTGCCTATCATTATACTGTGCACGCACCTCGCTGTAAAGCTGAAAAAACTTTTTCGGGACGCAATTTTCTCATTGCGGTTTATCCGACGGTACAGTATAATTTGAATAGAAGGCAATCAAAACAAGGGGGTGCGGCCATGTCTGAAACAAACGGTATTCTGGCAATGGACCCAGAGCATTACCGCGAAATTGACGGCGTGGTGTTCGATCTGGACAGCTATGAAAAGCACTGCGCGCCCACCGAACCGGCACCCGAAGATACGCCGGAGCCGCCCGCCATGCCGATTCCTGAGCCGGAGGGCATTCTCGCGATGGACCCTGAGCACTACCGTGCAATCGACGGTGTAGCGATGGATGAAGACAGCTACGCACGCCACAGCCAGCCGCCTGCGGCAGAAGAATCGCATCCGGAAGAAATCGCGGTTGACGATAGCACCCCAACCGGCGTATTTGCTGTCGATCCTTATCCGGACGGCTGGTATCCTGCGGAAGATGGCAGACCACCTGTTCCCATCATGGGCGGTGCACTTTCCCCAGTCGAAATTCTGGACAACGGCGTACATGTCGTAACGGTCACGCGCACAGTGTTTGTGCGCACTGGTTCGGGTTCCGGCTCCGGTTCATACGTGACTTCTTATACCACTTCCTACCGCACCAGTTACCTCTCTTCTGGGTCGGGGTCCTATGTGTTTGGTTCGTGCACCTATCTGGTCGGCGGTTACGGATTGGAGCTGGTCTGATGCTGCGTGCGTTTCACTCTAACTGGACGCGTCCGTTTTTTGCCCGTTCCCCCGATCGCCCCTATACGGTCGAACCGTTTGAGCTGCTGACTACCGCACTGTCCGCGCTTGCGTGGCGGCGGGAAAACGGACCCATCCGCATGATTTGTGATACCGAGGCCAAGCGATATTATGACACGCTCGGCCTTTCTTTTTTATGGGACGAAGGCGTGCATCCGCTGCTCGATGCTGTGCCGGAGGACGTAAACCCCATGTCATTCTGGGCGGCTGGCAAGTTGTACGCCATGGCTGCCATGCCCTGTCCTTGCGTGATGATCGATACCGACTTTATTTGCTGGAAACCGTTAGCGCCCATACTGAAAGGGCTGGACGCAGCCGCCATCCACCGCGAGGACATCATGCCAGACATTTACCCGGACGCACGCGCTTTCACCCAGACGCACGGCTTTGACTTTTCCGGCTTTGACTGGACAGTGCAGCCGTTCAACACCGCGCTGTGCTATTTGGCGGATGATGGTTTCCGACGGTACTACACCGATACTGCCATCCGGTTCATCCGATCTTCCCCCAACGCCGACGATGTGCTCACCTATATGGTCCTTGCCGAGCAACGTCTGCTCGCCATGTGCGCCGCGAAAAAAGGCATCCGCGCCGCCGCGCTGTCCGATCTGGAGGCACTGTTCACCGGCGCGCAGCAAGGCTATTTCACGCATATCTGGGGGTTCAAACAGCAGATGCGAGACGAACCTGCGCTCTATGAGGACTTCTGCCGTCGCTGTGCCGCACGCCTGCGACGCGACTTTCCAGATGCCGCGAAACGTATCGCCGCAGTACCAACACTCGCTCCCTATTTTTCTGATTGATGGAAAAAGCGGCCCGCACCAAAACGGTGCGGGCCGCTTTTCTATGAATTTCAGTCGGGATATGCTTGCTTTAGTTCCTCGAGTGTGGCCATGACCGCACCCTTATGCTGCACGGTCAGCGAAGCATACTGCGCCGAAAAACGCAGATAGGCTTCAAGACGTTCCTGCGGTAATGTGACCAGATCATTTGCACCGATACCGTCGCGTGTCAACTGATACAGGAACGAGCCAATAAACGAGTCGCCGGCGCCGGTGGTATCCGTCACAGGAACGGACAGCGTTTCGGCAAAAGCTTCGGTCTGCGGCGTATATACCGCCGAGCCGTTTGCGCCGCGCGTTACGAGCAGAAGCTTGCAGCCGTTTTCAAACAGCTGCTTTGCCGCGGCGCGTTCATCCGTGCATCCAGTGACAAACTCCACCTCGTCGTCCGACAGCTTGACCAAGTCAGCACATGGAAGGAAAGTCCTGATCGCTGCCTGACAATCTGCCGGATCATCCCACAGCGGCAGCCGTACATTCGGGTCAAACGAAATCAGCGCGCCCGCTTCGCGCGCGAGCGCAATCGCGCGCTGATGCGCCTGCCGCACCGGCCAGTCGACCAGATCGACCGAGCAAAAATGCAATGCCGCGCAGTCTTGGAACAAATCAGGCGTGATCTGACTTTCGTCCAGAAACAGATCGGCAGAGGGATTACGGAAAAAAGAAAATTCACGGTTTCCGGTAGCATCCAGCGAAACAAACGCCAAACCGGTATTGGCCCGGTCGGTGCGGAATACTGCCGCGCAGTCCACCCCGTTTCCCTCGAGCACCTTTAGAATATGTGTACCAAAGGCATCCTGCCCCACCTGAGAGATCATTGCCGCGCTGCCGCCCAGCCGGGCAACCGCTGCCGCAACATTAGCGGGCGCTCCGCCCGCAACACGCTCAAAATGCGTTACCTCATCAAGCGCACAGCCTTTTTGCTGCGGCACAAAGTCAATCAGCAATTCTCCAATGGCAACCACTTTTTTCATGTCTGTCCCTCCAGAATGTATTGTTTGATCGCCGCGGCCACTCCATCTGAGGCGTTATCTGCCGTCACAACATCCGCCGCCGCGCGGATACTTGGCTGGGCATTTTCCATTCCCACACCAAGGCCCGCCATGCGGAGCATCGATAGATCATTATCGCTGTCGCCTACCGCCATCACAACGTCCATCCCATAGCCCAGATATGCCGCAAGCTTTGCCAGTGCACCGCCCTTGTGTACACCTTTGCGGTTGATTTCGACATTTTTGAGCTGTCCGCCGTACATGATTGATGGTGCAAGCTCAAACAAACCAGTATTGTCCAGCTCCTGCATCATCCGATCCACCACCTTGGGATCGAGGTGGTGCAGAATTGCTTTCAGTACATGACCATCCTCGCGCGCAGCCACTACATCCCATCCCGCTGTATCCGGCACAAATTCATACCCTTCTGCGGTTTCATCCAGCGATACGCGGCCACGGCGACGAATTTCTTCGAGAAAGCGCAAAAACTCGCGCCCGTAGTACAACTTATCCGCTGTATACAGACACGGGTCCACGCCAAACTGCGCACACAATTTGCGCACTGCTGCACACATTTCGCGATCCAAGCCGTCAAAAGCGATCTGCGCACCATCTGCAAAACGCTGTACCGCTGCACCGTTGGCAATAACCGCCCAATCAGCTGGCGCATCCAGCTGTTCATTGAAAGCACGTGTCTCGGTCAGATTTCGCCCTGTGCACAATACAATCTGCACACCCTTCTGCTGTGCCAGACGCACCGCGCGCGCGTTTTCACGCGACACGCGGCTATCCGGCCCGAGCAGAGTGCCATCCAGATCAAGTGCGAGCAGTTTTATGTTCGACATCTATTATTCCACATCCTGTCGCTCTGTGATTTGCAGCGCGCCCATCTCCCAAATCTCAGCATCCGCGCCAAAAATGGTTACGCCTCGCAGATACGGTGCGGGATAGTAACGCGTAGACAGCACCTGCGCCCCGTCATTGATAAATATTTCCAGAGAAGAAGCGTCAGCCAGCACACGCAGGGTTTGTACCCGGTCTACCGCCGCAACTCGTACGGTACGGCCTGCGCCGCCGCCATCCAATGTCAGGCGCAGCTGTCCCTGCCCCCATTCTACCACAGCGCTGCCACGAATAACAAGCCTGCCCTGCTCCTCTGTACGGCAAACCATATCGAACACCTGCGCATCCTCCGGTGCGATGCACTTACCGCGAAGCGCGTCAATCTCAGGTACAGGCACGCGGCGAAGCGTTTTGCCTTCGCGACGCAGCTGACAGGGTACGGTCAGGCAATGCTGCCAACCGTTCTCAACAGTGGGATTGGAATATGGTGCGTCCGGCATGCCCAACCAGCCGATCTGGATACGGCGATTGCCGTCCACAAATGTCTGCGGCGCATAAAAATCAAAGCCGCAGTCCATTTCTTCAAATTCGCCCAGCGTGTAGTCGCTGCGGAAATCGCCTTCCAGCGGGAAATAACCACAGGTGTACACGTTTTGGAAGCGGTCGCCCTGCCGCGATACGCCCTGCGGTGAACATTGCAGGAACCACTGCCCATCCAAGCAAAACAGGTCGGGACACTCCCACATATAACCGAATTTCTCCGGTGTCGTCAGCGTATTGATATGTGTCCAGCTGCGCTTATCGGTCGATTCGTACACCAGCAGTTCGCCGCGGTCGTCGCGGGTGCGCGCACCGAGCACCATATAATACTTGCCGTCCTGCGCCCAGACCTTGGGATCGCGCACATGGCAGGTCAGATCGGACGGGTAGTCCCGGTTTTCCAGCAGCAGCTCGTTGCTCTCCACCGTCACTCCGTCACGCGACACAGCAAGCGCGGTATTGTGACCGCGCCCTGCCGTAATATAATCGTAATCGCCCGCATGCTTAACGTTGCCTGTGTAGTACAGATACAGCGTACCGTCCTCGACCAGCGCCGAGCCGGAATACACTCCGTGAATATCCCACGGCTGATCAGGGTACAGCATAGGCGGCAGCTGTTCCCAGTGCAGCAGGTCGCGGCTGCGATAGTGACCCCACATCTTGACGCCGCCCGTGGGATCAAACGGGCCGTACTGGTAAAACACATGATACCACTCGCCGCAGCGGCACAGGCCGTTGGGATCGTTCAGCCAGCCGACCGGCGGCATCAGATGGAATCGCTGCCGGAAGGGATCGGCCGCTGCACGCGGCCCATCCTCCCGTTCGATGCGGCGTACCAACCGCTTAAGATCCCGTTGTAATGCATTGCTCATGGCGATCCTCTCCTATCACTGAAGCGTCAGAACCGTATCTTTCCCGGCCTGTACCATGCCAAACGACGGCTCTACCGACGCAAATTGATCTGTATTGGTCACAATGACCGGTGTAATGACCGGATAACCGGCTTTTTGAATCCCTTCGCTGTCAAATTCCAGCAGCAGGTCGCCCACCTTGACGTGCTGTCCTTCCTGCACATGACCCGTGAAGAATTTGCCTTCCAGATTAACCGTATCGACACCCACATGGATGAGCAGCTCCGCGCCGTTATCACATTCCAGACCGACTGCATGCCCCATAACGGCAGATACGGTCGCGTCACACGGGGCAACAATGCGGCTTTCTGTCGGCTTTATAGCTACGCCCTTTCCCAGCGCACCGGATACAAACGCGGGATCGTTGGTTTCCTCCAGCGAAACCGCCTCACCACTCAGCGGAGCCACCAGCGCAATATTTCCCTGCGGTGCAGCGACTGCCGGTTTTTCCGTCTCAGCAGGCACCGTTTTGGTTTCATTTTTCTCCTCCGGAATACCGAAGATCCACGAAAGCACAAATGCAACGCCGGTTGCAATACCAATGGTAAGGATATACTGTATCGGATGATGCAGATGCAGCAGGATGCCGAAGATACCGGTAACACCCGTGCCGGTCGCGCCCAGTCCAACGATCGAAGCATACAGCGCACCGCACGCACCACCGATCGACGCTGCGATAAACGGACGAACAAAACGCAGGTTGACACCGAAGATGGCCGGTTCCGTGATGCCCATGAACGCGGAAAGCGAAGCCGGCAGCGCCATGGACTTGAGCTTTTTGTTCTTGGTCTTGATGGCGACTGCGAGCGCCGCGCCACCCTGCGCTACATTCGCTGCGCTTGCCAGCGGCAGCCAGAAGGTCAGGCCGTAAGCACTGAGTTGCCCGAGGTCAATGATGGTATACATGTGATGGATACCGGATACAACAGTGGTTGCGTACAGACCGCCCATCAGGAACGAGCCAATGCCAAACGGGATGGCAATCAGCCACTGCACACCGTTGATTACAAAATTCTCGACCGTGGTAAATACCGGGCCGATCGCGGCAAGCGTGAGATAACCGGTTACGAATACCGAGACAAGCGGTGTAACAAACAAGTCGAACATCGGCGGCACAATTTTATGCAGCTTCTTTTCGATGAAGCACATCAGCCAAACTGCAATGATGACCGGAATGACGTGACCCTGATAACCGACCAGCGGGATCTTGTACAAACCAAAAAATACTTCCTGATAGGTATGTACCCCCTCTGTTGCCACAGTCCATGCGTTCTGCAGATTAGGGTGCAGCATAATCATGCCGATAACTGCGCCGAGGAACGGATTGCCGCCGAACACTCTAGCTGCCGAGAAGGCAATCAGAATCGGCAGGAAGGTATATGCAACATTGGAAAACAGATCGGCGAATACAAACAGCGAGCTTGTGCTGTCGAGCGTAATGAAGCCGTTGTTGATCATGAACTTGAGCGACTCCATGATGCCCATGAGGAAGCCCGATGCCACAATCGCCGGAATGATCGGTACGAAAATATCGCCCAGTGTCTTAATGCCGCGCTGGAACCAGTTGCCCTTCTGCGCTGCCTGCGCCTTTGCCTCATCCTTGCTGACCGCCGCCGCGCCCGACTGCGCGATAAACTGGTCATACACCTTGTTGACCGTGCCGGTACCGAAGATAATTTGCAGCTGTCCCTGCGCCTCAAATACGCCCTGCACCCCTGTCGCATTTTCGAGCGCGTCCTTATCTACCTTTTTATTGTCCGCGATTACCAGACGCAAGCGTGTGGCACAGTGCGCAGCTGAGATGACATTGTCCTTTCCGCCGATGCTTTTCAGCACTTCGGCGGCTGCCTTTGCGTAATCCATTTTACTCCGCCTTTCACATATTTTCTGAAATCGATTTCACTTTTTCTGTATTCATTATACTGCGTGATAAGTCGCTTTGTAAACCGGAATACTGACCAAACCTTTCCCGCTTTTTTTGCGCACATCTACCAGAAGCTGGTGCATAGGCAGTCAAAAAGCCGCCCGCACCCATCAGGCGCGGACGGCTCTCTTTCTTTTCTCCGTTGCTTTCAAATTATACTGATTCGCCAGGAAAAACTTCAAATCCAAGCATCAGCTGCTTTTTGCGGTCAACCCCCTGCTCGATAATCTCAAGCAGATCACGCGCAGCCTCTTCACCGCTGCTCTGATAATAATAATGTGCGGTGGCGAGCCGCGGACGCACCAATTCGCTCATGCGCGAATGACCGATGCCCGCGAGGGCAACATCCTCCGGAATGCGCTTCCCCAGCATTTCCAACTGTTTCTTTGCGCCAATCGCTATGGAATCGGTTGCACAGAAAATGCCCTCAATATCTGGAACACGCGCAAGCAGCCGCTCCGCTGCGGAACTGCCACCATCGATCGAAAAATCACTTTGCTCCATCAGCACAGAGTCCGGCTCCATGCCGGCTGCATGGAACGCATCCTGATAGCCCGCGCGGCGGGCAGAACCGGCTGCGCGGTCACGCGGCGTAACACCAATATACCCGATCCGGCGACATCCTTTTTGCAGCAGTAGCTCGGTCACAGCACGCGCCGCGCCACGATCATCGTGATACACGCAGGATATGCCGTCCATTTGCTGTCCCACCAATACCGCCGGGACCCCAAGCGCCGCAAGTGCCTTGCGATGCGCAGCTGACAGCATGGTCGCGACCAGAATCACCCCATCTACATTGCCGCCGCGGAACACCTCAAGATATTCCAGTTCTTTCTCGATGCGGTTATCTGTATTGGCCAGCAGCAGCCTGTACGCCTGCGCTTCCAATACCTGCGAAATCCCTGCGACAACACGGCTGATCGATTCCGAATCGATACGTGGAACGATAACGCCGATCATACGGCTCTTGCCCGTGCGCAGCGTCTGCGCCTGCTGCGAAGGTACATACCCGGTCTCCTCGATGACCCGGCGGATTGCTTCCCGCTTTTCCGAACTGACATAACCATTATTTAAATAACGCGACACAGCCGCTTTGGATACTCCCGCCCGCTGCGCGATTTCCGCAATCGTCATAATTGTTCCCCCTTCTGCAAGCATATACACACGTCATTCGCGCAGCAGTGCGCGACGTGCACGGTAATCCGGCATATACCGTTCCACAAGTGCCCAAAACTGCGGCCCGTGGTTTTTATGCACGATATGCGCCAACTCATGCACGACAACATAATCAATCGCAGCCTCTGGATAATCCATCAGCCGCCACGAAAAACACAGCCGGTTTTTCGGGCTGCATGAACCAAAACGCGTGCGCGCTGATGTAATTGTCATCCCCGTCGGCTGCAGCCCCATGCGCTGCGCGTAATATGCCACCTTCGGCGGCAGTTCTTCGCGTGCGCGACGCATCAGCACAGCTTGCCCAGCTTCGTCCGGCTCCGGATGCGCCGCAAGGCGCGCCCGCTGCCGCGCTTGCGCCTTTTGGATCCATTCCGCATGCTCCTGTACAAATCGCTCAATCGAAGCGGCCGATGCACGCAAGGGCACGCGCACGATCACACGTCCCTCGCGCGTGACCTCGAGCCCAAGTGTACGACGGCGCGAGCGGATCAACTCAACCTTGTCCACGCGCCTGCTCCCGGCTCTCTAAAATACGGTTATAGAAGAACATCGCAACCGACACACCGCAAATGACCAGATAACCCAACACGCTCCAGCCATCCGGTACCTGATCAAACAGGAAGAAGCCCAGCAATGCAGAGAACAACACCTGCGTATAATCAAAAACAGAAATCTCCTTAGCCGGCGCATGCGCATATGCCAGCGTCACACCAAACTGGCCAAGCGTCGCGGCTGCACCTGCGCCCAACAGACAGGCCAGCTGCGCCCATGTCATCGGGTGAAAGTCCAGCAGCAGATACGGCAGACAGAACAATGTAGAAAATGTCGAAAAGAAAAACACAATACGCGCACTCTTCTCCCCTTGTTTAGACAGAACTCGTACCGCTGTATACGCTGCGCCGGCCAGCACGCCACCCAGCAAACCAATCAGCGCTGGAAACATATCTGCCGAAAAGCCCGGCTTGATAATCAGCATGCTGCCACCGAACGCCGCCAGCACCGCCAGATACTGCCAAACGTTAGCACGCTCTTTGAGCATAAACAGCGAAAACAGGATTGCAAAAAACGGCGACATCTTATTCAGGATATTGGCATCAGCCAGCACCAAACGGTCGATCGCATAATAATTGCACAGCACACCCAGTGTACCGCAAATCGCGCGCATAAGCAGCATGGGAAGATTCCCTTTTTCCCACTTCCAACTTATCCCCTCACGCCGCAGCGCCGCCGCCGCAACAAACATCGCGACCAGATTCCGGAAGAACGACTTCTGCATGGACGGTAGGTCACCCGCAAGTCTTACAAATGTACTCATCAGTGCAAAACCGAATGCGGACAGCAAAATAAATCCGATCGCTTTGCTTTTATTGGAAAGCACCAGCCTTCCCCTCCCTATATTTTTTCATATGTACTGCATTATAACACAGTTTTGACCGTCATGCAAAGGCCGGCGGCACCGCTTGACCTTTGCCCATCCTCATGTTATCTTTTTAGAAGGATAACGGTTTCGTTCTGTTTTCTTATACATGAAACCCACGAAAGGAGCGACCCATGGAACAGGAGATCAAACTGACCAAGCTGGCCAGCTGTGCAGGCTGCGGCGCCAAGGTCGGCGCAGGCATGCTTGCCCGTCTGCTGGACGGCCTTGCCGTGCGCGCGGATGAAAATTTGTTGGTCGGCTTTGACAAAAGCGATGATGCAGCGGTTTACCGTGTGTCTGATAAACTGGCACTTGTGCAAACCGTTGATTTTTTTCCGCCGATCGCAGATGATCCGTTTCTGTTCGGACAGATCGCAGCGACAAATGCCTTGTCCGACGTGTATGCGATGGGCGGTGAACCCCGCATCGCACTCAACCTGCTTTGCATCCCGAAATCCATGCCGGACAGTGCGGTGCATGACCTGCTGCGCGGCGGTTATAGCAAGGTATACGAAGCGGGCGCGGTCATCGCAGGCGGCCACAGTATTCTCGATGACGAACCAAAATACGGCCTGTGCGTGACCGGGTTTGTGCATCCGGATAAAATCCTGACCAACGCGGGCGCGCAGCCGGGCGATGTGCTGTTTCTGACCAAACCGCTCGGCGCGGGCATCCTGACAACAGCCGCCAAAGCCGAACTATGCCCACCCGATGTGCTGGACGCCGTCTTTGCGCGCATGACCACGCTCAACAAGGCGGCACGCGACGCAATGGTACAGTTCCGTGTACACGCCTGCACCGACGTGACCGGCTTCGGACTGTTCGGCCATGCGCTCGAGATGGCGCAGAGCAGCAATGTGCAGCTGGAACTGGACGCAAGCGCTTTGCCTATCCCGCCCGAGGCGCTGGAATATGCCCGCATGGGGATTTTGCCGGAAGGCATGTACCGCAACCGCAAATACGCGGAAGCGTTCGTCTCGGCAGACGACGTACCGCTCGAGGTACAGGATGCACTGTACGACCCGCAAACCTCAGGCGGCCTATTGATCGCGGTCGATCCCGCAGACGCGGATGCGCTGGCGACCGAATTGCAAAAAACCGTCCCGGATGCGCGGCGCATCGGAACGGTTTCGGAATTGACCGGAGAAAAACAAATCATTCTGCGCTGACAGCGGTAATCGCGTCCAGCGCGCAATCCACCTCTTCTTCGGTCGTAAACCAGCTGAAAGACAGACGCACTGTGCCACGCGGAAATGTACCGAGAGTGCGGTGCGCGCTGGGTGCACAGTGCAGCCCGCAACGCGTCAGGATACCAAAGCGCTCCTCAAGCGCCACAGCGACCTCTGCATTATCTTTGCCCGAGAAATCCAGACTGAGTACCCCGACACGCCCCTCTGCCGTGTCCGAACCAATCAGACTAACACCCGGAATATCACGCAACCCATTCAAAAAACGCTGCAACAGTGCGCGCTCATGCTCCTGCACGGCTTCGACCGTCACCTGCTGCAAATAATCCAGCGCAGCTTCCCAACCGAAGATACCAGGCAGGTTTGGCGTGCCTGGTTCAAGCCGATCGGGAAAATACGTCGGTACTTCCTCAGAATCCGACACGCTGCCTGTGCCGCCGCTGATAAGCGGCTCAAGCGTTTGTGCAAAGTCAGGACACAATAGCAGCGCACCAATCCCCTGCGGACCAAGCAAACCTTTATGTCCGGGCACAGACAGCGCACTCAGGCCAAGAGCATCAAACTCGATCGGCACATGCCCTGCCGTCTGCGCGGCATCCAGCGCGAACGGAATGCCGTGCGCATGGCAGATCTTCCCGACCGCCTGCGCATCCTGCACTGTGCCGGATACGTTGGACGCATGTGCGAGCAGCACCATCCGGGTGTTGTCCCGCAAAAGCGGCTTGATTTCATCCATCAATAAGCGTCCCTGTCGATCACACGGAATACGATCAAAGGTCACGCCACGACGAGCAAGCTGCCCCAGTGGACGCATGACCGCATTGTGCTCGACTGCGGACACCAAACAGTGGTCACCCGGTTGCAGCGCACCAAACAGCAGCATATTCAACCCCCATGTGTTACCCGGGGTGAGGATCACATGCTGTATGGAAGAAAAAGAAAACAACTCACACAAACGCTGCCGCAGGCGCAGCGTGACGAGTTCAGCCTGCTGTGCGGCCTCATACGAGCCACGATTAACGCTTGCGCCGATCTGGTCGACGTATTCCCGCATGCGCGCGCCAACGACAGGCGGCTTGGGAAACGAGGTGGCGGCGTTGTCCAGATAAATCGTCTGCATGATTTTCCTCCCGATGGACTGCAAACTGTGATGTCTGCATACTTTTCATCAGTGTAACACAGGTTCGGACAAATGTAAAACCGGCCTTGTTGCAACATATCATTTCACAAACCAAAGGAGAACGACATGAGTAAAAACAAACTACTGCTCCCGCTTACCGGTGTGATCGTCGGCCTTGCGGCGCTGGTGCTTACCGCACTGGGTAATCCGGCCAACATGGGCTTCTGCATAGCCTGTTTTATCCGTGATATCGCGGGCGGCCTCGGTCTGCATAGTGCAGAAAAAGTACAGTACCTGCGCCCCGAAATCGTCGGTCTTGTACTCGGCGCAACGATTGCCGCACTCGCAGGCAAAGAATTTCGCGCCCGTGCGGGTTCCGCCCCCGCCCTGCGCTTTGTACTGGGTATGATCGTCATGGTCGGCGCGCTGGCCTTCCTTGGCTGCCCGCTTCGCATGGTCATCCGTCTGGGCGGCGGCGACCTGACCGCGATCGCAGGTCTGGTTGGCTTTGCCGCAGGCATTGGCGCTGGCGTGGTGTTCCTGAAAAAAGGCTTTTCGCTTGGCCGCGCACGCAAAGTACAGCAGGCAGACGGCTTCGTGCTGCCCGGTTTTGTCATCGCGATTCTTGCGCTGCTGCTGCTCGCACCGTCCTTTATCCGTTTTTCGCAAGCTGGTCCGGGTGCAAGCCATGCGCCTTGGATCGCGGCTCTTGCAGGCGGCCTGATCGTCGGTGCGCTGGCACAGAAAAGCCGCCTGTGCATGGCGGGCGGACTGCGTGATGTATTCCTGTTCCGTGATTTCCACCTGCTGATCGGTTTTGTTGCAATCTTTGCAACCGTGCTGGTCGGCAACCTCATCATGGGGAATTATAACCCGACCCTTGCCGTGCAGCCAGTCGCACACCATGATTATCTCTGGAGTTTCCTCGGCATGGCGGCCGCGGGTTGGGGCTCGGTGCTACTGGGCGGATGCCCGCTGCGCCAGCTGATCCTCGCGGGCGAAGGCAGCGGCGACAGCGCGGTGACGATATTCGGCATGCTGGTCGGTGCAGCGCTCGAACACAACTTCGGCATGGCTGGCAACGCCGACACAATGACTGACGGTGTGTTCACCGCAGGCGGCGTAGCGCAGGCTGGGCGCATCGGCATCGTAATTGCGCTTGTTCTGCTGCTAATCATTTCGATTGCAAACATACATAGAGAGGAGAAGGCTAAATGATTGACGCAAGAGGTTTTTCCTGCCCCATGCCTGTTGTCATGGTACAAAAGGAAGTCAAAAAAAGCGCACCCGACCAGCTTGAGGTGCTGGTCGACGACCCGTGCGCGGTGGAAAATATCACACGCTTTGCAAACAATAATGGCTACACCGCTGCGTCCCGCAAGACAGGCGATGAGGAATTTGCCCTGACGCTGACTAAAAAAGCATGAACGAGTACATCGCAACCTTTCATACACACCTGAGCGCGATGCTCAGTTTTCAAGCGCTGCAACAGGCAGGCTGTGAGGCAAAAATGCAGCCTGTACCGCGTACGCTGAGTTCATCCTGCGGCACCTGCGTGCGATTTTCTGCACAAACCGACTGCCGCAGTCTGCTCGACACTGATGCGGAAGCACTTTATGCTGTCCGAGATGGAGCATATGTCCTGCTGTGGCAAAACGAGGATTGAGGAGGCATCTGATGCGACCGAAGTTTATTTCCATCGTTGGCGCCGGCGGTAAGACAACCTCTCTGCGCACACTGATGCACGAATTATCTGCGCAACGCGTCCTAGCCACCACCTCGACGCATATATTCCCCTTTGCACCGCCTGACTGCCGCATCACACTGGTTGATCCCTCACCTGATGTACTGCTCGATCAGCTGCGATTGCCGGGCGTGGTATGCGCCGGAAAGAAGGCGAAGGACGGCAAGCTTTGTTCGCTTTCCCCTGCCCTGCTTGCACAGGCAGCGGAAGCAGCCGATATTGTGTTGTGCGAGGCTGACGGCGCACATTGCCATCCCCTCAAGCTGCACCGTTCAGATGAGCCGGTGCTGCCGCCGCAAACTGATCTGGTTCTTATCATTGCGGGACTATCCGCGCTCGGTCAACCGGTGCGCGAAACGGTACACCGCTATACGCTGCATCCAGACTGGGCAACCCATCCCGAGCAGATTGTCGGTGTTCCGGAGCTGCTGCATTGCGTACAGGAAACTGCCGTAGCCTGCAAGCTGCCGGCAGACAAGCTCCGTGTATTGCTCAATCAGGCGGATACTCCTACGATTGCCTCACAGGCTGAACCCATCGCACAATCGCTGCGCGCAGATGGACTTGACTGCCGCATCGGCAGCCTTCGCGCAGGTTTTGCGCTTGCCGATTGGCTTTTCTCGTAACAACTTTCCCTTTTAATAATCATACAGGCGGCTGTTCTCAGCCGCCTGTTCTTACGCCTTATTGTAAACTATATTCTATTTCTAGGTTGACGTTCCAATAGTACTGTGATATGATGCTGTACAAACAGAAACTTTTCCCACATCATTTCACCTATATTTTACAAAAGGAGCATCCTATGACAGGGCAAAAGACCCGCAGCATGATCCTGTGCGCACTATTTGCAGCGCTGATCGCTGCCGGCGCATTCCTGCGCATCCCCATCCCAGTTGTACCCTTCACGCTGCAATATTTGTTTACCATGCTCGCCGGGCTGCTGCTCGGACCACGGCTTGGTGCGACTGCAGTTGGTGTATATATCGTGCTCGGCCTTGCAGGGCTGCCGGTATTCACGCAGGGCGGCGGACCGGGATATATCTTCCAACCGACATTCGGCTATATCATCGGCTTCGCCCTTGGCGCATATCTCACCGGCCGTATTGCGCATGCACAGCCGCGCCCTTCGATGCTGCGCCTGATTGTCGCAAACCTTGCAGGACTTGCCGTAGTCTACGCCTGCGGTATGGTTTATTATTATCTGATCTCACGGTTTTATCTCGGCGATCCAATCGGCCTATGGCCGCTTTTTCTCTATTGCTTTCTGATGACCGTCCCCGGCGACCTGTTTTTGTGCGCGGTCGGCGCAATCCTCGCCCGGCGGCTGATCCCGTTGCTGCAGCCTATGCAAGGAGTGATTTCCAATGAATGATATCGAAAAGATATGCGATCGAGTGCTGTCCGGCGCACCAATCGACCGTGAAACCGCGCAGTGGCTGTATGAACAGCCACTGGGTGAGCTATGTGCCTGCGCGGATGAAATCAGACAGCACTTTTGCGGAAACGGATTTGATCTGTGTACAATCGTCAACGCAAAAAGCGGCCGCTGCCCGGAAAACTGCAAATTCTGCGCCCAATCAGCGCACAACCACACAAATGCGGCAGCATATCCGCTGTTGTCCGCAGAGGAAATCCTCTCTCATGCAAAGGAAAATGCCCGTCAGGGCGTGCTGCGCTATTCAATCGTCACTTCAGGCAAACGACTGTCTGATGAAGAAATCAATCAGGTGTGTGTGGCTGTGCGCTGCATCCGCGAAGAAACATCTCTTGCCGTATGTATTTCTGGCGGATTGTTGAATCAGGCGCAATTTGCCCGACTAAAAGCCGCAGGCGTGACACGCGTTCACAACAACCTCGAGGCCTCGCGTCGCTTCTTCCCCTTTGTTTGTACTACACACACCTTTGGCGACAAGGTCGCCGCCATCCGTGCAGCGCAGGACGCTGGGCTAACCGTATGCAGCGGCGGTATCATGGGACTTGGTGAAACAGCGGAAGACCGCATTGATATGGCTCTTACGCTGCGCGAACTTGGCGTTAAAAGCGTGCCGGTCAATCTGCTCAATCCCATTCCGGGCACTCCCTTCGCAGATAATCCACGACTGACCGACACAGACCTGCGCCGTATTGTCGCGGTATATCGTTTTATCCTGCCGGATGCGGCGATCCGTCTGGCTGGCGGTCGCGGTCTGCTTCCCGATAAAGGACGCGGCTGCTTCCGTTCTGGTGCGAACGCTGCCATTTCTGGCGACATGCTGACGACCGCAGGCATCACGACCGCAACCGACCGCGCACTGCTGCATGAATTGGGTTACGAGGTGAAACGAGATGGCTAATGGCCTATTTGTCATCGGCACAGGTACGGACGTCGGCAAAACCTATGTCACGGGTCTTCTGGTCAAAGCGCTGCATGAGAGCGGCGCAAAAGCAGCCTACTACAAAGCTGCCATGAGCGGCAACAAACGCAACCCGGATGGCACGCTATGCCCCGGTGACGCGGCACACGTCAAGGCAGTATCCGGCATCCCGCAGCCGCTTGATACCATGTGTCCCTATGTCTATGAACGTGCGGTTTCCCCGCATCTGGCAGCGCGGCTTGAGGGCAATCCGATCGACCTGTCGCGCGTGCTGAACGAGCTGGCTGCATTACGGCAACAGTACGATTTCATCACAATGGAAGGCGCGGGCGGTATCCTTTGTCCATTGCGTATGGACGAGCAAACGATCTGGCTGCCCGACCTCATCCGTAAAACCGACTTTCCCTGCCTGCTTGTAGCCGATGCGGGTCTGGGGACAATCAACGCGGTCGGCCTGACCGCATTTTACCTGCGCGCGCAACAGCTCCCGCTCGCAGGCATTGTGTTCAACCGTTTCATTCCGGGTGATGTAATGCACGAGGACAACCGCCGCGTATGCGAGCAAATCACCGGCGCGCCGGTCATTACCTGCGTGCAAAAAGGCGACACTTCCCTGCGCCTGCCCGCCGAACAGGTGCGGGTGCTTTATAACAGAGGAGGCAACGTATGATCTGGTATCCCTATCAGCAGATGAAAACCATGCCCCCTCCGTTCAATGTCGTCGACGCTGAGGGCATTTACCTGTACACGGAAGATAACAAACTGATCGACTCAGTTTCTTCTTGGTGGAGTGTAATCCATGGCTACAAGCACCCGGCATTGAACGAGGCGATCATTTCACAGGTGCAGAAATTCTCTCATGTTATGTTAGGCGGATTGACGCATGAGCCGTTGCAAAAGCTGTCCGATAAGCTGCAAGCATGGCTGCCCGGAGACCTTGACTACTGCTTCTTTTCGGATTCCGGCAGTGTTGCGGTCGAGGTTGCACTCAAAATGGCGCTGCAATATTATATAAATCGCGGAGAAACCAAACGCACCAAAATTCTCGCCCTTGAGCATGCCTATCACGGCGACACCTTTAAAACAATGGAGGCTGGCGACGATGAGGACTACCACTTCGTCTTGAACGCATATGGGCCAAGTCCGCACGTCATCCACATCCCTACCGAAATCACGGCGCTCGAAGCCGCATTTGCGCAATATCACGAACAGCTGAACTGCTTTTTGGTAGAGCCGCTTTTGCAGGGCGCGGGCGGTATGCGTATGTATGATCTTGCTTTCCTCGAGCGTGCCCGTGCGCTTTGCGACGCATATGGTGTGCTGCTGATCTTCGACGAGGTCGCGACAGGCTTTGGCCGCACCGGAAACCGTTTTGTCGCTGACCGCGTGCTGCCCGATATCCTTGTACTTGGAAAAGCGTTGACCGGCGGCTACATCGGCCATGCCGTCACGGTTGCACGAAAAAAGGTGTACGACGTTTTTTACAGCGATGACCCAACGCATGCACTCATGCACGGCCCAACCTTCATGGGGAACGCGCTGGCATGCAGCGTCGCGCTTCGGTCGATCGAGCTGTTCGACGAGGGCGACTATCTGACGCGCATTGCACGCATCGAATCAATCACACGGCGGGAACTGCTTGGATTTACTGACCCTCGTATACGTGAAATCCGTATTATGGGCGGCTGCGTGTGCATCGAAGCCAAAGACGCGGCCACGCTGCGTGGTTATCAGCAGTTCGCATATGAGCGCGGTGTATTCAGCCGCCCGTTTTTGAACTGCCTGTATGCTATGGTTCCATATATCATCACCGAAAGCGAATTAATACAGGTCATCGATACGATGAAAGCTTGGTTTGCACAATAAAAAAAACGCCGAGGCAAAATGCCTCGGCGTTTCTATTTCACAGCAGCCGGATATCTTTCTTGCGCGCGAGATACAGCAGCGCTTCCACAACGCCGCCTCCAATCGCACGCGCCTTATCCGACACCGTATCGCAATAGGCCACCTGCTCCGGCCGCGGATCAATGTCCGCGATTTTGAGCCCCTCTGTCACCGGATAGCCCGCGCGAATAAGGCCGCGCAGCACACCATCGATCGTCGCGAGTACCGGCGCGTCGCCAACACGTGCAATCTCCTGTCCCTTTTTCACAAGCGTTCCAATGTCGATTGTCTTCCCACTTTTGTCCTGTACAAAGGTCATTTTACCCGATGCAGGCGCGTGAATGACCCGCTCAGCAGCATAACCTGCAATTCCCCCCGGCACACCTGTGTTAGGAATCGCCGCACCCTGCAAAAGCACACGCCCCAGATGATGTCCGCGCATTGTCTCTATCACTGCATCTACATCCTCACCCGCGGTAAAACCAGGCCCAAGGCCCACTGTAACCGGCGCCATTTCCCGATTGGTTCCTAAGTTGCGTTTCGCAAGAATCGCATCTACAACCGCAGCAGGATGCAATACCGCAACGCAATCCGCACGCTCATCCACCAGCAGCGGCACCTCGTCCGCTTGTGAGACACATACAGCGGCATCTATGTCCTCCACCAGACGGCAAGTCACGCCTTCCACCGTCGCCTGCCCTTGCCAGACCGCCTCGCACAGCGCTGCACGCCGCCGGATTGCAGAAGGATTGGCACATTCCGTCACCGCCACGCGAAAACCACAGCGATGCAGCCGCACGATTACGCCAGTCGCAAGATCCCCCGCGCCGCGTACCAATACCCACGGCTGATTCTCTCGTTTCTGCCCCATTTTTGCAGCCTCCTAAAATAATAATCCCGCAAAATGCTGCTCAGCCAGCCGGTCAAGTAGTTCATGCGCCTCGCGCTCAAAAACACGGTATCGGGTAAGAAGTTCTTTTCCCTTTTCCGTCAGCGCAGCGCCGCCGCCGCCAGCGCCGCCAATGCGCCGCTCAAGCAGCGCAAAACCCAACTGCTCCTCACAGTCATGCACAACACTCCATGCCTTATTGTAACTCATCTCCATGCGTGCCGCACTACGCCGCAGCGAGCCAAGCTGCGCAACGCCTTCCAGCAGCTGCGCTACCCCTGGGCCGAACAGTTTGCCATCCCGCACGATCCGCAGGCTTGCACTCACCCGCACCTGCTTCCCCATCCGTACAGTTCTCCTTTCCTGTTTCCAAAGTCACTTTTTATCGAAATAAGATCGATCTATTCCGCAATTTCATCCTTGGTCTGCACGTATTCGTTAATCTTTTATGAATATAACGAAAATCTTTGGCAACATTGTCCGTCCGCCATTGCCGGTTGACGGTTGCCTGTCTGCATCCAAGTATGCTACAATTTTATCATAGCAAGGATTGCGTTCGCAATCCGCATTTTACTGTTGGAGGCTTATCATGAAACTGATACGCACACAGGACGCTGTCGGACATGTCCTGTGCCATGATATCACCCAGATCATTCCCGGTGTGACCAAGGACGCGGTGTTCCGCAAGGGACATGTTATCCAGCCCGAGGACATTCCGGTGCTTCTGAGCGTCGGCAAGGAGCACATTTATATCTGGGAAAATAACGAAAACATGCTGCATGAAAATGATGCGGCCGAAATCCTGCGCACACTGTGTGAGGGCGCGCACATGCACGCAACCGCCCCCAAAGAGGGCAAAATTGAACTGATCGCAGATGAGGACGGTCTGCTTCTGGTCGATGTAGAGCGTCTGCGCGCGGTCAACGCCTTGGGCGAAATGATGATCGCAACACGCGCGAGCGGTTTTCCGGTCAAAAAAGGCGACAAGCTATGCGGCACGCGCGTCATTCCGCTTGTGATCGAAAAAGAAAAAATGGAGCGGGCGCGCCGCACCGCAGGTGATACGCCTCTCCTGCAGCTTATGCCCTTCCGTCCGCGCTCCTTTGGCGTAGTCACCACAGGCAGCGAAGTCGCAAAGGGGCTGATTAAAGATGCGTTTACGCCTGTTATCGAGCAAAAACTCGCTGAATATGACTGTAAGATGGTCGCGCATACCGTTTGCGGCGACGATCCGGATGAAATCACCGCAGCTATTACTAAAATGGCGGATGATGGCGTGCAAATGATTTTCTGCACCGGCGGCATGAGCGTCGACCCGGACGACCGCACCCCGCTTGCGATCCGCAATGCAGGTGCACAAGTAGTCAGCTATGGCGCGCCTGTGCTGCCCGGCGCCATGTTCCTCGTATCCTATCTGCCGGATGGGCGGCCGGTCTGCGGCCTGCCCGGCTGCGTGATGTATGCAAAGCGTACGATTTTTGATCTGGTGCTGCCACGCCTGCTGGCTGATGTGATGGTCACAGCGGATTGGCTGGCAGGTCTCGGCCATGGCGGACTGTGCCTGAACTGTGAAGTCTGCCACTTCCCCAACTGCGGCTTCGGCAAGGGCGTATAACGATGCAGGATTCCTTCGGACGAGAAATCAACTATCTGCGCCTGTCCATCACTGACCGCTGTAACCTGCGCTGCCGCTACTGCATGCCGGACGATGGCGTACCACCCACCGCACACGACGATCTGCTGCGCTATGAAGAACTGCTGCGTGTTGCAGCGGCGGCAGTCTCGCTTGGCATCGACCGATTCAAGGTCACAGGCGGCGAGCCGCTGGTACGGCACGGCTGCACGAACTTTATCCACACGCTTAAAGCGATGCCCGGCGTCCGTCAGGTCACACTGACCACCAACGGCCTGCTGCTGCCGCCTCTGCTGGATGAACTGTGTGCGGCTGGGCTGGACGGGATCAACATCAGTCTGGATACGCTGGACAACGCGCAATATCAGCAGCTTACCCGCCGCGCGCATACCGCAGACGAAGTGCTGCACACAGTACATCTATGCGCCGCGCTTTTACCGACCAAAGTCAACGCCGTGCTGCTGCCCGAAACTACCGACCAACTGATTCCGCTCGCTGAGCTGGCGCAGATACTTCCAGTGGATGTACGGTTTATCGAGCGGATGCCGCTGGGCGCAGCGCAAACCGGCCAAGCAACGACTGCTGCCACAGCGCTCGACCGTCTGCGCGTGCACTGGCCCCAACTAAAGCCGGTAAACGAGCGACGCGGCAACGGCCCGGCACGGTACTTCCACGCGCCCGGTATGCAGGGCCACATCGGCTTGATCGACGCAGTCAGCCATGGCTTTTGCGACCGCTGCAACCGTCTGCGGCTGACCAGCACCGGACTTCTCAAACCCTGTCTGTGCTATGAGCAGGGCGTGGAACTCAAACCATTATTACGCGGCGGCGCGGACGACACGATGCTGCGGGGCGCGATCCGCACGGCGATTTTGCAAAAACCCGCCGCACACTGCTTTGCACAGCAGGAAAACATCACAGAACACAAATCCATGAACCAAATCGGAGGATAATATGGGAAAGGTACTCGCCGTATGCATCAGTACGGTACGCGGCGTGCAAAAAGAAGATCGCGGCGCGGCTTTGTTCGTTGCAAACCACGGTCTGGACGGCGACGCGCACGCGGGCGACTGGCATAGACAGGTCAGCCTGCTTTCTGCCGATGAAATCGCCGCGTTCAATGCGCGCGGCGCGAATGTTGCGCCCGGCGCGTTTGGAGAAAACCTGGTGGTCGAAGGCATCGACTTCCGTACGTTGCCGGTCGGCACGCTGCTGCGCTGCGGAGATGTGCTGCTTGAGGTAACGCAAATCGGCAAGGCCTGCCACCACCACTGTGCGATTTTTCACAAGATGGGCGACTGCATCATGCCGCGCGAAGGCATTTTCGCGCGTGTACTCGAAGGCGGACGCATTGCGACCGGTGACGAAATGACCATCCAGCTGCGTGACACACCGCTGCCCTTGCAGGCGGCAGTCATCACCCTGTCCGACCGCTGCGCTGCGGGCGAGCGACAGGACGAAAGCGGCCCCGCCGTCGCGCGGCGACTGCAAGAGGCAGGCTATACGGTAATCGAGCAGCTTATCCTGCCCGATGGCCGCGAAGGACTAACCAAGGAACTCATTCGGCTATCTGATCAGCGCCAACCCGACCTGATTTTGACTACCGGCGGCACGGGTTTTTCTCCCCGCGACCTAACACCGGAGGCAACGCTGGACGCCGCCGAGCGGCTCGCGCCCGGCATCGCGGAGGCCATGCGCGCCGCCAGTCTGCGCATCACGCCGCGCGCCATGCTGACGCGCGCCGTCAGCGTTATCCGCGGCCGGACACTCATCATCAACCTGCCCGGCAGCCCCAAGGCCTGCATGGAGTGCATGGATGTATTTCTAGATCAGCTTCCGCACGCACACGTGCTGCTGCGCGGCGAGCGGATGGACTGCGCCCGCTGACTTTGATTCGACCACGCCGTAAAACCGGTGGGTTGAAAATAAATCGTCCCTGAAAGACGGGACAAAGGAGACACACCATGAAGAAATTCCTTGCAGCGCTGCTGGCCATGTGCATGGTTTGCAGCCTGGCCGCCTGCTCGTCAGGCGGGACGACAGACCCAGCAGACAGCAATACGGGTGACGAGTCGGGAAACACAGCTGAAAGCAGCGGAGCAACGACTGAAGTGATCGTCTTTGCAGCAGCCAGCCTAACCGAAACACTTGAGCAAATCGCAGAGGATTACAAGGAAGTCGCGCCGGATGTGACGCTGACCTTTAATTTCGATTCCTCCGGCACGCTCAAAACCCAGATTCAGGAAGGTGCGGACTGTGACGTGTTCATCTCTGCCGCGCAAAAGCAGATGGATCAGCTGGATGCAAACGCCGACCCAGCTGTCAATACGGAGGGTCTGGACTTTGTGCTGCGCGGCACACGCCTTGACCTGCTGGAAAATAAAGTAACGCTCGCCGTTCCGGATGGCAACCCGAAAGGGATTGACAGCTTTGATTCCCTTGCCCAGCACCTGCAGGCAGGCGACATCCTGCTGGCGATGGGCAACAGCGATGTTCCAGTCGGCCAGTATACACAGAAAATCCTGACGTTCTATGGGCTAGACGAGGCTGCGCTCGCCAACGCAGGCTGCATCACCTATGGCACGAATGTCAAGGAGGTGACCACGCAGGTACGCGAAGGCAGCGTGGACGCAGGCGTGATCTACGCAACCGACGCGTTCAGCGACGGCTTGACAGTCGTTGATGAGGCAACCGCTGATATGTGCGGGCAGGTCATCTATCCGGCAGCGGTGCTGAACACCTCGGCGCACCAAGAGGCTGCGCAAGCCTTCCTCGATTACCTGTCGACCGATGAGGCGATGGCCGTTTTTGAGTCCGTGGGATTTTCCCCGGTTTCCTGATTTCAAACAACACAGACGGGGCGGGGCGCGTGCCCTGCCCTGTTTGCCAAAGGAGTGAAATCCCCCTTGGATTGGTATCCGCTCTTCAATTCTTTGCGCATTGCGGCGCTGAGTAGCGTCATTGTGTTTTTTACCGGTATTGCTGCCGCCTATTATGCGGCACATCTGCCGAGCCTTGCCAAAGGCGTACTTGACGTAGTGCTCACGCTGCCGCTTGTGCTACCGCCCACGGTCGTGGGCTATTTTCTCCTGCTGCTGTTCGGCTCGCGTCGTCCGCTCGGCATCGCGCTCGAGCAGATCGGCGTCAAATTTGTTATGACGTGGTACGGCGGTGTCATCGCAGCGGCGGTCGTGTCCTTTCCCCTGCTCTACCGCACCGCGCGCGGCGCGTTTGAAGCCTTTGATCCGTCGCTCGCGCAAGCCGGGCAGACATTAGGACTTTCTAACACCTATATTTTCTGGCGTATCCGCATGCCCGCCTGTCGGCAAGGCATTATTGCGGGCGTGGTGCTTGCTTTTGCACGCGCGCTGGGCGAATACGGTGCGACCAGCATGCTGATCGGCTATACGCCCAGTAAGACCGCGACCATCTCGACCACCGTCTATCAGCTTTGGCGCACGGGTGACGATTACCACGCCTTTCTCTGGGTGCTGGTCAACCTTGCGATTTCGGCAGCGGTATTGCTGACGGTCAACCTGTTGGAGCGCCGCCAGAAGGAGGTGCGCCGCGTATGAGACTGCATGTAGATATCCGCAAACGGCTGGGCGATTTCGTGCTGGAAAACGCTTTTGATACAGAGGATGCAATCACCGGCTTGCTTGGCGCATCCGGCTGCGGTAAAAGCGTAACCCTTAAGTGTATCGCAGGCGTAGAAACACCAGACGAAGGCAGCGTCATCCTCGACGGCGAAACCCTGTTCGATTCCTCTCGCGGCATCAATCTCAAACCGCAGCAGCGGCGCGTCGGCTATCTGTTCCAGCAGTACGCCCTGTTCCCGCACCTGACCGTTGAACGAAACATCCTGACCGGCCTGCACCGTGAGCATGACGCCACCGTGCGACAACACCGCCTGCGTGAAATGATGGAAATAATGCAGCTGCAGGGGCTGGAAAAACTGCGTCCGGCGCAGCTCTCCGGCGGACAGGCGCAGCGCGTCGCGCTCGCGCGCATGCTGGTAAGCGAGCCGCGCCTGCTACTGCTCGACGAGCCGTTTTCCGCACTGGACAGCCATCTGCGCGACCAACTACAGCCGCAGTTCCTCGACCTGCTGCGCTCCTACGGACGGCAGGCCGTGCTCGTCACACACAGTCGTGACGAGGCCTATCACCTGTGCAGCCAGCTATGCGTGATGGAAAACGGCCGCATCGTACGCAGCGATGCAACCAAAGCCGTCTTTGCCGATCCCCGCAGCGAAGTCGCCGCACGCCTGACCGGCTGCAAAAACATCTCACCCGCCCGTAAAATAGACGAGCGAACCGTCGAGGCCTCTGCGTGGGGGCTTCGGTTCACCACGGCGCAGCCCGTCCCGGATGATCTGCGCGCCATCGGCTTGCGCGCGCACTACTTTCATCCCCGTGCCTCTGCCAACCGTGCAAGCGTGCAATGGGTTGGTGAACTGGAAGAACCCTTCGAATGGATCTTGCTGTTCCGGTACGCCGGGCAGGATGAAAACACGTCGCCCCTATGGTGGCGCATGCCCAAAGACCGCAAGCCCGCCGCACTGCCTGATATAATCGGTATTGCACCGGAAAATGTATTGCTGCTAACCCACTAAGGAGGAACACCATGTTTGAGCAACTTCTGACCACCGCCTTGCATGAAATCAAATCCGATAGCCCCGTCGTGTTGGTGTCAGTCGCCCATGCAACCGGCTCAACGCCACGCAAAGAAGGCGCGATGATGCTTGCCGGCGCACAAGGGCTGCTATGCGGCACGATCGGCGGCGGTCTGCTTGAGCATCGCTGTCTGGAACTGGCCGCCGCACAACCAACACTCGGCCATCTGATGCACTTTGAACTGGATAACCGCAAAGCAGGCAGTCTGGGCATGGTATGCGGCGGCACGACAGAGGTGCTTTTCACTCCCCTGTGCGACCCAGCGCCGCTGCAAAAGGCGCTTGCTTCTTTACAGGACAGAAAAACCGCATGGCTTTGCCTGCCTCTGGATGGTTCTGCTCCCACAGTCGCGCAGGATGGTTTGTTTCCTCCCCACCCCTCTGTTTTATCACGGGATGGCAAAAAGATGCTGTGCACGCCGTTGAGCGACGCGGGACGGGTGTTTGTCATCGGGGGCGGGCATGTATCGTACGAGCTATGTACCCTGCTGCATCGGCTGGATTTCCGGCATATTGTTGTGGATGACCGCGAAGAGTTCTGTTCTCCCGCACGCTTTCCCCACGCGGAATACGCGCTGGTCTCGCCGCTGTCCCATCTTGCGAGCGTGCTTACCGGCGCATTATCCCCAACAGAAGCAGATGCCTTCTGCATCATGACACGCGGCCACGAATGCGACACCGATGCAGTGCGCTTTGCACTGTCTACCCCCGTAAGCTACATTGGTCTGATGGGCAGCCGCCGCAAGCGCGAAACCCTGTTTTCTTCTCTTGCGCAAGAAGGCTTTTCAGACGATGTGCGCCAACGCATCACTACACCGATTGGTCTTTCTATCCATGCGCAGACCCCGGCAGAGATTGCCGTTTCCATTGCTGCGCAACTGATTGCCTGGCGCGCTGCGCTTTGAGTTTTGGGGCTGCGAAAGCAGTCCCAAAAAATTTTGACTTTTTTTGAAAAATGTGTTGACAATGCCCCTCCCCTTAGATATAATACTATTTGTCGCTGACAGTGAGGCGACTCGATACGAAAGCGAATGCGAGTGTGCTGGAACTGGTAGACAGGCACGTTTGAGGGGCGTGTGTCAATCGACGTACGGGTTCAAGTCCCGTCACTCGCACCACCTTCAAACAACCAAAATCAAATATGCGGATGTGGCGGAATGGCAGACGCGCTAGCTTCAGGTGCTAGTGTTCGCAAGGACGTGGGGGTTCAAGTCCCCCCATCCGCACCAAGAAAAAGTACTGATTTCGAAAGGATTCAGTACTTTTTCTTTTTTAAAACCAAGGGTGTTTTGTTGACGACAAATGAAAATGTACAAAGGCTATCGATCTACCTTATGATGATATTGAAAGTTTTTCTCTACGAGAAATGGTTCAAATAATTTCAAGCTCATTGCTATGGGAGTTAGGGCTTGTTTGAAAAATAAAAGTTGCACAAAAGGAGCAGATATGCGAAACTAGAGGTATGAAACGCTATGAATTAACAACAGAACAATGGAAACGTGTAAGACGTCTTCTGCCGCCGGAAGAAACCGGGAAGCGTGGCCGCCCCCGTAAGGACAACCGGACGATGCTGAACGGGATGCTCTGGATTGCCAGAAGCGGTGCCCAATGGCGGGAACTGCCGGAGGCCTACGGCCCTTGGCAGAGTGTGTATGCCCGATTCGCCAAATGGCGGGATGATGGAACACTGGAAACCGTGCTTCACGCATTGTCTGAGGATGCGGATATGGAAAATCTCAGTATAGATTCCACCTGCATCAAGGTACACGAAAGCGCCAATGGTGGGGGAAAAAACAGAGGATAAGGCAGTTGGCCGTACCAGAGGCGGTCTGAACACGAAGCTCCATGCCATTGTAGATGGACTGGGCAACCCAGTGGAGTTCCTTCTTTCAGCTGGAAATGATAACGATTGTGTTCATGCCATAGAACTGCTGGAAAACGTTGAACTCCGCGGGAGCAACGTGCTGGCAGACCGGGCTTATGGTGCTCAATCCATTCGGGAATATATCTCAGAGCATGGGGCTAATTACGTGATCCCGCCCCAAAGCAATGTGTCTAATCCCTGGCCGGTAGACTGGTATCTGTACAAGGAGCGGCATCTGATTGAGTGTTTTTTCCAGAAAATCAAGTGGTTTCGCAGAATTGCTACCAGATACGACAAGCTGGACACCTCCTTCTTGGCCTTCGTTCACCTTGCCGCCATTGCAATTCTGTTGACTTAGAACAAGTCTCCTGATTTTTCAAACAAGCCCTAAACTTTCAATATCCAATAGACGCCTTATTTTATTGCACACTCATTTCTCTGCATTCCTATATTACATCAGAAACCTGGTTCCACTTATTTCGGAACCAGGTTTCTGGACAAGTTGAGAGCAATAATATCTAGCGGATTACACGTCTACGAATTAGGAATAATACGCAACCGCCCGTGAGCAATAATATAACTGTGGCGATTAAAACGGACGGAGATATCATTCCAGTTTGAGAGGCCGACTCTCCGTTAGTATCCGTAGGATAGAAA